>JBAXUS010000468.1:0-2099 GCA_037129555.1 Planctomycetota bacterium
TACGGCATCAACCTCGCGCTGTGGTACGGCGTCGGCCTGATCGTCGCCGCGCTCGTCCTCGCCGGGATTTACATGCAATTGTGCCGGCCTTCAAAAAACTAAGTTTCGGGTTTCGCGTTTCGTGTTTCGGGTTGTTGATTGCCCGCCACGATTAGCCCGGAACTCGTATCACGATTCCTCACAACACGCTGTCTAATTGGAGTGTTTTCATGCAATACCATCCGTCTACAATCGCCTTGATCGTGTTCTTTATTTTCGTCGGTGCCGTGGTGGGTTTGAGCTTTTTTCTGGGCAGCAAAGCCAAATCCGCGAAGGGGTATTACGCGGCACATGGCGGCGTGCATTGGTTCATTAATGGGATCGCGTTTGCTGGCGATTATCTTTCCGCTGCATCGTTCCTTGGTATTTGCGGATTGATTGCCAACTATGGGTACGACGGCTTTTTGTACTCGATCGGATTTCTGGCCGGATGGGTTGTCGCTCTCTTCGTCATCGCAGAACCGTTGAAGCGGCTTGGACGATTTACCTTCGCTGACGCACTCGATAACAAATTCAATTCGCGCGGGATCAAACTGGCCGCTGCGATCAGCACGTTAATCGTCAGCCTCTTCTACTTGATCCCGCAGATGGTAGGAGCCGGTGCACTGGTGACGCCGTTGCTGGGGCTGGAACATTGGCAAGGCGTGGTTGTCGTCGGCGTGATCGTGATCCTGATTGTCACCACGGCAGGCATGGTTTCGACGACGTACGTTCAATTCATCAAAGGCTCGATGCTCGTGATCTTCTGTACGATTCTCACGGTCATGATTTTGAATCGCGGGTTCACAACGAAGCCGGATTATGTCAAAGAAACGTATTGGAATTACAAACGCGATATTCCGCTCCCAACGTTGCAAGGCGACCCGTCATTGAAGCTGCTGTCCGCTGAAGGCGGGTGGGCGAAAGTGCCGTATGTTCGATTCAAAAACGAGAAGACGCAAGGCATCGAGATTTGGCGCAAAGGCGGCCCGAACGGCGACCTGCTAAGCGAAACACAATCACTTGCAAAATCGAAAAACGGGACGTTCGCGAACGGCTGTCACCTCAAGCTTGGTGAGACGGGCGCGAATGAAATTCACGCTGTGGGTTCGCTGGCTTCGTTGCCGGGCGGGGTCGAATCGACGGGCCCGCTGGGACCGCTTAGTTTCTTCAGTACACTATCGGAAAGCAGCGTCGTGCAATGGGCGACCGAAAAAGAAAAAATTGTGGACGGTGATGCGGACATCACGATTTATTATCAGAAGATCGTCGCCGGAAAAGAACTGTTGATGCCCGGAAACTACCCGGCGTTTGACGGCATCCGCAAAGATGATTGGAAGAAGAAGCTGAACTTCGTTTCACTGATGCTCGCGCTGTTCTGCGGCACGGCATCGCTACCGCATATTTTGATTCGCTACTACACCGTCAAAGACCAGGCCGACGCGCGCAAGAGCACAGTGGTCGGGATTGCGAGCATCGGATTCTTCTACATTCTAACGGTGTTCCTCGGCCTCGGCGCGATGACCAGTGGTGCTATGGATTTGACAAACACGAACATGAGCGCGCCACTGTTGGCGAAGAGTTTCGGCGAATTGGAGTTCGCGATCATTTCGGCGATTGCGTTCACGACAGTGCTGGGAACGGTCAGCGGATTGATCATCGCGGCGAGCGGTGCGGTCGCGCATGATTTGATGACGAACTACATGCAGCGCGATTTGAACGATCATGAAAAAGTACGCGCTGGAAAGTTCGCGGCCGTCGTCGTTGGCGTGCTGGCGATCATTCTCGGCATCGTCTTCAAATCGTTCAACGTCTCGTTCCTGGTGGGTTGGGCGTTCAATGTCGCGGCGTCAGCGAATCTGCCGTCTTTGATCATGCTGTTGTTCTGGAAGGGCACCACGAAGCAGGGCATCACGTATGGAATTCTGGCGGGATTATTCTCATCGCTCGCATGGATTCTGTTAAGCAGCGACGCGTATCAGCACCTTTATAAAGCGGATCCGGCGAGCGCATTGATGCCGTTTAATCAACCGGGAATCGTGACGATTCCGCTGGGCTTTGCGGTGTTGATTGTGGTGTCG
>JBAXUS010000469.1:0-2086 GCA_037129555.1 Planctomycetota bacterium
TCCATGAACAACATTGTTCTCAAAACCGACAGCTACAAGCTCAATCATTGGAACCAATATCCCAAAGGCACCGAGTATGTGTACTCGTACTTTGAGAGCCGTGGCGGGGCGAAGTGGGACACGACTGTGTTCTTCGGTTTGCAATATCTACTCAAGAGCAATCTCGTCGGTGCCGTCGTCACGCGTGAGAAAATTGAAGAAGCCGCGCGGCTCTGCAAAGCTCATTTCGGTGGAGACTCGTACTTCAATCGCGCGGGCTGGGAATTCATTTTGAATCAGTGTGGCGGTAAATTGCCCATCCGCATCAAAGCGATTTCAGAAGGCACTCCCGTCGGTGTCAGCAACGTGATGATGACCGTCGAAAACACCGCGCCGGAATGCTTCTGGCTAACGAACGCACTCGAATCCCTGCTGACTCACGCATGGTATCCGTCGACGGTCGCAACACTCAGCCGCGAGACCAAAAAGATATTCAAAGCGCAGCTCGAAAAAACGGCCGACGATCTTGGCGGAATCAATTTCATGCTCCACGATTTCGGTTATCGCGGTGCGAGTTCGGACGAAAGCGCGGAGATTGGCGGAGCTGCGCATCTGGTCAATTTCCTCGGCACCGACACCGTCCCGGCGATTGAATTGCTCGCCGAGTATTACACGAAAAACAAGAGCTTCGACGGCATCGCCTATTCCGTCGCCGCGACCGAGCACAGCATCATGACCAGCCGCGGGCGCGATGGCGAGGAACAGGTCGTCAGCGATTTGATCGATGCGTATCCCGGCGGAATTCTCAGCGTCGTTTCGGACAGTTACGACATCTATAATTTCGTCGATACCATCGTCGGCAAGAAATTCAAAGAGCGGATTCTGGGGCGTAATGAAGGCGCGAAATTCGTCGTGCGCCCGGACAGCGTGACCGACGAACACAAAACGCCCGAGTCCGAAATGGTCTGGATTTTAAACAGTCTGTGGGCAAATTTCGGCGGGACGATCAACTCAAAAGGCTTCAAAGTTCTGCATCCGAAAGTCCGCTCACTCTGGGGCGATGGCATCGACAAAGACGGCATAGACAAGATTCTCGTCGCCGCAGCGGAAGCGGGTTTCAGCGCCGACAATCTTGTCTTCGGCATGGGCGGCGGACTGCTTCAAAAAGTCCATCGCGACATGCAGCGTTTTGCGTTCAAAAGCAGCGCGCAATGCCGCAACGGCGAGTGGCATGACATTTACAAAAGCCCGAAGGACGCGAGCAAAGCCTCCAAGAAGGGCAAGCTGAAATTGGGCCAACTCGCGGATGGTTCGTACGTCACGGTGCCGATGTCGGACACGAGCGTTGAATGCAAACTCGTTACGGTCTATGAAAACGGCGAACTTCTGGTAGACTACACTCTGGATGACGTTCGCAAGAACGCCGCGCTCAAGTAGGACGGGCTTACAGCCCGTCAGAATGCGCAAATTTTTGGGACGGGCTTTAAGCCCGTCCTACTCTTTTTCAGAGATCGACGCACCGCATGTTTATTGACGAAACACAGATTAAAGTTAAGGCCGGCGATGGCGGCGATGGAGCCGTTGCATTTTTGCGTTTGAAGTTCATGCCCTGGGGCGGCCCGGCAGGCGGCGACGGTGGCAAAGGCGGCGACATTGTCTTCGAAGCCACGCGCAACATCGACACGTTATTGCCACTCTATCGCCGACGGCGCATCGCAGCAGCCGACGGTTTGGGTGGATCGAACAAGAATTGTTCGGGTCGCGGCGCGGACGACATCATCATTCAAGTCCCTCCGGGCACGATCATCCGTGACGCCGCGTCGAAGGAAATTCTCTGCGATCTCACCGAAGCCGGACAGCGTTTCATCGCAGCTAACGGCGGAAAAGGCGGACGCGGCAACCAACATTTCGCGACCTCCACACATCAGACTCCGCGCCACGCTGAAAAGGGCACGGACGGCGAAGAGCGCGAGCTCCATCTGGAATTGAAACTCATCGCCGACGCCGGATTGATCGGTCTGCCGAACGCCGGTAAAAGTACATTGCTGGGACGCATCAGCGCGGCACGTCCGAAGATCGCGCCGTATCCGTTCACGACGAAGCAGCC
>JBAXUS010000047.1:0-35839 GCA_037129555.1 Planctomycetota bacterium
CGTGACGCTTGCGTGGCATCAGCGGGCAGCGTCCAGACTTTTCCATCACCCGTTTCAAACGCCCCGCGCAACGCTTTCGCGCTCGGAACCGTTTCAGTTTCAGCCGCGCTCGTCGCCCAAGCCAGCAGCGTCAAAGCAATCAAAAAAAATTTAGCTCGCTTCATGCGATCATCTCGGTGACGGGTCGGTCCGGTCAAACAAAAATATGTCGGTATACGCACACGCGTTGTACCCCACGCGTCACATCTGCCAAACGAAAATTGAAGGTGAATAAAACACGCGTGAACACGTTTAATTTACGTGAAGGTAAAAAGCAGTGCTTTTTCTGCGCGGACTTTGGTGTAAAAGAGTGTACCATTTCGTTGGGCCTGTGAGCCGTTTGGGACTTATATTTTTTAGAAGGGAAGGGAAGAACGATGAAGAACAGCAAGAAAACCGCGACGCGCCTCGTCGCCATGTTGGGAGCGATTGCCGCCGTCGCATTGATGGCCCAGCCGATTTTCGCGCAGAAGGCATTCCTGACGAAACTCAAGAAGATGCGCCCGGAATTGGTTGAAAAGAAACTCGCCAATTGCCACATGTGCCACGAATACAGCAAGGAAAAGAAGGAAGAAGCGACCAAGGAAAACTTGAACGCCTTCGGTAAAGACCTGAAAAACGAGCCGGACATGAAGACAATCGTCGGCCTCAAAGACGGCGACGAACACAAGTTCACCGACGAAGAATTGGCGCTCTTCGAAAAAGGCTTCAACGCCCTCCTCGCCAAAGAAGCCAATGGCTACAAAGCCAAGCTCGACAAAGGCGAAGCCCCGGTCGAACACAAGAAGTAATCAAAACACAATCTGAGCCACAAAAAAAGAGCGGAACGATCCCCACAGATCGTTCCGCTTTTTTTACGTAAAGCCGAATTTCATTCGGCTCAATCGTTCGCAATAGTGACTAACAAGTCAGTAGTGTGAACGCCCCATTCGTCCTCTGAGTCCCCATGTCTCATTTCGTCATGAAGCATGAACAGCTGACTTGTCATTAACCGGAATGCGCCGTTCGCTGTCAACCCCGAAGGGGCAAAATGCGATAGCCCAGGGCAACGCCCTGGGAATTGAAACGCGATGCTGTAAGCCCCGAAAGGGCGAAATAATGTAGCCCAGGGCGTAAACCCTGGGAATCGATGCGCGAATCGTTGAAGCCCTGAAGGGGCGACATAAATTCTCCAGACACTGGACGCACCTCAAAACAAAAAGAGCCGAATCCAATTCGGCTCTTTCAGTCACAAATAATAGTAGGTTAAATAACCTTTAGTGCCGACTGCGGAAGTTCAAATCCAAGCCAAAACTCGGCGAGGAGTAACGCGGCGCACAGTAGTTCGGCGTACAGTAATTAGGCGAGTAGTAGTTCGGTGTGTAGTAATTCGAGTACGTATACGTCGGCGCACAATAAGTCGGCACCCACACGCGTACAGTCCGGTTTTCATACTGCGCCGGAACGCAGTACTCGCGCCATCCCGGCTGGCTGACACAAACCGTTTGAGCATATCCATTGATGTAGCGCGTTTCATATCGGCCTTCCTGCCAGCGGCGTTCTGTGCGCTCCGACGCGACCAAGACGCGTTCGACGCGAGTCTCATAATAGCCCGAGCTAACAGGCGCTGTGTAAACGGGCGCGCTGTAAACCGGCGGGGCATAGTGCGGCGAATAACCACCCCCGAAACCAATCCCCACATCTACATGCGTCGCCGCCTGAGCCGTTCCAGCTACCACGCACACCACCAACGCAACCAGCCCCATCCATCGTGTCGTCATCGTCTGATTCATGGCCGTCTCCCCCAGTTTTAAACCCATTCCCATCGGCATCCTCTGCCGTATATGATAACGATTAAGAAGTGCATCCATTCAAAAAATAGTTTATAAAATTAAATAAATTAATTATAGCGTCCGATAACGAGGTATAAATGTGCAGGTGTGTCCGATAATAGATATTTAATGACCTATAATGTACTATCGACACTAATCAAGCCGAGATTTCGGAGTTCCCATTTCGTTCGATAAACTGCCCATTTCAAGTCGAATCACGGCGTATTCCTAGTAAGCTGCGACTCGTATAGTTGGATTCACCTTATCAAGAAGGGATGTTTGAAACATGCTCGGACTTGTCAATTTCTCCTCCACGCCCCATTCCGTCGAACTGCGCGACGTCAACGAACCGGAATTCGGCGACACCGACGTCCTGCTCGCCGTCCAAGCCGTCGGCGTCTGCGGCAGCGACCTGCATCAGTACCACGGATCGCACAGCTGGAAAGTCAACTACCCCGTCGTCCTCGGCCACGAATTCGGCGGAGTGATCGCCAAAGCCGGAAAGAATGTCAAAGCCTTTAAAGAAGGTGACCGCGTCGTCAGCGAAACGGCGGCGGTGCTGCCGGAGAATTCGCCCTTCGTCAAATCAGGCCTCTACAACCTCGACCCCAACCGCCTCGGCTTCGGCTACGGCGTCAACGGCGCGATGACTCAATACGCCCGCGTCCCCGAACGCTGCCTCCACAAAATTCCCGACGGCCTCTCGTACGAAAAAGCCGCGCTGACCGAACCCTGCTGCGTGGCTTACAACGCCGTCTGCAACAACGCCCACATCAAGCCCGGCGACAGCGTCGTCGTCATCGGACCCGGCCCCATCGGTCTGCTCTGCGCCGCGATGGCCAAACTCTGCGGCGCAAGCCCGCTCATCGTCGTCGGTACAAAAGCCGACACAAAGCGCCTTGAATTCGCGAAGCAAATCGGTGCAATGCACACGCTCGGCGCGAACGGCGAAGACGTGGCTGCATTCATGAAAACAGTCGGCGATGGCTACGGAGTGGACTGTGTGATCGACGCAGCCGGAGTCAGCGCGACGTTGCGCAGCGCGTTGGAATGGGTCCGCCCGAATGGCCAGGTCAGCAAAGTCGGCTGGGGCCCGCAGCCCTGCAACTTCTCGCTCGATTTGCTGGTCCAGAAAGCCGTCTCACTAAAAGGCAGCTTCAGTCACAACTGGCCGATGTGGGAAAAAGTTCTCGGCATGCTGGCGAGCGGCCAACTCAACATGGACCCAATTCTCAGCCGCGTCGCGCCGCTCACCGAATGGAAAAGCTGCTTCGACGGGATGCAGTCAGGCGATCTCGTCAAAGCCGTTTTGAAACCGTAACATCATTGTTTCGGGTTTCGTGTCGTCATCCCAACACGAAACCCGAAACATGCCGTTAAAACTTCACCGGACCATCGTCGTCAGGGTCGATGGTCTTTAACTTGGGTTTGGGTTCAGTGCGGGGGAACGATTTCCCCAACTGCATGGATTGCGAGAACGAGATGCTTGAATTGGCCACACGATAATCGTTCCACTTTTTCATCTGCTCGTCGTTTAAAACGCCCACCAAATCAGCTGCCGCCGCATCAGTGTGTTTCTTTGCCTGTTCATTAATTTGGTTGTTCATCGTAAAGCCAAATCCATTGCTTCTGCGATTGCCTTTCGGCTGTTCATTCGCCACCTCAATGCTTAGCGCCTTCGCATGCTTGGCCAAAATCTCGCGGACTTTCGTGCGCTGGGTGTCGTCCAGTTTCAACTCCTTCGCCAATCCGTCGCTCAATTCAAGCGCACTGACTTTCAGTTCCGTGCGCGACGTCATGTCGCCACCCGCTCCGGGACTATCGAGTTGCTTTTCCGCATGCCCCGGCGCGTCCGGCGCGTTCAGTTCAACTTTAAATTTCAACAGTTCTCCGTGGCGGGAGAGCATGATGTCGTGAGCGCCCGGAGCCGCATTTTTCACAGCTTCAATCAGCGCCTTGGGCGTGGTAATGGGTTTGTCGTCGAATGTCGTAATCGCGTCACCCACTTTGATCCCAGCACTATCAGCGGGTGAATGCGGGAAGACGTTCATCACGAACGCACCTTCTTTGACTTCATTCTTGAAGCGCGTCTTCAACTCGTCGCTGATTTCATCGACTCCAACCCCGAGCGACGGCTTGCGCCCCACGCGACCCATTCCCGGAAAATTCTGCTCGAGATTGGGAATCGGCGGCATCTCAAAACCGAAGCCGTCGTTGTTATCCATCATACGCTTGCGAGCTTCATCTAGGAACCGCTCGAAGTCATCGTTCTTGAAATTGAAATTTTTCCGAACCGACGGCGTCTTCATCACACGCCCCTCATTGCCTTCCATCTCAGCGATTTTCTTTTCCAATTGATTGACGCGTTCCTCCAACTTCTTCGCACGCGATTCCCAATCGTTGGGAGCCGCTTCTCCAGCGCTCACCCCAACTGCAAGAATCCATGTGGCCACAGCAACCATCGAAACAACACTCTTCACGTACATCATAGTGCGCCTCCTTTCGTAACTGAATCTGAAGTGTGAATGGCGAGCAACTGCATCTGTCCGGCGCATCACGAAAAACCAGCGCGGATCGTTAAGTAATGGATGCTCGGGCCATTCTCGACATGACAAAGACGCTGAGAAAATGGAGATTCTTCATCAAAATTTCGTGTGATGAACACGAGTCTCTCAATGAGAGTCACAAGGAGGATCGCGCAAAAAAATCAGCCTTCGCACGGATTTGTAAGGGAATTGAGGTGTTTTAGACCGTTTTTATAACATTTTTATTATCAAATCTCATCAAATAGCCGATTTTCCCTCTGGAGAACCATTGACTCCCCTATGAAAGTGGGCATAGTTAATGTTGTTCCATAGAGCGGGCACGCGGCGAAACCAGACGTGGCGGCCCGGAAACGTTCAATTTTTTTGAGGAGGGTCGTCGATGGCCACGAAGGAAAAGAAACCTGTCCGCAAGCCGAACGCAGCGTTTATGAAGCCGTTGCAGCCGGATGAAGCGTTGGCGAAAGTTGTCGGCAAAGACGCGCTTCCGCGCACCGAAGTCACCAAAAAGGTGTGGGCCTACATCAAGAAGCACAAGCTTCAGGACCCGGCAGCAAAGCGCAACATCATTGCGGACGAAAAGCTCCTGGCGATTTTCGGCGGCAAGAAGGTTGTCGACATGTTCGAGATGACCAAGCTGATTGGCGCGCACTTCGTCAAGGAAGCCAAAGAAGTCAAAGAAGTCAAAGCAAAAGCCAGTAAGTAAATTCACGTTGCCTGAATGCCGAGCGGCGTTTTCCGCTCTCGGCATTCAGGGCGGCGGAGAGCGCTTGCAGTTGCCTTCTGAAACACGATCCGTTATGACGCACGTATGCTGCTAAAACTGCTCCGATATATCACCATTTGGATCGCGCTGGGAGCCGCCGGAGTCTTGGTGGTCAGCGCGATTTTTGAACCGGAGACGCTGCCGAAATTGCAGCTCTGCTCGTTCAAACAATACACCGGCCATCCCTGCCCCGGCTGCGGCTTGACGCGTTCCTTCTGCGCCATTTCGCACGGTCGCTTCGGTGACGCGCTGCACTTCAATCCCTTCGGTTTCATCTTCTACGCCGCAGTCATCAGCATCGCACTCTGGCCCATCCTGACCCATTTCTTTCCCAAGCTCAAAATCTGGTTCGATCAAACCAACGCCTTCGCCTGGGGAGCCCCGATCACATTCGGACTGATGATCCTCTTCGGCATCATCCGAATTTTCACCGGGCCAAACGTGTGACACCGAAAACGGCGAACAGCTTTTTTAAACCGCGAATAACGCGAATTGACGCGAATCTTCGCGAATTTTTTTAGAGGGAAATATCACGCGCTCATTGCCAATAGCCGCGCGCAAACAAATGGCATCTGCCTGTGAATCTTGTTTCATCCACTAAAATCAATTCATGCCGTTCCCCCTAAAAACTATTCGCGAAAATTCGCGTCAATTCGCGTTATTCGCGGTTAAAAGCCGTTGCTGTTCGCCGTTCGCTGTTGCCTTTCGCCGTTTTCGCTGTCCCCGCAAAACATCAAGACTTTTGCGCTTTTACGCGACTGGTCATCCCCCATTTTGCACTATAATCCAATTCATTATCCCGGCATTTTATTCGTGGTCCGCGAAAGGAGATTCAGTCGATGGCGATTCGTGTGGGCGTAATTGGTCTTGGTTTCATGGGCAGGACCCATCTCGATATTCACCTCAACAATCCGCGCGCGGAGGTCACGGCGTATTGTGATTTCGATCCGAATCGCACCAAAGGAAATCTGTCCACAGGCGGCGGAAATGTGGGCAATACGAAAAAATTAAACGTCGATCCGACGAAAGTCAAAGCATACTGCGATCCCGACGAACTCATCGCCGATCCGAACGTGGATGCCGTGGACATCTGTTTGCCGACGTACATGCACGCCGACATCGCGATCAAGGCCTTGAAAGCCAACAAATATGTGCTGTGCGAAAAGCCGCTGACGGTTGATTTGAAAGAGGCCGACCGAATTGTTGCCGCGTCGAAAAAATCAAAAGTATTCATCATGCCCGCTCACTGCATGCGCTTCTGGCCGGAGTGGACATGGCTGAAAAAAGCGATTGTGTCAAAAGAGTTCGGCAAGCTTCATTCAGCAACGTTCAAGCGCTTTGCCGCTGCGCCGGGATGGTCCGCGAACAATTGGATTTTGAATCCCAAATTGTCAGGCGCAGCGCTCTTCGATCTTCATATTCATGACGCTGATTTTGTGCGCTTTGCTTTCGGAAATCCACAGGCCGTGTTCTCCGTCGGCAACGGTGGAAAATCCACGCGCGACGGAATCGATCATGTGGTGACAAGTTATCTCTTCAAAAATCCGAAGCTGGTCGTCGTTGCTGAAGGCGGCTGGAATGCCGACACATCCTACCCCTTCACGATGCGCTACACAGCCGTGTTTGACAACGCCACAGTGGACTTCGATGCCGCGCGCGAAGGCAAAGTGCTGATGCTGCATCGCAAAGGCGAAAAGGAAAGCGAAGTCGTGAAAGTCGCAACGCAGAACGGTTGGGAACTCGAAATCGATTATTTCCTGGAGTGCATCCAGAACAAAAAGAAGCCGAAGGTGATCACGGTCCAAGACGCCCGCGATTCAATCGCGCTCGTTCACGCCGAAGCGAAATCCGTCCGCGAACGCAAGATCGTCAAAATCTAAACGTGTAGAGCCGATTTTTAATCGGCTCATTCTCGCGCCTGTTAAGCCGATTAAAAATTGGCTCTACTCTACGTGGTTTCGCTAAAGCTGTGCTTGGGTCCATAACTTGAAAAAGGTCTTCAACTGTGCGCTCTATATTTCCTCTAATTTTCGTCCTGGGACTGTCCTTCATCTCTCTGCATGCTGAAGAGCCCACCACGCCCAAGCCAGCAGAACCGGCCAAGAAAGACCTGCCAAAACTGCCGTGGCATCTCGCCGACATTTGGTGGGAGTTCGAACAACCAACAGCACATTTCGAATCGCTCGACATGGACGTGACAATTGACCGCGATGTGCCCTCCACGGTCAATCTGTATGTCTCGCCATGCGGGTTGGGCGAATTGAGTGGAATCAAATTTTACGGTGGTTTGCAATCGAACGCGAACGGCTGGCCATCGAAGACCGAACACGTCCGCGCACACATGGGAAAAGGCTGCATCTTTTCGCGCTGGGGCAAAGGCAAACTGTCGGTCTCCCAAGCACGCGGAGCCGCTGATTCATATTACGAAGCGGCGGATTACGAAGGCGATTTCGTCAGCGTTCGGCGCCCATTTGTGTGGAACAAAGGCACGTACACATGGAGCCTCCGCGCGACGGATACGGAAGTGATCGACGGACAGGATTACACGTGGATCAGCTGCTACGTCACGTCGCACGAAACGGGCGCTCAACGCTTCATCGGGAGTCTGAGATTTGAAGGAAAAGACCTGACGTTCTGGGCGCGACACGCCGCGTTTGTCGAAGTCTATTCGACGGCCAAAATTCCACACAGTGAAATCCCCAGCGTGAAAGTCACGTTCGGCTATCCGCGCATTAATGGTGAAGCGCCGAAGTTCAAAAAAGCGTACGTCAATCATCCGGGACCGGGCCAACAATCTGCGTCGCCGGATTGTTCAACCGCAGTCACAGATGGATCAAATGTCGTCGTGACAGTCGGCCCCATTTTCGAGCGCGAGGCAAAAGACCGACGCCATCCGCTGGTGTTGACGATGCCGACACCCGCAAAATAATCGTTCAAGAGCCGCGCACGCAAGTAAGCGGCAAAATCCCTGGCGTTCAATATGTCCCATGCGGCAAATGAAACGCACTCGGAATTTCATTTTCAGCGGAACGGCTATTGCAATTTCGCCGGGATTCGATTTACTTAACACATCCCGGCGCGTTTCGTTTGAAGCACTCATTGCACCGGCACTGTGAATTGATCAGAGGATGATTTTGTGAGCGATCCCGCCGCAGCAACCCCGACAGAGACTCGCGTACCGATTGGTCGCGCTGTGATTCCGCTGCAATTCGGCGAACAAGTGATCGTCAGCATTTTGTACAACCACGACGCGAACCCGGTGCACCACCGCCCGGATCACGCGATTCAGTGGATGCTGGGATTGCTCGCAGCTCAAGGCGTCGGCGGCACGGACGGACTGCTTGCGAGCGCTGGGCCGGCCGAGCGGACCTACACGCTGGGAACGCGCTTGCTCGCGCATCAGGACATCGTGGTCATGCCGGGCGTGGCGCTCGCATCCATCTGCTTCGAACGCTTCATCGATCCCAGCGAATTGACGACGAGCATCTCGACGACGTTCACGTATCCGTTGCTCGTCCCAACCAAGGGCGAAGTGGAAGTGATCGTCGAAGCCTACGAAATACCGGACCCGACAAATTTGCCGGGATGCCGCAAGATTCAGATCGAAGCATTCGGCCCGAGTTTGACGGGTGTGCAGACGCGCTTGATGAAACTCGACGCCGTCGTCTTTCGCGCGGGCATGTCGCGCGATGACGTCTACGAACACACGGTCAAGCCGCAGTTCGAAGAACTGTCGAAGACGGCGAACAAACTTCCAGGCATGCCGGAGTTGGCTCATCCGTCGTCGATCAGCCAGGAAGACCGGCGCCGTTACAATCGCATCGTCGAACCGGGCAGCGATGCAAAAGCACGGCCGATCACTGAAGCGGCGTGGCAGTGCAAAATTCCGCGCGTACTGACAGAAGTTATCGATATTTTGAAACACAACGAACCGTATCAAAAGGAAGTCAGGACGCATTACGCGGGCCGGGCTGACGAAGCCGAGCGCATCGCGGCGATCCGTCGGTACGTTGAAAAGGAGCGGAAGTATAATTTGTTCGGAGACGACAAAGTCGCGCAACGTATCGAAAAACTCGCCGGGATGCAGCAGCATTTGTACGCCCGACAGCACACCGTGTTCGATCCGCGCCATTTCAAAGACGGCGCGGAAGCGACGACGGCGGGGACTCAAATTCTATTAGATTTGCATCTGAGCGAAATCCGCCTCCGCCGCGCGATGCACCGCTTTTACACCTGCGGAAAGTTGAAGAGCGGTGAACCCGTATTCATGGGCGAATCGACGGTCATGGCGCAGCCATTGGTGACCAAGGAGCTGGCCAATTTCCTCTGTGAAATCAACCATGCGTTTGATACGTTAAAACTCCTCGAGTACAAGCGGTAGGAGCAGGTTAAACTTTCATACTTTGTAGTATCGCGATGGCGCGGTCGAGCGCCTCGTTGATCCGTTTATTGGCAACATTGCTGACCAGAGACGCGATGGCGGAATCCAAGCCAGTCGTTGATAAATCAATCGCAGAAACCTTCATTGAATTCTTGCTGCCCGCAGGTCGGCCAGGTCGTCGCACGACGGAAGTCTGTCGTTTTTCATAGGCACGCATCAACTTGATGATGCCCTGAAGACTCCCAGCATATCCAAGATCCGTTGCGGCCTTATGCGCTTGCGCCCACGTTTTATGATCCGCACGTGCTTTGATCGCGGCTTGTACGATTTTATCTTTTAAATCGGGCGAATAGGAACCTCGTGGCATGTAGCTTTCTCCGATAATTGGGTGAGTTGTGGATGTATTTATATCGACAACGACCACAAAAACGAGAGGTATTTAAAGCAAATTTATCGAATGGTTTCAAGTATCTCTGCCGCGTGTTTACGAGCGACAGGATCGCGGTCTAAAAGCATGCGTTCAAGCGCTGGCCGAACGCTCTGCGCGATGGGAAGAAGTGCACGCTGGGCAGCTTGCACGACAACCGTTTCATCGGATTTTAATGCTCGCAGCAACGCAGATTCGACGCCCGGTGTGGTCGCGAAAAAAGTGCCGAGAGCATCGATGGCGGCGACTCGTTTTGTAGACGGCACTCCGGGCAGCGTGAACGCGAAGAGGCGCGGGACGACGGTGATTGGGTCTGCTTTCATCCCGGCGAGCGTCATCAACATCCAGAATTGACCGGAGCTGGAGTTGCGTGAAAGCGCGTCTATCAGCAACGGGACTGCGGGTTCACCGATGTGAATGAGTGCGTCGCGCGCGGACTGGCAGACCGAGTCGTCACTGTCAGAAAGCGCGGCGATGAGCGCATCAGTTCGCTCGGGCGTTTCAGCGTCGAGACCGGGCCGCGACATTCCCAGCGCAGCGACCGCCCATCGTCGTCGCGATGCAAACAGGCTGGAGCGGATGACGCCGGATAAAAACGAAATCGCGCTGGGATCTTTTTCAGGGCCGATGGCGCGTATGGCTTCGAACGCGGCACGCGCTTCGTTTTCATTGGAACTCTGAGCCAATTCCAAAAGATCTGCAAGCGCACCCGAGGCGGTTGGCCCGAGCAATCCCAGCGCTTTAGCCGAACGTGCGCGGACAGCTGGCGATCCGCTGCGCAGGTATCCAATCAACGCGGGAAGGACTGTGTCGGCATGCGGCCTCAGCGCGCGGATGAGCGCTTTTTCAAACGCCGCATCGTCCGGCCACGCGTCCTCAGCCGCTGATTTCGCGAGAGCGTTTGACGCGGACGCGGCAACCGTTCCGAGATCGGCGAGGACTTCGACCGCACAAATCTGGCTGCGCGGTTCGGCGCTGAGCCAGTACGTCAGCGTCGGGATGGCTGGAGCCGCCACCGCTCCGAACGCTCCAAGCGCGCGGGCCGCTGAGCGTTGAACTTTGACGTCCGGATCGTTAAGCGATTTCAAGAGCTCAACTGGGACGACGGCACTGTTGCGATGCACTCGCAGCGCCAGCGCGGCATCAGCGCGTTCAAACGCAGACGCACTTGAGAGCAAAGCAATCAATCGTTCTTCAGGCAGCGAATCGAGCGGCGACACACACGGCGCATCGCCGGGTCCACGCGAAACGTTCAAGACTGCGAGCGTGGCGGCGCGTTGAAATTCGATGGATGATATCTGAGTGATTTTTGATTCAGTGCCTTTATCGATGGGAGCCGCAGCCTTTAAAAGCGCGTCGCGCGAGTTACTTGCGGCGGGACCGAGACGGTTCAATGTTTGGACTGCCAGGACACGAACGTCGTCATCCTTATCACGCAATCGCGCCGCGATGTCGGGAAGGCAATCATCGAGCGAGATCGGAATCAGCGGCATTTGCGAACGCACTAGTTTGTTTGCGTCGCTGGGATCGGGGGCGACGTGACGCACGAGTGTTTTCAATGCCGTGAAACGCGCTGCGACACTGTCGGAACGCAACGCTTTACGCAGTGCGGGCAGCGCATCTTTCCCCGCGTCAAACAGAATATCGTCGGGAGTGCGGGCATGAAACGGCGCGAGCGGATCGGGTCGCGCCGCGAGATTATCAGCGACAAGTTCGAGCACCGCCGGGTCGTGCGAATTGAGCGCAGCGGCTGCGAAAAGTGCCGCGTCTCGTGCGCGGCGGTCGGGTTCTTTTCGAGCCGCTTGAAGCAGTGCAGGGAGCGCGCGCTGGGCCGAGTTCTGCATGTGGCCCAGCGCGTCCGCCGCTGCCGCACGAGCGAGCGGCGAGCCATTTTGCAGCGCCCGGACGAGAGGTTCAACGCCGAGCGTTCCGAGCGCTTGCAGCGCGGATGCCGCATCTTTGGCATCACGCGACATCAACGCCGCTTTCGCGAGCGTCTCAAGCGGGAGTGGCAATGCAGGTGCGGCGGATGGAGTCCGTGGCGTTTGTTTCGAACGACCGGGTTCTGATTTAATAACCGGTTGAGGTTCCAGCTGTGCTGGGACGTCGTTGTATTTCTCGGCCATCGCGAGAACGATCAGCGCGTCAAAAGCATCGCGGCGCACGTCAGCGCTCGCATCGGACGCGGCTGCGATGACGGCGCTGCGGACGTTTCCTGATGTCGGAGCGATTTGAATCAGCGCTCGGCACGCGGCGGCTCGAACGAGCGCGGATTCGCGCTGCGCTGCGAGCAAAAGCAGGAGCGGCGGTTCAGCGGCTTTTGCGTCAGGACCGATCTTGGCGAGCGCGCGGAGGGCGAGGCGAAGCGTGTCAGCGTCTTTCGTTTCTTTGAGAACCGCAAGCAGTTCCTCGACTGCGGTCTCGTTGCCCTGGGGCAAAGGTAAGACTTCAGCGAGCGCATCAAGCGAGAGTTTTAAGCGCGCAGGTTCGTCGCGCGTTTGAAGCACGGCAAGCCACTCGGCGGCCGTTTTATGTTTGAAGCGAGCAAGCGGCGAAAACGCGTCAGGAATGGCGTCCGGTTGCGCGGGGAGAACCTCGGCGCAATAGGCGGAGAGCGAGGTGACGAGGAGCAACGTGAGAACGAATCGTGCGCGGGGCATAATAGGATGTACACACATGCGCGGAGAATTTGTCACGCGATAATAAAGTAGGACGGGCCATAAGCCCGCCCTACTTACTTTGCTTACAAATCCAGCGGCCCGGCGACATCTTCGGATTCGATGCGGTAGATGCTTTGCACTTCGCCGCTGTCGATTAGTTCCCCGACATCAAGGCTGCCGAAAACAGTGACCGGTTGATCCTGAATCACGCGCGCAGATTTGCCCGCTTTCATCTTGACGCTGACCCATTCATTCATGCGCGGCATGCGACCGAAGCAGCACAACGACTGGTCTTTGACGAGCAGGAATTTGGTGGACTTCCCGTTCTTTAAATCGATCGGAACCATGAAACCTTGCAGCGCGATTTTCTTGGTACTGAGATCTTTGATCGGCTGCGGGATTTGCTCCTTCGTGGATTTCGTCGCCTTTTCGTCGAGCGCCGGGAGTTCGTAGTAGAAGCTCGACAACGTGGTGAACGAAACGGGGAGAAAATCGGACGAGTCGGCGGCATGCGCAGCAGGGGCAGCAGCAAGTGTCGCGGTCGTGCCTGGAGTGGTTGCCGGGATGGTTGCGACGGATTTCGTCGCCGGCGCGGATTTGTGAGTCAGCCAGTACGTCATGGATGCACCGAGCGCAATGCAAAGAATTGCGCCAAGAGCGATCATGATGTCGCTGCCTTTGCTCGGGGAGTCGGAAGTGCTCATGGGATGTTCCTTGAAAAGGTTTGGACCAAATGACGATTCGGATTTCGGAGCACTGGCAGGGGTACCTGCCAGTGCCACACGGGGACGAATACCTATTCATTTCCTTTTGGGAAATTGAATTTTGTGTTTTCGAACGACTTGCCTTTTACGGTGATCGAGGTGACGACGGCATCGAAAACGGAGAGACCTTTGAGTGCGTCGTTTTGGGCGGAGAACTCGGACGTGTCGCCTTCTTTTTCGCCGCTCAACACGCTGGCCTGAGCTTTAAGTGTGAAACTGAACGCGGCGTTTTTGTCCGATGTCGTGACGTTGATCACGATTTCTTTCTGCGCGACGCGGACCGCTTTGTCCGCATGGCCATCGAGCACGTAACCTGCGACCTTACCGGTCTTGGCGTCGATGACCAATTCAAGATGCGCGAATTCCTCGCCGAATTCGATGAGTGTGCCTTTGTGCGGGGCGTGGTGTTCGTGCGCGTGGGCCGTGGCGAACGAGAGTGCCAATGTCAATGCAAAGACGGACAGGGCGATGTTTCGAATCATATTTTCGTGCTCCTTTGTTGATGAGCCGCGCACAAGAGTAAGCGGCTTGTTTTTAAATTTACGAAACCGGCGTCAAGTTCGACGCCACATCAGTTCCGTATGCTTTCAATGCCGGGACGATTCCCGACATCGCTCCAATGAGTGTCATGCCGAGCGGGGCCATCCAGAGCACGGGATGGAACTGGAGAACGTCCAGTACCACGCCGGTGTTTTGGCGGATGACGACTGCCGCTCCTGACAAAATAATCGTGTGGACGAGATAGCCGCAAAGGCTGCCGAGCGCGGCGATGGAAGCGGCTTCGGCGACGATGGCTCCGAAGACAGTCCCGCGCCGAGCTCCGAGCGCGCGCAGGATTGCGAACTCGCGGCGGCGTTCATTCATCGTGTTGTAAATGCTCGCCAGAATCGATCCCGCCGACACGAGCACGACGAGGTACGCGATCAGTTCGAGGACTTTATCGATCCAGCCGATTTTGTTAAACAGGTCATTCATCGATTCTGCAATCGGCCACGCGAGTGTCGCTTCTTTGCCTTGGTTGTTGACCTGCTGTTTCATGCTCATGCCAGAAATCGGTGAATTGAATTTGATCATCACCGCGCTGACTTCCTTGAACTCGTCGGGAATGTCCTCTCCGGCTTTCGCTTCGACTTCAGAGACAATCGCTTTCTTCAACGGATTGGTGCTTTCGGTCGCCGTGACTTTTTTGCCGTAATGACCCTTCATGCGGTAGACCCAGTCGATAGGAATCCAGACGACGCGGTCGTTGGGCGTGTTGGTTGGGGCGAGGATTCCGACGACAGTGAATTCCTCATCGTGCTGGGTTTTCTCATCAAAATAAAGTCCGTGAAATGGCTTGAAGATGTCGCCGACTTTGAGGCCGAGTTTTTGCGCAGCGTAACTGCCGAGGACACCTTCGCGCTTTGCGTCGGGCCCGGATTTGGGTTCGGCGAAAATGCGTCCGGATTCGGGCGTGAGCTTCTTGCCTTCCTGATATTCAAACTCGGTGAAGACTTCGGACGTCGTCCCAACGATGCGGAATCCGCGCAGGTTGTCGCCGACGGCGTAGGGCACGGCGAGCTTGACGCGCGGATCTTTTTTGACGGCTTGATAGTACGCCCACGAAATATTGCCCGGGGACGTTTCCAATTGGAAGACGGTGTTTAGCACGAGCTGCAACTGGCTGCCGCGCGCGCCGAGGACGGCGTCGTATCCGACAGTGCCTCCGGTGAACGCGTCGTGAGCCTGGTCGCGGACGCAGAAGACGGACATCACGAGGCCGGTCGCGAGTGCCACGGAAAGAATCGTGACGAGCGTCGACAGCGCGTGCTGGCGCAGACTGCGGCGGACGATAAGAAAGATTCCATTCATTGAGTCGGGACTCCAATTATTTGATGTTGACGTCCGTCAGGTTCCGGACGTTTTCGAACGCTCCAAGGACTTCGCGGTCGTGGCTGACGAGCAGCAGCGCCGCTCCGTTTTCAGTGCAAGCTTCGCGAATCAGTTTCAGCGATTCCTTTGCGTTGCGATGGTCCAGGTTTCCAGTCGGTTCGTCAGCGAGGACGAGCTTGGGTTTATTCGCGAGCGCTCGGGCGACAGCCACGCGCTGCTGCTGTCCGACCGAGAGTTGACGCGGAAAATAATTCAAGCGGTCGCCGAGTCCGACGCGTTCGAGCAAGTGCTTCGCGCGGGCGTAATCAGCTCCCGGTCCGAACATCATGCCGAGCGCAACGTTCTCCAGAGCCGTGTAACCTTGAAGGAGGTTGAACGTCTGAAAGACGTAGCCGATGGTCTGCGCACGCAACGTATCTCGCGCGGATTCGGAGAGTGACGTAAGCGACTTTCCGTCGAGCACAATCGTACCAGAGTCGGCTTGCAGGATACCGGCGATGAGATTGAGAAACGTCGTTTTCCCGGAACCGCTTTGGCCTTCAAGGGCGACTTGCTCGCCTTCTTTCAATGCAAAACGGGGGACGTTGACGACCGTATTTTTCTCACCATCAGGGGAAATGTAGGACTTCGTCAGGCCTTCGATTTCAAGAAGCATAAAGGGACACCCAAGTGAAAAGCTTGAACATCGAATCGCGCGAATCTGCGCGAATCTGCGCGAATCTTCACGAATTAATTAATGGATGGATGGTTTGGAACTCTGCGCTTTAAACGAAGCAAAGTCATACGACGGTGCTGGAATGCAGGTGTTAAAGCGCGGCACTAAGCGAGGCTGTTCACGCGGGTGGGCCGCGTTCGGGCGGGTGGGCGTGGATGTGGACTTCTATGCGGACGCCGGACGCGAGGACGGTCGTGTCGCTCGGGATTGAAGATTCGAACAATTCGACGTGCGTGGTAACAGGAGCGTGATAAACGAGCGCCCCAGCGAGACACGCGGCGCATGTGGATTCGTCGCTTATTGAGGCGGCGTTGAGTTGCGGTTTCGCGGATGTTTTCGAAATGGATGCGATGAACGAACAACACGCGCCGCACGATTGCGATGCAGTCAGTTGTTGTGACGACGTGAAATGGAAAGACGCACCGACCCATGCGCCGAGGGCCAGGGCGCAGAGGAAGATCGCGGGGGTGTTCAGCTTCCTTCGCATGATTTAAGTCTACACCAAAAACGGACAACGAGCGAAACTATTTACAGATGACTTACGAACCGGGTCGCATCACCGAAGTTGCGCCGCAGTTCCCTCTCCCCTTGAGGGAGAGGGCGGACGAGCGTACTCGCTCGCCGGGTGAGGGGAAGGCGCTGATTAATCGATGCGCTTGGATTAATCAGCATTTACCCCTCACCCCGCGAGACGGAACGGCTGTCTCGTCGGCCCTCTCCCTCAAGGGGAGAGGGGAATGTCTACCGCAAGTCCGGTGATGCATAATACGAACTGAACGTTCAAGTGGTTCGGTCAAATGTCTACATAAAGAGGCACGAACGCGACACATCTTCATTTATTCCACCGGCGAAATTCGGACGGCGGAACTTTCGAGACAGCCTTCTTCGACGACGAGTGCGAAGGCACCACCCTCTAAAGGTGACGTGGTGTCGTCGAGTTTAAAGAGTTCGCGACCGTTCGCATTGGCGGTGATTTTTTTCCCGTCTTGAGCCAGTGACAATTCAATTGTTTGACCGAACGACCAGGCGAAGTCAGCTTCAGCGAGGACGGTGGTTCCGTAGAGTTGTTTAATGAGGCGGACTTTTTTGTCCGCGCAAAGAAGCAGGGCGTAGTAGCGTTGCTGGCCTTGAACGCAAATCGCGATGCCGGCGCTCCGAGCCATGCGCGGTGTGACATTGGCGACGGCGGAGTAACCGCGCCACGAACGAGTGCCTTGAATCAGGAGTCCAGTCCCGTCCGTCTGACTCACGCGAAGAGCTGAGGCACCTTTGCCGAATTCGCATTGCGTGGCGGCATTGACCCAAGCGTGTTGCCACGCGAGGCCGGGACCGTCAGGCGGGCCGAGGTCTACGCGCGGCGCGCCGTCCCACGTGATGTAATCAACATGGACGATGCCACTGGCGGGTTTGTCGGAGAAAACTTTGACGCCAATTTCGCCGATGGGACGACCCAGGAGTACGGAGTGCTGAGCTTCTTTTGAATAGCCATCGCGGAGGAGTTGGGT
Organism: Planctomycetota bacterium; assembly: GCA_037129555.1. Lineage (GTDB taxonomy): Bacteria > Planctomycetota > SZUA-567 > H5-PLA8 > H5-PLA8 > JANXLS01. The sequence continues at coordinate 17,484 of JBAXUS010000047.1, forward strand.
GCCGGCGGGATAGTATGCGTCGACCGCGTGAGGGAGCGTCCATTGAAATTCGTAACGCGCTTCGGGAAGTAGCCATTTTTCGGGACCGCGAAGGATGGTGAGTTCGTCAAATTCGCCGAAGTAGCGGATGAAAGGACGGACGCCAACCTGGTCTTTGTTTTCGCCGCTGGCTTCAACAAACATGCGGATGGTTTGGCCGGGGTAGAGGAGGGGGCTGCCGGAGAAATAGGCCCCGCGTCCGCTTGCTTGCTTTTCGCGTTTGGGAAATACAGCGGCTGAAATACGGGCGGCGCGATTGGGTTCGATTCCGGAGTAATTGATGGACAACGAGCGTTTGCCTGCGCGGCTGTGTCCGGCGATGTTGGAGACAATCACGAGACCCAACGAATCGTGACTGGTTTCAGCGGAAAAGCCGTGAGTGGATCCGGGCAATTCGAAGTGGAATCGCGCGCCTTTTTTGGGCGGCGCGACGAGTGAGCGCTGGATTTCGCGGCCCATGCGTGCGAGCGCGAGGGCTTCGGTCGCGACGTCGGTGACGCAACGACCGGCGTCGGCGCTGGGAAGATGCAAAACGTCGCCGATGGCCGCTCGCCATGCCAGACAGTTGTCGATGCCAACGAGGCCGATGCGGACACCGAGCACGCAGCCGATGATGCTGAGATTCGAAGCCGTGCCCCAGCCTGCGGACGCGGCGAGCGCGAGGCTGCGCGGGAGTTCGCCGTTGCCGAGAAGCAAAGCCATGATTACGCCAGCGAAATGCGGGACGACATGGTGTTCGTCGAAGGCGCTGCCACCGAAGGCCTCGATCATCCGTTCGCGCGTGTGCTGCCACACTTCGCCGGATGCGTTCCAACCGCGAAGGTCGGCGATCATTTTAGCGACAGCGGATTCTTTGGGCAGCGCGTCTTCGGCGATTTGGACGAGATCGTCGATGGACTGATTCGGAATGAACGCGGCGGCGACCATGGCGGCCACGGCTTGCGCAGCGAAAACAGCTTCGCCGTCGTAACACACGCGAGCAGCTTTGGCCGCCAATTCGACCGCGCGTTCGACGTCGCCGGGACAGACCAAACCCCAGACCGTGGCGCTGGCTTCGGCTCCGCTTTGTTCAGCGACGGGAGAACCAACGACAGAAAGCACACCGTTTTCAGGCGTTGAGATACTCTTTTTAAGACGCTTAAACGCCGTATGGGGTGCGGAGTGGCCTACGCCGCCCCACCACAGAACGGAGCGGTTTTCGACGGCGTAATTGAGCCACGTTTGTGCGACATTTTCGCTACTGAAACTGGAGGAGTAACCGAAGTCTTCGAGGACGCGAACGGAGGTCAGCGCGGAGACGATGGCGGTGTTGGCGAACGCCGAAGAGAAATCACCGCGCAGACTGAGGTCATAACCGATTTTCCCGAGTTCGTTGCGCGGAAGTGTTCGGACGTCGCCGAGATGATGCCGCCCGAGGCCTGCGCCGATGGCCTGTCCGATCAGCCCGGCGTAGACATGTTCCTCGTAGTCGTGATTTAATTTTCGAAGCCGGACGGACGTAGCCATAGAGGTTCGAACCTTGGATATAATCGTTCCGAGCGGTGCTAATAAGATGAGTAGGTTGCACCTATGGCTAGTCTACCCGTGACATGTGTTTTCTTTCGGTGAAAATAAAAAAATGATGAGAGGCGGCAACAGGATTGCCGCCGCACCTGAAAACTGATTAATCTTTCGTGAAAAGTCTTGAATTGAATTCATTCCTGCTTGCGCGGGTGGAATCGCGGGTATAACGAAACCATCACTGGAATCATTCGAGAAAAGAGTCGGCGTGGCGCGTGACATGAAAAAGTTTTTAGGACACATTTGGGGCAATGCGCATACGGCGTTAAACGTCACGCGAGGCTCGGGTTTTGCCGACGTATTACTGTTGGGCGGCGTCGCCGGAATTATTTTCGGGCTGTTTAATTTCTCGACCGAATGGACCGCGCCGTCGTCCGAAGCGATCACCATCGACCTGTCGCCGTGGGCCCTGCCGAAGTACGCGTTCTTCTCGCTGAGCCGGGGATTGATCGCGTACATGTTGTCGCTGATCTTCACCCTCCTGTATGGGTATTGGGCGGCGAAGGACAAGATCGCTCAGCGCGTATTGATTCCGCTTCTCGACATCTTGCAGAGCCTTCCCGTTCTGGCGTTTTTGCCGGTGGTCTCGATCACGTTGATGCGGTTGTTTCCGGGTAAAAATATCGGTTTGGAATTGGTGGTGATCGTCACGATTTTCACGGGGCAGGCGTGGAACATGACGTTCAGCTTTTTTCATTCGATCAATTCACTGCCGCTGGAAATGCGCGAGGCGGCGGCGGTCTATCGCTTCAATTGGTGGGAACGCTTTAAGTGGATGGAACTGCCGTATTCGATGATGGGACTCGTCTGGAATTCGATGATGAGCATGGCGGGCGGCTGGTTCTTTTTGATGATCTGTGAATCGTTCACCCTCGACGGACACAAATACGCCTTGCCCGGAATCGGATCCTACATGGCGGCGGCGTGTGCGAAAAGTGACATCGGACAACGCCACACGGCTCAATTCTGGGCGATCATTGCAATGATTTTAATGATCGTGATGCTGGACCAATTGTTGTGGCGACCGATTGTGGTGTGGGCGCAGAAGTTCCGCGTGGAAGAGGGCGGCGCTCAAGAGAACGCCGAGTCGTGGTTCCTGGATTTTTTAAGACGCTCGAAGATTCTTTCGTGGATCGCGGAGCGCTTTGAATCGCAACCCGATCTGTCCGCGCAACCCATACCGGCGGTACCTGATCAACCCATCGCCGTGATCGCGACGGCGTCCGAACGATTGCCGGACGTCCACAAACCGAACATCCTCGGCAAAGCAATATCGACGACGATTTTCGTAGCCAGTTGCGCGGGATTGCTCTGGGGCGGCTATACGATTGTGATGCTGTTGTTGCAAGTGCCGGGCGGACAGTGGAAGGCGATTGGAATCGGCGCATTTGCGACATTGACGCGAGTGGTCATCGCGACAGTTTTGGGGACGATGTGGGCGCTACCTGCGGGACTGGCGATTGGGTTGTCTCCGAAGTTGTCACGCGTGTTGCAACCGGTGGTGCAAGTCGCCGCATCATTCCCCGCACCGATGTTGTACGCGCTGGTGTGGCTGGCCTTGAAACCGTTGGGATTGGACACAGTCAGCACCGTGCTCATGTTGTTGGGAACGCAGTGGTACATTCTCTTCAATGTGATTGCCGGGGCGATGGCGATTCCGGCGGACTTGAAAGAAATGTCGCACAGCTTCGGCGTGACGGGCTGGCAACGCTTTTGGACGCTGTATGCCCCGGCGTGTTTTCCGTATCTGGTGACAGGCTGGGTCACAGCGGCGGGTGGGGCGTGGAACGCGAGCATTGTGTCGGAGTATCTGACCATCGGCAGCGACAAGCCTATCGTCGCGACGGGGCTGGGTGCGATCATCAGTGAAGTGGCAGGAGTCGCCGGAAAAGAATCGACGCTGGCGGCCAGTGTTGTGGTGATGTCGGCGATGGTCGTGCTGTTCAGTCGGTTTGCCTGGAAGCCGTTGTATGAATTGGCGGAGTCGCGATTTTCTTTAAGTAAGTAAACACGAAACGGTAATTCTATGCCTGAAACGAACGGTGATGTCCTGTGTGAACTGAAGAATGTGTCTCACGAGTTCACACAGCCCAACGGCAATCCATTGCGGGTGCTGGAGGCGATTAATTTGACGGTGAAGGAGCACGAGATCATCGCGCTGCTGGGACCGTCCGGGTGCGGAAAGTCGACGATCCTGCGCGTGCTGGCCGGGCTGATCAAACCGACCAAAGGAGACGTGCTGTATCACAACAGCGCGATGGCAGGGCAGAATCCCGGCGCGGCGATTGTGTTCCAGGGCGCAGCGTTGTATCCGTGGATGACGGTGCATCAGAACATTGAGATTGTGTTGAAGGCGAAGGGGCTGGGGCCGGAGGAGATTGCCGAGCGCTCGCGGAAGACGATCGACCTCGTCGGATTGGCCGGATTTGAAGAAGCGTATCCTCGTGAATTGTCGGGCGGAATGAAGCAGCGCGTCGGCATCGCCCGGGCGCTGAGCGTTAATCCGGAGATTCTGTTTCTGGACGAACCGTTCAGTCAGATCGACGCGTTGACCGCTGAAAGCTTGCGCGCGGAAGTGCTGGATTTGTGCGGCTCGAAAGACCGCAATCCGAAGTCCGTGTTGATGGTCAGCCACGACATTAAAGAGGTGGTGTTCATGGCCGACCGCATCGTGGTGCTGGGAGCAAATCCCGGACGGGTGCGGACGATTGTCGAGAACAAACTACCCCGTCCGCGCGACTACCGATCGGCGGAAGTGCTGCGCATGGTCGATCATCTGCATGACATTATTACGGGCGCTGAAATGCCTGACGCACCGGAGACGACAGGTGTGGCGTCGTCAACGTCGACGGTGTCGTCAATCGTTTCGATCGAGCCGTTGCCGGACATCAGTTCGAGTGAAATTGTCGGGTTGTTGGAGTACTTGGACGCACGCGGCGGCAAGGAAGACATGTACAAAATTTCAGCCGACACGCACACCGAATTCGGGCGGTTGCTGTCGGCAGTGAAAGCGGCGGAGTTGCTGGAATTTGTCGATACGCCGAAACGCATGGTGGTGCTCGAAGCGGACGGACAGAAGTATGTGCGCGCACCGTTGGATGAACGCAAAGGAATCTGGCGTGATCGCTTGGTGCGGCTGGGCATTTTCAAGGAAGTTGTGGAGTTGATTCGTCGGCAGCACAATCAGGAAGTCCATCGCGATCTGGTGTTGGAAACGATTGTGTTCCGGATGCCGTTTGAGAATTACGAGAAGGTCTTCGACACGCTGGTGCGCTGGGGCCGCTTCGGCGATTTGCTGGCTTATGATGAGGTCAGCGAATTGTTGTGGTTGCAGCAAGAGAAGCAGTAGTGCTTCATGATGAACAAAAGGAAGGTTGCAATGCGATTCGGTGATCAACGCGGATATACGCGGGCGATAGGGCTATGTGGCGCTCTGGTTATAATTGGTGGTTGCGCGTTTTTTATTTTAAACGGTATTAAACCCAGCCGACCTACAACCGACGTGGATGCAACACCCGCTATTGTGCCGCCGCCGAAACCGAAGGACCATTTCCCGCTGGATGTGTCTGCGGCCTTCAACGAATTCATTGGAGCAAAATGGAAGCGCGAGAACAAAGACGGCGACGGCATTCCAGCAGACGGACGGGTGCAGGTGCCAGCGGTGGTGCCGCGCGCCTATTTTAATTTCATACTTCCCGGCGATGATCCGAACGCGATCCTGATATCGGGCGGACCGGTGACGGTGCTGGTTCCGCCGGCGTTGCGTGGAACCTACGGACGACTGGCCGTGATGCACGGATCACAAAAGGGAAACGTGAGCGTGAAGGCGACGCTGGTTTACACGACCGGCGAGGCGGTGGTTGAGGACCTGCGCGTTCAGGATTGGAACAAAACGGGCGAGGCCAAAGAGACCTTCGTTCACAAAGCACTGAAGGCCGGGCCGGTTCAATTGTTCTCGCAAAATTTGAAATTGGATCCGACGCGTCAATTGAACGCCATGACGTTTCAATCGAGCGAAAGCGCGGTGATATTTTCAGTGACGCTGATTGTGTCGGGGGACCGGCCGTTTAAGGACGGGGAGTGAACGCATGAGCCGTATTTCAATCCCGCTTGGAAAGGTTGCCGACGACGATATTGAGTGCGGAATTCGTACGATTTCGGACGATGTGGCAGATGAACTTCAGCGTCTTCTGGGGCCCGAATGTAGAATCGAGAGGGAAGAACTACTTGTTCAAAACGAAGTTGCTGCGGATAATCGTACCGTTTATTTGAAAGCAGTGCAGAAGCAGTTGACCGTGAGGATCGGAACTTTCGACGGGGTTAATATTGAGTTTGCATGGTTGCGACGACGTAAGGAAGAAATGAGCATCACCATATCAACAAAGTCTCTGTTTTTGGAATGGTGCTTTCGTGCCGTGTTTGTCATTTCTGGAGCAGTTGCTGTCGTGTGCAGCATACAACTCCGTGATTTGCGCAAAGCAATTGTGTTTTTTATCTTCGGGGTTGCTTTTGTAGCATTGATGATTCCATATTTCTGTTTGCGCGGAGTGATGTCGATTCGGGGTGTCACACTTCGAAATTCTATTAAAGACATCGTTCGGCAGTCCCTAGCACAGCGGAAAAATGAAAGTTAAAAAAGACAGTGAAGCGTTGAGACTTGCGATTTCGTTCTTGCATCCCGCGCTGTAGCGTTTAGCGTTCACATCAGCGCGGTTTTCCTCATCTCATCCATCGGAGGCGTACGCAGACAGTGGAGACTTGGTCGGTGCAGGATGCCATTGAATTATATGGCGTAAATAATTGGGGAAAGCAGTTCTTTTCCGTCAACGACCAGGGTCACCTGGCCGTTCACCCTACCGGACAAAAAGAGATCGCCATCGACCTCAAAGTTCTGGTGGCGGACATCGAAGCGCGCGGCATCACCTCCCCGATGCTCATCCGCTTCCCGGACATTCTGAAGCGTCGTGTCGAGGAGCTGAATCTGTGCTTCAACACGGCCATTCGCGAACAGTCATACAAAGGCGCGTTTCGCGGCGTCTTTCCGATCAAAGTTAATCAGGAGCGTCACGTCGTCGAAGCGCTCGTCCGCCACGGCAAGGAATTCCACTTCGGTCTCGAAGCCGGTTCGAAGCCTGAGTTGATTGCGATTCTCGCGCTGCTGGATTCGACGGAGAGCCTCTTCATTTGCAACGGATACAAAGACGAAGAGTATCTTGAGATGGCTCTGCTCGCGACGAAGTTGGATCGCAAAGTCGTCGTCGTGCTCGAAAAACACACCGAGTTGGACGTGTTGCTGCGCATGGCCGAGAAGCACAAGGTCCGACCGCTGATCGGCATCCGTTCCAAGTTGAACGCGCGTGGAACCGGGCGCTGGGAATCGTCCAGCGGCGACCGCTCGAAGTTTGGATTCACATCCGAAGAAATGCTCGCAGCGATTGAGCGCTTGAAAGTCGAAGGGATGTTGGATTGTTTGCAGTTGCTGCACTTCCACATCGGCAGCCAGATCAGCGCGATTCGCAATATCAAATCGGCGCTGAAAGAAGCCGCGCGGTTTTACGTTGAATTGAAGAAGCTCGGAGCAGGGTTGAAGTACCTCGATGTCGGCGGTGGCTTGGCCGTGGATTACGACGGCAGCCAAACTAATTTCGATGCGTCCATGAATTATTCGATGCAGGAATATGCCAACGACGTCGTGTTCCAAATCATGGAAGTCTGCGACGAAGAAAAGATCGAGCACCCGACGCTCGTGAGCGAATCCGGACGCGCGTTGTCGGCGCATCACAGCGTGTTGGTGTTCAATATTCTCGGTGTGTCCGAGACGGGCGGCGGCTGGGACCTCGAAGAGCACGGTGTCGAGTTGCCTGAGGACGTTCCGAACATTCTGTGGAATTTGCGGGACACGTGTCAGACTGTATCGCGCAAGAATTTTCTCGAAGCCTACCACGACGTGGTGCAGATGCGCGACGAAGCGGTGACGATGTTCAACCTCGGGTATTTGAGTTTGAAACAACGCGCGTTGGCCGAGCGATTATTCTGGGCGACGTGCCGCCGCGTGTTGAAGATCGTGCGCGGATTGACTAACGTGCCAGAAGAATTGGACAGACTTGAGCGCAGCATGGCCGACACGTATTTCGGCAATTTCTCGCTCTTCCAAAGCATGCCCGATCATTGGGCGATCAATCATCTCTTCCCGATCATGCCGATCCATCGCTTGAACGAAAAGCCGACGCGGCGCGGCGTGCTGGCGGACATCACGTGCGACAGCGACGGAAAGATCGAGCACTTCATCGATTTGAAAGACGTCAAGAGCGTCCTCGAATTGCACGCGATGACGCCGGAACCATATTACCTCGGCGTGTTTTTGGTCGGTGCCTATCAGGAAATCCTCGGTGACTTGCACAATCTCTTCGGCGACACCAACGCGATTCACGTCTCAGTGGATTCGTCGGTCGGCGGCTACAAAGTCGAACAAGTCGAAACCGGTGACACGGTTGAAGACGTGCTGCGATACGTGAGCTACGACAAAAACGAAATGATCCAACGCCTGCGCAACGCGGCAGAGGCAGCTGTCCGCGCGAACAAGATGTCAATCGAAGAGTTGCGCACGTTCATTACGATGTATCAGAATGGGATGGATGGGTACACGTATATTGAGAAGTAAGCGGTTTAGGAATCGAATCGACGTGATCGGTTTTAGTATGGTGGGTGCCACGGAGCAGTACCCTGCTCCGTGCCTTTTTTTTTTTTTGCGCGTGATTTTTCAATGAGGCAGGTGGCATCCGGCGGGGCTTGACGCAACGCCATGAAAAAGGTAGAGTCAGGCTATGAGTAAGGATGAGATTATCCTGATTGATCCAGACGTGCAGCACGGCAAGCCCGTGTTTGTGGGGACACGTGTGCCGATCGAAATCCTGTTCGACTATTTGGAAACGGGCTCAACCATCGACGAATTTAGGGCCGATTTTCCCGGTGTGTCGCTCGCGCAGATCATTGCGCTGCTTGAATTGTCGCGACAACGCGCGGTCGCATGATGAAAATCCTTTTCGACGAAAATGTTCCAAGGCGGCTGAAACGCTTCCTGCCCGGCCACGATGTTCTGACGGTGCAGGAAATTGGGTGGGGTTCGATTAAAAACGGGGCGTTGCTCAAAAAGGCTGATCCCGTTTTCGATGTGCTCATCACCGTCGATAAGAATATCCAATACCAGCAGAATTTTACCGGCTTCAAAATCAGCGTGGTCACGCTGCTATCAAAATCGAGCAAATTGGAATTCCTGATCCCGCTGGTTCCCGAGTTGCTCATGCAATTGGATTGTTTGAAAATCGGCGGCGGTGTCGTCGTGGGAGTTCACCCGCCAGATGACCACACATAATAATCGGGTATGCAACCGGGTGATACTCACCGGTTCTAACCCCATTATCGGGCGTTATTATTTTTTTCAACCTTGCAAAATGCCAAATTCGGAAGAAGATTTGTAATCCAAAATGCGAGCACATGCACCAAATCTGTAACGACGGACGAGTGGAGAGCGAATCGATGCGTAAGACATGGTATTCTGTGGCGGCAATCATCCTGGCGATGAGTTTAATAATGGGTAGCGCGTCTGCGGCGACGACGGATTTGTCGATCACAGGGCTGCTCGCCAACCCGACCAGTTTGGCGGCTGGACAATCCACGACTTACACATTTAACGTGAACAATTCGGCTGCTGCGGCTACGAATGCGTCGCTTGCGTTCAGCACACCGACAAATACGACGTTGACGTCCGCGTTTGCGATTCCATCGGGCTGGGTTCTGTCGTCCGGCACCAATACCGCTGGCAGCAGTGGAGCCTACACGCTAACGGCGGCCAATTATGCAATCAACAGCACCAGTGCATTTTCAATCCAGGTCAAAACCGCTTCGTCCGCTACGGTGAGCACGGGTTACACGTTCACGCCAACGGTCTCTGTTGGAGCTGTCGACACGGACTCCTCACTTGGCAACAACAGCGGCACCGACAGTACGGTGTCCGTCACCTCTATTGCGTTCGATATGTCGGTTGCGATTGCCGGAAGTACAACCTACGCCTCGAACGGCAGCCGAAACGTGACGATCACAGTCAACAACGCGGGACCGAGCGATTCTCCGACGATCACATTCTTTCAAATACCGATAACTGGATCAGGAGTGACAGTGTCAAACGTAACGTCGAGTGGGACGGTGCTAGCTAACGCAGTTTTTCTTCCGCAAAATAATAATGGAATCTTGCAAGTACATTTCCCCGTCTTCACAGCAGGGGCGAGTGGAATCGTGACGTATACTGAAACGTCCACAGTCGCGACAACATACACGGAAACGGTGAATCTGCTGCATTTCCCGGCGCTCGCACCAGGGATAGAGACGAATCTCAGCAACGATACCGCATCCCAGATTGTAAACACGGTTATTGCGTTCGATATGTCGGTTGCGATTGCCGGAAGTACAACCTACGCCTCGAACGGCAGCCGAAACGTGACGATCACAGTCAACAACGCGGGACCGAGCGATTCTCCGACGATCACATTCTTTCAAATACCGATAACTGGATCAGGAGTGACAGTGTCAAACGTAACGTCGAGTGGGACGGTGCTAGCTAACGCAGTTTTTCTTCCGCAAAATAATAATGGAATCTTGCAAGTACATTTCCCCGTCTTCACAGCAGGGGCGAGTGGAATCGTGACGTATACTGAAACGTCCACAGTCGCGACAACATACACGGAAACGGTGAATCTGCTGCATTTCCCGGCGCTCGCACCAGGGATAGAGACGAATCTCAGCAACGATACCGCATCCCAGATTGTAAACACGGTAGTTGTCGGCAATCTCGTCGTCACGACCGGGATTACGCCCACTCCGTTGGCTGTTGGAAGCATTCCGGCCAATTCGTTCCCTGCTGGCAACACGGGTACCGTTGGCGTGACGATGACGAACAATGCTGCGAATTCGCCCCCTGTTTCGGTCACATCACTTCAAGTGACTCTGCCCATCCAGTTTGCGATCGGAACGCTTGTCTCGCCTCAATCAGGATTCACAGTGACCAGAGTAGGTCAGGTTGTCACCATCGCCGGTGCTAGTGTCGCCAATGGTACACCTGTTACCATTAACATTCCGGTTTCAACGGCTTCAAGCCTTCCGAACGGAACGGTGCTGACGATTGCAGCGCCGGTGTTGAGTGTAAGTGGTGGCGCGACTCAAACACCCGCTCCTGCCGGTGCCTCGACGACCACCATTTTGCGCTCCGATTTCAGCATCTCGTTCGGCGCCACCCCTGCGACTATTAGTATTGGCAGCAAGCGTACGGTGACGATGACGGTGGTCAATAACGGACCCAGCGATGCGCCGGCCATAACATCATTCTCAATGCCGATTAATTCCAACGTCACGATCACGAATTTGGCTCAGGCTGCATCCCCAACCGGCGGTTCCGTTCAAAGTTCAAGCAGGTCGGCAACCACCAGTGTTACGGTCACTTTTGGAACAGGCTCATTTCCGGCAGCCGGCAATGCGATTATCACGTTTGACGAAAACGTCGCGTTGGCCAATTCTCCAGCATCTTTCAATGACGTTGCTACGCTGGATTTGAGCTTAACTACGACGGTCGACCCGAATCTTGCCAATAACAGCGCAACACTCGCGTCGAGCACCGTATTGAACGCCGATATCATCGTCTCGATGTCATCGAGCGGGACGACTGCGGGTGGTACGCGCACCATTACAGTGACAGTTACAAATGTCGGGCCCAACAACGCGTCGAACGTCGTTTTGGTCATGAATCCTGCTCCCGGATGCGTATTCTCCAACTTTACTCAAACCGGTGGTACGGCCGCAGTGTTTACATCCAGCGGCAGTCCCATCAATACGTGGACGGTGGCTACCATGGCTCCGTTTACGAACAGAACGTTTAGTTTTGTTGAAACCATCAATGCTGGTACGTCAGGTACTGTCACCGACACGGCTTCAGCCACGTCCAGCACACCCGATCCGAATGCTGTGAATAACACGAATGTTACCAAAGCCGACGCTGTTACGTTCTCGTCAGACGTAGGTATTGGTATCACCGGTCCCTCCGGCACGGTTGCTGTCGGCAATACCGTGACGTATACACTCCTCATTGTCAACAACGGACCGAGTAACGCACAAAACGTGATCGTCACCGACATCTTGAATGCTGCAAACTTCACGTTCGTTTCGCAGACTCAAACTCAGGGTACGGCGTTTACATTGAGTAATACCGGTAACACTATTACGGACACGATCGCATCATTGCCTCTAACAGGGTCGACTCCCGTTAAAATCGATGTGGTTGTGAGAGTCAATCAGACCGTGGCGTCGGGAACAGCGTTGTCAAACCAGCCCAGTATCACATTGCAAATTCCTGCGCAGGATACCATTCCGGGAAACAATAATCCGGCTGCGACATCGGGCTTAACGGCTAACGTTCAGTCCGATATCGGCGTCTCCATTGCAACCGTTCCGGCAAATACGACGTCTGTTGACCAAGGCGATAACCTGGTTTATGCCATCTCCATCAAAAACAATGGACCGTCGAACAATCCAGGTGTCAATCTTTCAGCCGTCAGCATTCCAGTGAACACCACATTCGTCAGTCTTACGCAATCCACGTTGGCACCGGTCAACGGAGCAACGTTTGCACTCACAAGTTCTCCTCCACCACCAGTTTTGACGCCCGGTGTCACGACGTCTTTTCAAAGCAGCAGCGCCCTCGCGATTCCTGCAGGGCAAACCGTGGTCCTCACACTCACCGTCAAGGTCAATTTGAACGCACCGATTCCGGGCACCATTTCATTGACTGCGGCGACGACTTCGACGACCATTGATCCGGGTCCGACCGCGAATACAGCAACCTTGGGCGGTATCACCATCGGTGTGAATTCTGATGTACAAATCACATCGCTTGGAACTGTCTCGAATGCAGTAACTCCCGGAAACATCGCACCGAACAATCAGATCGTCTACACGTTCAACGTTTTCAATTTTGGTCCATCAATCGCCACCGGTGTGACCGTTACAGACACACTTCCCGCCATCGCGTCAGTTGTGTCGGTGGAAGCGCCACTATTATCATTCCTTACACCAAACATAAACGCCGGGGTTTTAACGATCCCGATTGGGACCATACAACCAGGCCAAACCGTCGCGGTGAAGCTCGTCCTGAGCATTCCGGCCAGCGCGTCAAATCTTACCTCTATCAGCAATACCGTGACTGCCGTATTGGGAGTGCCAGCAAACGACAAAACCCCCGGCAATAATTCTGGTACGATCTCCGTCACAGTCGCTCCGAGCGCGGATCTGAGCGTTACCTGCACCACAAGTGTCGATCCTGTCGTCGCTGGTAATCCGATTACTTACAACGTCACCGTCTCAAACGCAGGCCCCAGCGATTCACAAGCAACAACGTTTACATTCGCCTTCCCGGGACCGAATCAAATTAAATTGCTCAATATTGGAGCACCTCCAATTGGTTGGACTCAGACATCGACTCACGTTCCCAGTGCCACGTCAGGCACCTATACAGCCACAGTCCCGACGATTCCCGCGTTCGGCCCACAAGCAACAGCGTCGTTCTCGTTTACCTTCAATGTCAATTCGAACGTGGTCACTCCTTTGGTGAACACGATCACCGTCACGTCAACAACGTCTGACCCGACGTCCGTGGGTAACATTAACACACTCGTCAAAACTGTCGGCTTGAACCCGCAGCCGACGGTTTCGATTGCCAGTTTCAGCGTGCCAGAAGGTGACCTTGGCTTATCCAATGCCACCGTCATCTTCACGCTGTCTGCTCCGAACACACAGGAGGTCAGTGTTGATTTCGCAACTGCGAATGGCACGGCCAACAGCGTTAATGATTATCAGCAACGCGTGGGCACGGTCTTTTTCCCGGCGGGAACAACGTCGACTCAGGCCGACATACAAATTCTGGGTAATACAATTGTCGAAGCGGACAAGACGTTCTCCATTCACTTGTCCAATCCGGTCAATACAATCGTCGCGCAGAACGATGCTGTCGTCACCATTACCAACGACGATATTGGCGGTGTGCTTCAGTTTTCCTCAGCCAGTTACATCGTCAACGAAACGGCTGGCACGGTCACCATCACGGTCACCCGCCCACTGACTGCCACTGCATCGAACACGACTGTTAAATATGCCACCAGCGATGGTACCGCCGCCGATGGTGTTGACTACACAGGCGTCAGTGGCACATTGACTTTCAACTACAATCAATCCAGTGCCTCCTTCACCGTACCGTTGCTCAACAAACAGGCCGCCATTGCCGGAGCAACGTTCTTCATTACGCTCAGCAATCCCAGCAGCGGAGTGAATATCGTTCCTGGAGCCACTGCATCGCTTGGTACGACAAAAGTCACCACCGTCACCATCCTCGCCCGCCCAGCGATCAACAGTTCCTTGATGCTCAACGGAATCGTGGGTTCTCAATTCTCCTACTCGCCCACAGCAACGGGTGAAACGCCGATCACGTATACGCTCGGAGCCAACGCGGTTTTGCCGGGCGGACTGATCTTCTCGCCAGGTGCCGGATTCATCACTGGCGTCCCGACTCAAGTCGGCTCGTTCACCGTGCCGCTTGTGGCAACCAATGCTGTCGGCACTGATACAGTCATGCTGGTCATCACCATCTCACCGCTTCCAAACACAACGAACAGCAAGAGTACGTTGGATTCTGACGGAGACGGATTTTCGGACGAATTGGAAATCGCTGTCGGTTCAAATCCGTTTGATTCAAAGTCAACGCCCGACAACATCCAGAATGTCAGCGTTGGGTTGATCCGCGATTTGAAACTCGCGATCAGCCTCAATTTCCTCAAGACCGAAGCGGATTCGATTACCCTGTCTGGTTCTGTCCAACTGCCGTCAAACTTCGCCCAGTCCGGAAAATTGGTGTACTTTGATATTGGCGGAGTGATTCGGCGCTTCGCTCTTGACGCCAATGGAGTCTCTCCCATCGGCCCAGATGTGTGTAAGTTCAATTTGAAGAAGAAGTCGACCGGAACGATTGCGTTTGCGCCGTTTACTTTGAAAATCACGAGCGCCGATTGTCTTGCCCTGCTGGCCGACGAAGGCTTGACGAATATCACCGTGACCGGTGCACCGCGCACGGTGCCGGTTACGCTGCTCTTGAATTCGTCGCTCTACAAAGTCCTGCAACCGCAGGTCTACACGGCCAAGTCCAGCCAATCAGGCAAGACTAAAAATCCATAAAAACATCGCGCCGTTGCTGTGTTTGAAAAACGACCCTTGCATCAAGGGTCGTTTTTATTTTAAGATGATTCCGTGGTGCAGGCGTCCCGTCTGCAAAATTTTGGAACTGTAACGTGCAGGTAAGAAGCCTGCGCCACGTGAACGCCTATGCTTCGCAGACATCAACAAGAGATCATGGACATCGCGCGCCGCATCAAGAGCGGTGCAGCGCACTACAAATCCATCGTCGCTCAAGTCACGCCCGGCGGCGGCAAAAGCCTTCTGCCCGTGATTCTCGCGTCGGAACTCATTGGCGTTATCGCCGAACGCATCTGCTGGGTCGTCCCGCGAACCGCTCTTCAGGAACAAGCCGAAGACGCTTTCGCTGACCGTGAATTCCGTCGCATGCTCGTCCACAACCACCAGATTCGCGTCAGCACCAACGAACCCGATCCCAGCCGGGGCCTCTCGGGTTACGCCACGACGTACGCCGCGCTCTCCGTCGATGAAAAGCAGTACAATCTCCGCGAATTCTCGGAGCGCAAATACATCCTCGTCCTCGACGAACCGCATCACGTCGCCGAACGTTCAGCCTATGAAAAAGCCGTCGCGCCGCTCGTCGAACGCGCCGCGTTGACGCTCTACATGTCCGGCACACTCGAACGCGACGACGACCGCCGCATCGCCTTCATGCCCTACAAAGCCCGCAGCGAAGACGGCTCCTACGGCCACGTCATCGACATGCAGGAGACGGACGACCTGACCATCGTCAATTATTCACGCGTGGATGCGCTTGTCGAACGCGCCATCATCCGCCTGACATTTAATCACGTTGACGCCGCCGCCGAATGGTACGACCGCAACGGCGAAAAGCAGCGCGTCAAGAGCCTCGAATCCGCTGGCAAGAAAAGCCACGAAGCGCTCTGGACCGCCATCTCGACTCAGTTCGCACACGCGCTGATCGACCGCACACTCGAAGACTGGCGTAAAACCAAGCGCGACAATCCGCGCAGTAAATTGCTGATCGTCGCCGCGAGGCAAAACTTCGCCAAGCAGTATGCCGAGTACCTGAAACTCAAAGGCATCGACTGTGGCATCGCTACAATGGACGAAGGCCCCGAAGCGATGGAAGCGATCAAGCGCTTCAAAGCCCTCGACGCCAAACGCTACGACGCGCTCGTCACCGTCCAGATGGCGTACGAAGGCCTCGACTGCAAACCGATCACGCACATCGCCTGCCTGACCAACATCCGCTCGAAGCCCTGGATCGAGCAGATGCTCGCCCGCGCCACGCGCTTCGACCACGGTGCGGGTCCTTGGGAAAAGCAGTGCGCGCGCGTCTTCCTGCCCGACGATCCGCTGATGAAAGTCATCATCCGCCGCATTACCAAGAACGACGAGAATTTCATCGCGCAGAAAAAAGAGCGCGTCGGAGGCGAAGGCCCATCCGGCGGCAAGCCCATCGAAATCACGCCGATGGGATCGAGCGTCAGCAGCGAACGCGCCAGTGAATTGATCAGCGACGAGGAGCGCCATGCATTGGAAAGCGCGATCCGCACCGCAGGCATTGTGGGTATCACGCCGATCCAATTAAAGAAAGCCATTGCACTCGCCGGCTACAGCCACGCGACGGAATTGAAGACTCACAACACGATCCAACTCACGCCCAGCCAGGAAGAAGAAAAGCTGCGCGATCAGATCGAGCAACACGTCCGAGAATACTCGCGCAAGACGGGTAAAGAGCCGCGCAAAATCAACGCCAAGATCGTCGAGAAATTCGGCAAGTCACGCACCAAAATGACGCTCCCGGAATTGCGTCGGGTGTGGTCGTGGATTCAGACGGCGATGCCGGTGACGATGTTGTTTGGGAATTGAAACGTCATTTTTAAAAATTTTATCGCGGCGATGTATTGACAATTTTAAAGTATCGGGGTAGGTTAAAAGCATGAACACGGCAATGGACTCTATCATTCGGGACGCCCTCGTCCTCCCGCCCGAGCAACGAGTTATGCTGGCAAATATGCTAATGTCCAGTGTAAATGAGGGAGAGGATCCCGATCCTGCGGTAGAAGCGGCGTGGCATGACGTAATTGTCGCCAGGATGGCACGATTTGACGCGGGTCTTGAAAAGACTATCCCCGCTGAAGAAGTCTTTGCTACGTTGCAGCAAAGGTTACGTAAAATCAACGGATGATCAGGGTCGAATTTCTTTCTGCGGCGCAGGACGAATTAAACGCTGCCTCCGATAGCTACGAATTACACCGCAAGAATTTGGGCGTACGATTCAGCACCGAAGCGCGGAGAATTTGCGATTTTCTTGCGAGTAATCCAAATTACGGACACCCGATTGCGGCGGGATATAGACGCGTTAATTTCAAGGGATTTCCGTATTATTTTGCGTACACAATACAAAAACAGACAATTAACATTTTAGCTGTTTCACACACCAGTCGTCACCCCGATTATTGGAAAGATCGATTTTAACAACTCCGCCGGGACTGGTCGTGGATTCAAACGGCGATGCCGGTGACGATGTTGTTTGGGAATTGAAGGCGATAGGATTTGTATTGACACGTGAATTGAGTAGAGGTAAGTTTAAAGCATGAGCGCGACAATGGACACTATTATGCAAGACGCCCTCGTCCTCCCGCCCGATCAGCGGTTGATGTTGGCGGATATGCTATGGTGCAGTGTTGACGAAGTTCCCGATCCGGGCGCAGAAGCGGCGTGGCATGAAGAGATTCTGGCCAGAATAGAATGTTACGACGCCGGATTGGTTGAAGCTATACCTGGTGAAGAGGTCTTTGAAGAATTACGACGCAAAATCAAACAATAATAAATGTATTCGGCGACGGACGGCCCTCTTCTATTCGAGGAGGGCCGTCGCGCATTGCAGGGTGAATTACACCGGATCGGGTGAGTCCTTCGGGTTCGGGCCGTACTGATTTTCGCCCGGAGTACCTTCCAAAATCATCCAGTACAAGAATGGGAAAATACCGATACAGGTGAAAATAATCAGGAACCACCAGCCACTTCGACCTGTGTCATGCAGTCGACGAATGGCAACACCCAGACCGGGCAGGAACACCGCAAGGGTGTAAAGGCCACCTAACAAGCCCTGGCCACTGGATGTTCTTGTCCCCAGAACTCCGTCAATAATCGCAAGTACAATGCCGACTAATAAATTAAAGAGAACATACATCCAATATTCTTTACGGCGGGAACGACCATCGAATACCGCGTATTTCTTGAGCACTGCGAGATACCAATTCATGTTCTCTTCTCCTTTGTTGTTGGCGATTGCCAGTTTTTGGCCAGTCCACGGATGGAGCCCGAGAGCGCTTCACTCAGATTCCCGACGAAATCCGAGCGCTCTTGCGTTCATTTTTAAAGGCACACCGCGAGATGATGCGGTTGCGCCTTGTTTCTGAAGTCAATCTTTCGGCATAAAATTGGAAAGCGTATTATGTATTTCTCTTATCGCAAACACGACGCAAACGCAATGAAATTTC
>JBAXUS010000470.1:0-2062 GCA_037129555.1 Planctomycetota bacterium
GAGCCGACCAACCCGAGGGCGCAATCGGTGCCAGATTCGGCTGGCTGGGAGCAGACCCCACAATCGTTCCGTCAATGAAGTACTGACCCAAACTTCCGTACGACGTGTAGCCCGTCGGTGTGGTGCTCAACGGCGAACCTGATCCGACCGGTTTGATCTGAATATAGTACGTCCCGGCGCTCGCGGTATACGTGATCGACGCCATCGTGTCTGACGCAGAATCGTTGGAGGCCACCAATGTTCCGGCAGCGTTATACAACTCTGCGAGAATATCCAAATTTCCGCCCAGCGAATTCGCCTCGCTGCGCCAGGGTTTGATCGTGAATGAAATCGGGCCCGCACCCGTTGTGAAGCTGAAGACATCCACATCCGTGTTGCGTTCGATGATGCCATGATTGTTGGCGTCCACTCTCGATATGGTCGTTCCGCCCGTCACGGTCAGCGGTGTCGCCGTCGCGTTTGTGTTGCCGTGGTCATCGCTGCGGTAGGGCAAGTGACCTGTGAGGATCGTCAAATCGTCTTCCGTATTGTTCGCGGAACGGTATTCGCCCTTCGACCACTGCGAGACGTTGCGGCCATATCCCGCGCCCATAATCGGGCTCCACGACGTGTTGCCGCTGCCGTGGCCGTCGTAATATTCAGCCGTCGCGGTGCCATCGTGCGACAGGCCCAAATTGTGGCCCATTTCGTGTGAACTGGCTTCGGCAATGTAATCTTCCTGGCTCGACAAATTATCATAATAAACAAACGCGGGAGAATACGTCCCAACGTAATTGCTCGCTCCGAACACATCGATATACGCGACGCCGCCCGCATTCACTGCCGGCATGTTTTTTCCGTTGGCATCGACCGACGCCGTAATCAACACGCGGCCCGTGTTCGCTGTAAATGTCGCAGGCGATTGAGTCGTGACGTCCACATCAAAAGGCGCGTAATCTTCCGCGACGCGTTCCCAGATGCGGCGGATCGCGGTCTGCTCCGCGTCGCTGAATGTTGTCGGATCGCCGTCTGTGTCGAACGGCTTGGCGGTCCACGACGAAACACCTTCCGAACTATTCCACGCGGTGCCGGTGATGACCTGGCCGTTGAAGTCCAAGTAGATCACGCGTGTCGCGCCCGGCTTGCTGTGATAAATCGGCGGATTTGCAATTGTTACAGACACCGACGCAGTTCCCGGATCGACGGCGCGAACCGTCGGCTTCATGGCCCGCATGAATGCTTTCGCGTTCGCAGTCAAAGCACACGACACATAAATCCCGCCATCCGAATCGGCATGAAGTGAGTTCACATCATTTTGATGAAATGCGAATTTCGAGAGCTTGGCCATCGCCGTTGCGCGGGCTTCAGCAGGCAGCGCGTCCAATTCCCGGCGCAAGGTACTGTCCGGCAAATCGGTCACCAGAAACGGATGGCCCTTGCCAAAACTCCGCCCGAGCGTCAACGCTTCGCCGGCCTCAGCCTGACCGAAAACACCCAGTACACATCCCACTACACAGGTGACGAGCAACATAATAAAGCTGGTTGAACGCACTTGATTTCCGCTACCGGTTGCCATGTTTGATAACATAGTCGATTCCCTTATTTCGAGAAATGTCCCGCTGCAAATCCCTGATGCATTAACGTCCATTCTGCGAATACTTGACGGTCATTCTTGAAAATATTCACGCCTTTCGGACACTTTTTTGATTCAGAATCGAGTGCATTTCCACAAATCCAGCGCCTTATGCACAATGTGTAGACTTAAAAACTTTTCGTGTTCCTACACTCGTCTTAAAAAAAATCTCCGCTACACTTCGAGCCACTCAATTTCATGTCGCGAACTCTCATCGTTTTCGGAGGCGCCCGGCCATGTCGTCCGAGCTAGATCCCACGCACGAAGACCACAACACTGACATTCACGCCCGCAACGCGCGATACGGCTTAATCCTCTTCATCCTGTATTTACTGCTTTACGGCGGCTTCGTCGGCCTCTGCGCGTTCTCGTACGAGACGATGGGCAAAATGGTCTACGGCATCAACCTCGCGCTGTGGTACGGCGTCGGCCTGATCGTCGCCGCGCTCG
>JBAXUS010000471.1:0-2059 GCA_037129555.1 Planctomycetota bacterium
CGAGCGCGGCGACGATCAGGCCGACGCCGTACCACAGCGCGAGGTTGATGCCGTAATACATTATGCCCATCGTCTCGTACGAAAACGCGCAGAGGCCGACAAAGCCACCATAGAGCAGCAAATAAAGGATGAAGAGAATCAAGCCGTATCGCGCGTTACGGGCGTGGATGTCGGTGTTGTGGTCTTCGTGCGTGGGATCAAGCTCGGACGACATGGCCGGGCGCCTCCGAAAACGATGAGAGTTCGCTACATGAATTTTAGACTGCGAAGTGTAGCTGAGATTTTTTTTAAGACGAGTGTAGGAACACGAAAAGTTTTTCGGTCTACACATTGTGCATGAGGCGCTGGATTTGTGGAAATGCACTCGATTCTAGATCAAAAAAGTGCCCGAATGGCGTGAATATTTTTAAGAATGACCGTCAAGTATTCGCAGAACGGACGTTAATTCCTTAGGGATTTGCAGTGGTACCTCACTCGATAAGGGAATCGACTATGTTATCAAACATGGCAACCGGTAGCGGAAATCAAGTGCGTTCAACCAGCTTTATTATGTTGCTCGTCACCTGTGTAGTGGGATGTGTACTGGGTGTTTTCGGTCAGGCTGAGGCCGGCGAAGCGTTGACGCTCGGGCGGAGTTTTGGCAAGGGCCATCCGTTTCTGGTGACCGATTTGCCGGACAGTACCTTGCGCCGGGAATTGGACGCGCTGCCTGCTGAAGTTCGCGCAACGGCGATGGCCAAGCTCTCGAATTTCGCGTTTCATCAAAATGATGTGAACTCACTGCATGCCGATTCGGATGGCGGTATTTATGTGTCGTGCGCTCTGACTGCGAATGCGAAAGCGTTCATGCGGGCTTTGAAGCCGACGGTTCGCGCGGTCGATCCGGGAACTGCGTCGGCATCTGTGCCAGTGGCGAATCCGCCGATTTATCACAGTAAGTCAGGCGCGACTCGCGTGATTTTCTTGGACTTCAACGGCCAGGTCATCACCGGCACCGCGTGGAATAGTTCGGAAGGCGTTTCGTCGTGGACCGCCAAGCCCTTCGATACGGACGGCGATCCGACAACATTCAGCGACGCGGAGCAGACCGCGATCCGCCGCATTTGGGAACGCGTCGCGGAAGATTACGCGCCATTCGATGTGGACGTCACGACTCAATCTCCTGCGACATTTACAGCGAACACGGGCCGTGTGTTGATTACGGCGTCGGTCGATGCCAATGGAAAAAACATGCCGGCAGTGAATGCAGGCGGAGTCGCGTACATCGATGTGTTCGGAGCGAGCAATTACGTTGGGACGTATTCTCCTGCGTTTGTTTATTATGATAATTTGTCGAGCCAGGAAGATTACATCGCCGAAGCCAGTTCGCATGAAATGGGCCACAATTTGGGCCTGTCGCATGACGGCACCGCGGCCTCTGAATATTACGACGGCCACGGCACAGGCAATACGTCCTGGAGCCCGATCATGGGCGCGGGATATGGCCGCAACGTCTCGCAGTGGTCGAAGGGCGAATACCGTTCTGCTAACAATACCGAAGACGATTTGACGATCCTCACAACTCACTTGCCTTATCGCAGCGATGACCATGGCAACACAAACGCGACGGCGACACCGTTGACCGTGACGGGCGGAACGACCATCTCCAAGTTGGACGCCAACAATCATGGCATCATCGAACGTAACACGGATGTGGATGTCTTCAGCTTCACGACGGGTGCGGGCACGATTTCATTTGCGATCAAACCGTGGCGCAGCGAAGCGAATTCGCTCGGCGGTAATTTGGATATTCTCGCAGAGCTATACAACGCCGCAGGGGCGTTGGTGGCCTCCAACGATTCCACGACGGACACGATGGCGGCGATCACGTATGCCGCGAGTGCCGGGACGTATTATCTGCAAGTCAAACCGGTCGGCTCAGGTTCGCCGTTGAGCACCACGCCGACGGGCTACACGTCGTATGGAAGCTTGGGGCAGTACTTTATTGATGGGACGATTGTGGGATCTGCTCCCAGCCAGCCGAATCTGGCACCGATTGCGCCCTCGGGTTGGTCGGCTC
>JBAXUS010000472.1:0-2058 GCA_037129555.1 Planctomycetota bacterium
CTGGCTCTTTCTATTGCTTTACATGGTAACTCTCCCTCAAGGGGAGAGGGGAAAAACAATCGCAAGTCCGGTGATGCTCCCAACGATCCTGACGTTCCATCGAAACCAATTTTTTAAATGCCAAATCCTCCCGCTGCGCGTAAAATCGTGCTCATGTTTAACGAGGACCTCAAACGGCGGGTGCGGGATGCGACTAATTTGGTCGAGGTGGTGCAGGCTGCCGTCGGGAAGTTGACGCGGGCGGGGCGGAATTGGAAGGCGTGTTGTCCGTTTCATAATGAGAAGTCGCCGTCGTTCAATGTCAATTCGGAAGGTCAGTATTTCAAGTGCTTCGGGTGCGGCAAAAGCGGGGACGTGTTTACGTTCACGATGCTGATCAACCGGTGCGAATTTCCTGAAGCGTTGAAGATGCTGGCGGATCGTGCCGGGATTCGGATGGAGCCGGCTGATCCGCGCATGGCTGAGCAGCACCATCGCGAGAAGGAATGGAAGAGTTATCTTTATAAATTGAATGGCGCGGCGTCGGAGTTTTTTCGGCGGCAGTTGTTTGCTCCGAGCGGCAAACACGCGCTGGAGTATCTCGCCAAACGCGGATTGAATGCGGAGATTTGCGAGGCGTTTGATATGGGGTACGCGCCGGCGGGGAATTCGCCGTTGCTGGCGTGGTTGACGCGGGAGCGCAAGGCTCCGGTGAATGCGATTGTGTCGGCGGGATTGGCGACGCAATTTGAAGGCGGCGGGGTCGGCGATTTCTTTTATGACGACCGCTTGATTTTTCCGATTCGCGATATCGAAGGGCGCGTGATTGCGTTTGGCGGGCGGTCGATGGGGGACGCTCAACCGAAGTACCGAAACACGCGTGAGACGCCGCTGTTCAGCAAGACGAAGACGGTTTACGGAATTGATCGCGCTCGAGCGAAGATCGTCGAGACTCGCAAGGCGATTATCGTCGAAGGGTACACGGACGTGATGATGTGTCACCAGTTCGGTGTGACGAATGTGGTGGCGTGTCTTGGGACGGCGATCACGTCGGACCACATCCGGACGTTGCGGCGCGTGGCGGATGAGTTGGTGATTTTGACGGATTCGGATAAAGCGGGCGGGGACGCGAGCGAGCGGAGTCTGGCGGTGCTCATGGCGGAGGAGATGCCTGCGAAGATTGTGCGCTTGCCTGGTGATGGAAAAGATCCATGCGATTTTCTGTTGGCTCAGGGGCACGATCCGTTTGTTGAAGCGCTGAAAAACACGACGGAATTGTTTGAATTTAAATTTGAGCGCGTGTTGAATTCGCCGGATATCGCGACTCCTTTGGGGTTGAAGAATGCGGCGAAGAAGTTGATGGAATTGATCTCGCTTGTCCCGGATTCAATCCTGCGGAACGAATACCGGCGGCGTGTGTCGGTTCGTCTCAACATCAGCGAAAAAGAATTGGAGTATGAGGCTAAACGTAACGGTCCTGTGGCGGCGATGCCGGTTGCAGTTTCGGAGGCGGACGCGTACGCCATTGGAGAAGTGCCGTTGCCGGAGAGCGATTTGGCGCGAGCGGAACGCGAATTGCTGAAATTCCTCTTCCACGAGCCTGCGTTTATGGCTGATGCGGTCACGGAGTTGAATTTTACGCGGCTGACGGGGCGCAATGAGCGGGCGTTGGGGCAGGCGATTTTGAAGGCGATGAGTGAAGGAAGTCTGCCACCGGAGCCGTCGATTATTACGGAAGACGGAGCGGCGTGTCTCGTAGCGCGGGAAGTGTTGAAAATGCTCGACGAACTGCCTTCTGCCGGTGTAGAGACGGCAGAGGCGGTGGATCGGATTTCGTACGCCAAGCAAGTCTGCATTGAATTGGCCGGGATGGGCGTGACGAGTGCGAAGCTGGATCAAACATCCCGGTTTGGCATGTTGATCAAAGCGGTCAAAATGGCCTACACGAAGCGTCAATTGGACGATGTGAACCGGCGCATGACGGTGGCGCGGTTAAAAGGAGACGCTGAAGCTGAGGAGGCTGCGTATGTGGAAGCGGTCGATTGGCGGAAAGAGATCAAGCGTTTGACGGCGATGTAA
>JBAXUS010000473.1:0-2053 GCA_037129555.1 Planctomycetota bacterium
GCGCAGGTCATCAAAGGCGGCCAGTTTTTTGTCTGGAATCCGGACAGCGATGAAGATCAGGTGCTCAACAAAAAAGGATCGGACGAGCGTATCGCGGCCTGTTTTTATGAACGGCAATTCACTTTCGAAATCCTCCTGAAAGAGGGTGAGCACCGCGTCGCGATTTATTTTCTCGATTACAACGGCAAGGGGCGCAAACAGAAGGTTGAGATTCTCGATCCTCGAAACAATGCTGTGCTCGTTTCGCGCTCGGTCGCCGATTTCAAAGAAGGCAAGTACCTCGTGTACGATATGTCCGGCCACGTTAAAGTTCGTATCACCACGGAAGAGGGCGAGAACTCGGTTCTGTGCGGAATTTTCTTTGGTAAAAGTGCCCGGAATGGTCCGCGCAAAAATCGCGTTGCCGGCGAACTTCCGACCACGCCGGGTTTCCACAAGCAGCGCTTTTACGCTACCGTCGGCGGCAAGAAAATCCTTGTGCCCTACATCGCGTATTTGCCTGAAGGCTACGACAAGAATCAGGACAAGTATCCGGTCGTCGTTCATCTGCACGGAGCGGGCGAAGGCGGAACGGATTTGAACGGTGTTTTTAACACGGGTGTCCCGGCGGATTTCAAAACAAACGAAGCGTTGCGTAAGCAGATCAAAGTCGTCGGCTTCTGGCCGCAGACGGTGATGGATTGGGTCCCGCCGATGACGACCGCGACGATCCAGGCGCTCGATGATTTTCTCAACAAAGCTCGCGTCGATAAAGACCGCGTCTACTGCACCGGCTACAGCATGGGCGGTAAAGGCACGTGGTATCTCGCTGAAGAAGCGGCGCCGCGTTTCGCCGCGATTGTGCCGATGGACCCGTTCGCGGTGCAACCTGACGTGGCTCAGAAAGTTCTGAAAGACACGTCGACCTGGATCATCGTCGGCGCGCAAGACGGCGACCATACGTCCGGTTCGCGCGAGATGTTCAAGAAATTAAAAGAGGTCGATGCTGACGTGTATTTGACCGTCGTCCCGAATTGCGGTCACGGCGCGTGGGGGCGCTTCATGCCTGATCCCGCGACGTACGAATGGATGCTGAAACACAAACGTGGCAGCAAAGAACGTTTCCCGCTTCCGCCCAGCGGCATCATCGAAGACCCAATGGAAAAGTTCAAAAAGACCGCGTTAAAAGCGCCGCCGAACAACGGAAATGAAGGCAGCATTCTGTGCCAATACTATCGCGGAATCGAGGGCAGTGCGGTCAGCGATTTGACGAAGAATGACGACTTCCCGGACTTCCCGACGGACGTGTATTACAACACGTCGTTCGAAATTGTGCCGGGATTGGATGACAACTACGGTACGCGGTTGAGCGGCTATGTGGTCCCGCCAGAAACAGGCGAGTACACGTTCTGGATCGCGAGCGACGACGGCAGCGAATTGTCGTTGAGCAGCGATGAGAACGAAGCGAACGCAAAGCAAATCGCGAAGCTCGACGGCTTCACGAACTTCGGGAATTGGGATGCGCAACCATCGCAAAAATCGAAGAAGATCAAGCTTGAAAAAGGCAAACGCTATTACATCGAAGCGCTGCATAAAGAAGGAGGCGGCGAAGATTTTGTGATGGTGGGATGGCAGTTGCCGAACGGAACGATGGAGCGCCCGATTCCTGGCAACCGCCTCGTCCCGGCACAAATCCGGAAACGCGGCCCACCGAAAGCACCCGTCGCCACACTGCTCGATGATGTCAAAAATTTCCAAAAGCCTGGCATGCACAAACTCAAAGCCGAGATTCAATTCGAGCGCAAGAAAGTGCAGATGTCGTACTGCCTTTTCATTCCGAACAACTATGTTGCGGACAAACCTGAAGGCTTCCCGCTGTTCACGTTTTTACATGGCAACGGGCACCAAGGTTATGACTGGGGTGGACTGTTGAATGAGGGCCCGCCGCAGATGCTTAAAGACGATAAGAAACTGCGCGACGCCATGCCGATGATTGGTTTCTTCCCGCAATGCCCGCCTGACAAACGTTGGGACGACCGAACGATTATTCAATCGACGGTCGCGTTGTTGATTG
>JBAXUS010000474.1:0-2052 GCA_037129555.1 Planctomycetota bacterium
GCATGGCCCCCCGATAAAGGTATCGACATCTTCGGTTAGAAACTTAAATCAGTATTATAGTACGGATTCTAAGCGCCGCGAGCTTCAAAACAAGCGAGCGAAACGAAAGGGATGTTACTTTTGCGAGGAGGCCATTCGTACGGAATGGCAATCGAGATGTAGCTTGGGTCTGTCCACTTTATTCTTCACCGCAAATAGTTGAGTACACTGTCACCTATTTATTCCGCATCCAATGCTCCGTTGCTTACAAACTCTTTGAATAGGACTGCTGAAATTGATGCTGAAAATCACGTTGTTTGCGCTAGGGTATGCATCCTTGAAAGCTTCCAAAATCTAGAGGTTGTTGATGATCGTATACAATGCTCGTGCGCTGTTGATCGACATGGATGGTACCCTTGTCAATTCGGATGCCGCCGTGGAACGCGTTTGGCGGCGTTGGGCCGCTGCGAACGGACTGAATGGCGACGAAGTGATCCGCGTCGCGCATGGGCGTCAGGGGCAGGCTACGATGGCCATCCTTCTGCCTAACCGGCCTGTGGAGCAAAACCTCGCGGAGAATGCCTGGATCCTGTCCGAAGAAACGGCCGATGTAGAAGGCGTCGTGGCGGTGCCAGGCGCGGCGGAATTCCTGGCTTCTCTGTGCGGAGTGCCGCATGCATTGGTCACGTCCGCGAACGCTCCGTTGTCCACGGCTCGGATGAACGCGGCGGGACTGCCGTTGCCGACGATTCGAGTGACCGCAGAGTCGGTTGCCTCAAGCAAACCGCATCCCGAAGGATTCCTCAAAGCAGCTGCGGAACTCGGAGTTGCAGCAGAGGATTGCGTGGTCTTCGAAGATTCGTCTGCAGGCATTGCGGCGGGTCGTGCAGCCGGAATGCGAGTGGTGGGTATCGGAACCCGGGCTCATTTACACACGCCCGATGTTACAGCACTGGACTTTACCGCGGTTCGCGTCGAAGGTGCAGGAAACGGATTGTTCCGGGTACATGTGGGTTAAGAAACGACCGGCGTCGGAAGCCACGGAGCAGTACCCTGCTCCGTGCTTTTACGCGAACGATCGCCGAAGAATTTCAAGTCACGGGTTAATTGAGCGACCAACAGCAAGGACCAGAGTACTGGTCCTTGGCGCCCTTGCTACCGGCCACCCGCCGGATTAATCAACGTTTACCCCTCACCCCGCGAGCCGAACAGCAGGCTCGTCGGCCCTCTCCCTCAAGGGGAGAGGGGAACTGCAACCGCAAGCCCGGTGATACATCCACTGGCGGAACAGGGCCCATAATTGTGTTGACGGTGTGAAAGGCGCTTCATAAGATAATGCGATCAATAACTCGATCTCTCTCATCTTGGGAGTTTTTCATGATGTCTGTCAAACTTACTACCGTTCTGTTTTTTGTCGCGCTTACTTTTGTTCCGGTGTGTTTCGCTGATGAGGCTGATGACACGCGGGAGAAGGGGATTGCTGCGTTAAAAGAATCGCAGACGAATCCGCGGGCGATTGTGGAGGCGGCTCGGTTGTTTGTGAAGGCGGGGGAGTTGTATGCGGCGGCGGGGAACGAAGAGAAGAATGTGGAGATGAATTCGTTTTTGTATTGGTGCAAGAAGAAGATGACGATGGCGGATATTGAGGCGTTTACGAAGGGTGGGGAAGCGGCGGTAACGACTAAGTTGGCGGCGGTGGAAAAGCTGGCACCGAAGATTGATGAGGCTCAGACTTATTATGATCGGGCGGAGCAATTTGCGAACAAGAATCCCAGCGAGCATCTGTTGATTGCGGTGCGATTTTATGAAGTGGCGGATCGGTTCAAAGGGTCGGATGCGAGTTTGAAGGCTCAGGACCGGAGTTTGAAAGAGATGTTGATGGAGAAGACGGCGGGGCCGAAAGCGGTGGCTCCTCCGGCTCCTGTGGCGGTCGCGGATGTGGCTCCGGTGACGGTGGGGAGTCGGCCGATTCCGACGGCGGATGAAGTGAAGCTGGCGGAGAAGTTGATCAAGGATTTGTTCAAGGACGAGTATTCGAAGACGGATGCGCCGGGGCAGGTGGCGCTGGTTCAG
>JBAXUS010000475.1:0-2050 GCA_037129555.1 Planctomycetota bacterium
GAGTCGAAGACTAGCAGGAATTAGTAGTAAACAGAACTTTTAAAACACCCTCTGACCGAATCAGCGCACTTTTCATAGAAGTTTCCTTTTTCGACGATCCGAATTCGAGATGATTAAAATTGTCCGGGTGTCACGTTTTGATTGACCTTCGGGCTGGATAATTGCGCGTTCGTTTGATTCGACTTTACGGGCCGCGCATAGACCGGCATGGCCGGGTCGCCGAACAATTGTTCAGTACGGTTCAGATCTTCGTAGTAACTTCCGCCCTGTCGCGCGGCCCATTGTTGCGTCTGCATCAACGCCACGCCCCAGCGCATTCCGTTTGCGTCCGCCGTCTTCATCAAGCGGGTCATGAAGGCGACAGCGTAATTGGAATTCATGTACGTTGAAGTCCCGATGCTGGCCGAGATGCCTCCTTGCGGCTGAGTCAGCGCTTGGATCGCGATGCTCTTGTAATCGGAGACATTCTTCGCCATCCAGTTCGCCGTGCAGGTCGATTGCAGGAAGACCGGATTGCCCGTCCAATTTTGCACAGATGTTGTCGTGAGGATACGCGGGGATTTATTGCCCAGCGTGGACGCGTTGCCGTGGCCGACATAGACGAGCCAATCCGCGCCGCCGTTCGCAGCTTCAGTCATCGCCGCCGTCACTTCGGGCGACGTCTGATACGTCACGCCGAGGAAGTTTTGCTGCCATGTGAAATCGGGGAGCTCTTGGGAGAGACCCGCCGCTTGCGCCGGGAAATCGCCGGCTACATCGACTTGATCCGCGACCGCGTGGACACGGATGCCGGACGCTGGTGCGCCTTTGTAATTCAAAACGTGTTGCACCGCGTTGGCCAATTCGGATTGCGTCGTGACTGGAAGACGGCCCACCGCGACTTCTGAATAGCCGCGTCCCATATCGCCGAAGAGCGAGTCACTTGTGGTCTGCGCCCAGAACGTCGTCGGGACGAGGAACGCGGGGCAAAGGGGATCGACGGTGGCTCCGGAATAGTTGCGGTAATCGTACGTGGTCCGGCCCACCAACAAGAGGTACTGCGGACGGATCGAGCGCACTGCGTTTTGAATTCCGAGCGGGCCGTAACGACCGTGATTGTAGTAATTGAAAAGCTGTTCCTGATCCACAAACGACGCGCGTATTCCTTCTTTAGCGCGCTTGATCAACACCGGTTGGACTCCGGTGCTGAATTGAGCCGGGCCGACCGCCAGATACGGCACGGATGTGGCCGGTTTGACGGCGCATTTTGCTACTGAAAGGGGCTTATTTTCCGATCCCATAGGAACGACGAGGAATTGCCCCGAACCGCCTGACGGCGCGTTGAATCGGACGCGGTACGTTCCATCGTTTTGCGGCTGCGCTTCGTATGGAATCAACGCGGCTCGATCGGGGAAGCGAGCGTCCACGAGCCACACGTTTGCGCTGGGAAGATTCTTCATTTCAAACAGCGCGCTGCCCGTTCCGGAATTCACGAGCGTGAGCGGAGTCGCCGCGTTGTGCGACTTCGTGTAGTTGATCGTCAAAGAATGGAGGAAAGCGACTTGGCTGTTGACGCCCGGCAACGACGGTGTGGTGAGGTCGATGCTATTCGATCCATCGATCAATACGCTTGCTGGGATTTGGAACGTCACCTGCATCATCTTCTGTCCGCCCTTCCATTGCGTTTGGCCTACGGGTTGTCCATTGATGGCGACGAGCAGTGCATGGTCGACCGACGCACTGTCGGTGCTGGTGAGACTCCAGAGCGTGACCGTCAGCGACGCGGCACCGGTGCTGTATGACGGTGTGCTTAAGGCGAACGACTGATTCGTTCCGCTGGTCAAGTACTGGCTGGAGAACCACGGCTCGAAGGTGTAGGGGCGGAACGCCGAATCGTAATCGAAGTACACGTCGTGGTAGGTTGCCGTTGCGGACGTGGCGCTTTGCGTGAGTGCTGACTGGTCCGCTGCGAACAAGCCGCTAGTTGTTGTCGGGACGCCTGCGACAGTTTTCGTCGCGGTGCTTCGAATGAAGAGCGCGTCTTTGTCCGTGTAGTCGTCGCTGTATCCCG
>JBAXUS010000476.1:0-2041 GCA_037129555.1 Planctomycetota bacterium
TTTGTTCGGCGGCCCAGGACGAGCAGAGACGCGCGAGCGCCGCCACTCTCGCATGTGCAGGGGCGTCATATCCGATGCCGCGCAAGGCATCCGCTTTGGCTTCGAATAGTCCGCGCAAGCCGCCGAATGTTTTCAATGCGGCTTCGGCTCGGGCGTAATCTGCAGCGCCGCATTTTTCGCCGCTGATTAAAAATGCAATCAGGTCCGAACCGCCGAAACGTTCATTTGTACTCTCGGCGGTCCGCACAAGTTTCTCGGCGAGGCTTCCGCCGGACGCGCGTTCGTCTTTGCCACCGGTCGCGAGATAACGGCAGGTGTTTTTCATGTCGCACACGCCGCATTGCGGTTCGTCCGCGCAAATGCCTTTGTCCATCGCGCCGTATTCGCCGGACGAAAACAGATCGAGCCATGCGGCCACAATTCCGGGCGCGTCGCCGGAACTGCGCGAGATTTCGAGGAGCAGTTTGCGGTGGCTGTCGAGGCGCGCGGCGTCGTCATGGCTCGCATCAATCCAGCCAAAGCGAATCAGGAACCGTGCGGTCGCGGGCTTCAATTCGATTTCGGCAAAGTCCGAGCTCTGCGTGTAGCGCCAGCGCTTCAGCAACGGGCCGATCGTTTTGCCCAGCGCCGTACGCACAGTCTTCTGCACTCCAGTGTAAAAGTCGTCCGAACGCGCGGCCATGGCTTCGATTCCATTCACATGCGAGTGTTGAATTAGTTGAGTGCAACCAAGTCCGGCAAATGACGGTAACGTCCGGCGTGATCCAAACCGTATCCGACTACAAATTCCTGGCCGATTGAGAATCCGGCAAAGTCCGCGTTGATCGCTGCAAGGCCATCGTTCGCCGAACGTTTGAGCAACACACACAAGCGTACTTTTGCCGCGCCTCGCCGTAGAAAATGATCCGCCAAAAAGCGCAGCGTGTGGCCGGTGTCCAGAATGTCGTCGATTAGCAGAACGGTCCGCCCGTGCAGATCAATGTCTGCATCAATGTCGTTCAAGAGCATAACTTTTCCGCTCGATACCGTCTCATTGCCATACGACTGGCAGCGAACGAACGC
The DNA here is from genome assembly GCA_037129555.1 of Planctomycetota bacterium. Classification (GTDB taxonomy): domain Bacteria; phylum Planctomycetota; class SZUA-567; order H5-PLA8; family H5-PLA8; genus JANXLS01. The sequence goes on from JBAXUS010000476.1 coordinate 1,063, forward strand.
GACACCGATGGGAAAATCAGCAGGTAATTCGCGCAGTAGATCGGCAGCGAAAATAAATCCGCCCTGCAACACCACGACCGCGAGCGGATTTTCATCCGCCGCAATGGCCGCGCAGATTTCATCAGCCAGCGGCTTCATGCGTTGGGAAATGGTCGCGCGATCGAGCAGCGGTGTGAAGAGGGAAGGGGATATCTCGCTCATGTGCGCGCGGCCTCCAATTCATCGATAATTTCAGCGATGATCCGGTCGGTTGAAACACCCGCAGCTTCGCCTTCAAAATTCAAAATCATGCGGTGACGCAGCGCCGGGATAGCCATTTTTTTGACGTCATCAATCGCAACATGGAACCGACCGGAGGCGAGGGCCTGAACTTTTGCGCACATCAAAATCGCTTGAGCGCCGCGCGGGGACGAGCCGTAACGGACATTCGCTCGAACCGATTTCGGCGCGCGCGCGTTGTCTGGATTTGTTGCGAGTACCAGCTTCGCAACGAACTCAACGACTGGCGGAGCGGCAGGGACGTTGGCGATTAATGCTCGGGCTGCGATGACGTCGTCCTTGCTCAACACGCGTTCTGTTTTTGTGGAGATGCCGGTTGTTGTGCGTTCAAGGATCGCGATCAGTGCGTTGAGTTCGACGGGTTTGACAAGCAACTTCAACATGAAGCGATCGAGCTGTGCTTCCGGGAGCGGGTACGTGCCTTCTAGTTCAATCGGATTTTGCGTGGCCAAAACGATGTGCGGTTGGTCGAGTGTGTATGTCGTGTTGCCGACCGTGACCGCGCTTTCCTGCATCGCTTGCAATAATGCAGATTGAGTTTTCGGCGTGGCGCGGTTGATTTCGTCGGCGAGCAATAAGTTGCTGAAAACCGGGCCGCGTTGAAAATCAAATCGGCGGCCGCCGCGTTCATCGGTCGCGAGAATCGTGGTGCCGATGATGTCGGCGGGCATCATGTCCGGGGTGCATTGAATGCGCGCGA
>JBAXUS010000477.1:0-2024 GCA_037129555.1 Planctomycetota bacterium
TTGTACCTTGCGTGAATCGGCGTGGACTTCGAGTAAGCTTCTGTAGAAGTGAAGACATACCCAAAGGCCATGAAGCAGCCTCGGGAGTGAATTCTCACTGGTCGGATTCCGCAGATACTCGGCGATGAGTCTTCGCCCAGTCCGAGTCTTGAGAAAAAAGCCTGTGCCTCCATGAAGCGCAAAAACGTGACCATGAAACAGATGGAAATCCGCGCGCTCATCTTGGCTTGGTAGACGCCGATCAGTGTGCCAAAAAGCCAAAAAGTAGGCGCTGGAATCTGATAGTTTTTCTTCGCGCCCAATCAATTGCAGGAAAAAGGACCACGCAACTGAGTAGCATTGGTGAAGCGCCACAATCGCCTCGTAAGAAAGTACGTCCATCACACGGTTTTCAGTTCCGTTCCCCCCGTGTCTAAACTTCTTTATTAACGCGTTCCATTTTAAAATTGCGCTTTTTATGGCCGCAGACTCGTTCTTAAGCAGCTTTTCACAGGAAGAATCGAAGATTTGACTTTTCAAATTTTGGTAACATTGCTCTTCTTCTGGTGTGAGCGGTGGGGGGCCCAGCAGATTTCTTACTTCCAGATAGAACTGTTCCGGAGTCTTTGTGTTTGGATATTCAATGGCAAGCGCAGCCTCTAAATCAGCAATGACTTTATGCTGCCGTAAATTCGACGGAGGAAGACAGGCGTGTATGACGATCTTGCTCGCGTTTTTTCGTTTGATGTGGGGGACGATGTGCGCGAGAAGGAAGTTTTCCTGCGAATCTCTTAATGTTTGAGCGTCGTCGTGCTTGCAATACGCCCAGTAAAGCCGCGCGATTGCATCATTATACGGGGGCTTTTTAAATCCATAGACTCGCCCTTTTTCCAACCACCACTGCTGGATTTTCAGACCGTCAAAATCTATTGAGGCACGAGAAAACTGGAATTTCCTGCGGAAATTACGAAGGGAAACAGTAAGCGTTTTTAGATTCTTCTTTCCCATTGGCATTATTATATAAGCGATGATGATTTCTCACAACCTATTTTCTATCCAGTGTTTGTGTCCATGTTTCCAGTCTCTCAATCAGCCAATCTGCGCCGATGCCTACCCGCTAGGTTCAGGCGGAGAGGCTACGAATGTACGAGACAGATCAAGAGACGGGTAACGACCACCCTCAGACGGAGACAATCTCCAAATGGTCGCTGAAGTACGGTTCGAAACATCAGTTCACCCGCGTGACCCAGTTCCCCGGTGACATGCGCCCGCCCGACAAAGTGCGAATATATAAACGCTCCGGTCACTATCTGCTTCAATGGTGGGACCGCGACGCCCGGCACAATCTGGCGGTGCGGGTCAATGGCGACCTCCTTGATGCCTTGGCGCGGGCGCGCGCGATTGACGAACGAATTGCAAATCAAGGCAGTTCGGGGATCACAGGCCAGCGAATTCGTCATGCTGATTTGGCGGCGCGTTTTTGCGACGATTTGCAGCGTCGTGCCGACGCCGGCGAAATCGCGTTGAGCACTGTTAGCCGGTACCGCGCCGCGATTCAACACTACGTCGGTTTCCAGACCTCCGTTGCTAATGGCCAAGCCATTTACGCCAATCAGGCGAATCGTGAATTCGCACAAGAATTCGCGGCGTTCCTGACTCATCGGCAAGTCGGCGGAAACGGCCGCGAGGGCGCGCCGCGCCGGAACATGCGCTCGAGTCGGTTTGTGCTCGATGCCGTTCGTGCAATGTACGAGTGGGCTATTGATCCTGATGGCGGCCACGTGTTGCCCCACGATTTTCGCAACCCGTTTCGCCGCGCTTTTGGAAGCCGCCGACCCGCAGCGGACATGACGGCCGCACCCGACATCACCACGACGATGGCGGCTGATTTTCTAGCCGCTGCAGACGATTTCCAATTACCGCTGTTTGGCGCGTTGTTGTTCTTCGGTTTGCGCGCCGCTGAACCCTGCATGCTGCTTTGCGAAGACAACAAGAACGGCTGGCTCCACGTCGATTGCAAGCCCGATCTTGGATTCAAAACGAAG
>JBAXUS010000478.1:0-2020 GCA_037129555.1 Planctomycetota bacterium
TGGAATCCGGACAGCGATGAAGCGCATGTGCTCAACAAAAAAGGTTCGGACGAACGCATCGCGGCCTGTTTTTATGAACGGCAATTCACCTACGAAATATTTTTAAAGGACGGCGAGCATCGCGTCGCGATGTATTTCCTCGATTACAACGGCAAGGGGCGCAAACAGAAAGTTGAGATTCTCGATCCTCGAAACAATGCGGTGCTCGTCTCGCGCTCGGTCGCCGAGTTCAAAGAAGGCAAGTACCTCGTCTATGATATGTCCGGGCACGTGAAAATTCGTATCACGACGGAAGAGGGCGAGAACTCGGTTCTATGCGGAATTTTCTTTGGCAAAAATGCCCGGAATGGTCCGCGCAAAAATCGTGTTGCCACTGAACTCCCGACCACGCCGGGTTTCCATAAGCAGCGCTTTTACGCCAACGTCGGCGGCAAGAAAATCCTAGTGCCCTACATCGCGTATTTTCCTGAAGGCTACGACAAGAACCAGGACAAGTATCCGGTCGTCGTTCATCTGCACGGAGCGGGCGAAGGCGGGACGGATCTGAACGGCGTTTTCAACACAGGAGTCCCGGCGGATTTCAAAAACAACGAAGCGCTGCGCAAGCAGATCAAAGTCGTCGGCTTCTGGCCGCAGACGGTGATGGATTGGGTACCGCCGATGACGACCGCGACGATTCAGGCGCTCGATGATTTTCTCAACAAAGCGCGCGTTGACAAAGACCGCGTGTACTGCACCGGCTACAGCATGGGAGGCAAAGGCACGTGGTATCTCGCTGAAGAAGCCGCGCCGCGATTCGCCGCGATTGTGCCGATGGACCCGTTCGCGGTGCAGCCTGAAGTGGCTCAAAAAGTTCTGAAAGACATTTCGACCTGGATCATCGTCGGCGCGCAAGACGGCGACCACACGACCGGTTCGCGCGAGATGTTTAAGAAATTAAAAGAGGTCGATGCGGACGTGTATTTGACCGTCGTCCCGAATTGTGGTCACGGTGCGTGGGGGCGTTTCATGCCTGATCCTGCGACGTACGAATGGATGTTAAAACATAAACGCGGCAGCAAAGAGCGCTTCCCGCTTCCGCCCAGTGGCATCCTCGAAGATCCAATGGAAAAGTTCAAAAAGACGGCGTTGAAAGTCGCGCCGAACAACGGTAACGAAGGCAGTATTCTGTGCCAATATTATCGCGGGATTGACGGCAGTGCGGTCGGCGATTTGACAAAAAATGACGACTTCCCCGACTTCCCGACAGACGTTTATTACAACACGATGTTTGCCATCGTCCCGAATCTGGACGACAACTACGGCACACGCTTGAGTGGCTATGTGGTCCCGCCTGAAACGGGCGAATATACGTTCTGGATCGCGAGCGACGACGGCAGTGAATTGTTGTTGAGCAGCGACGAAAATGAAGCGAACCTGAAGCAGATCGCGAAGCTCGACGGCTTCACTAATTTAGGAAATTGGGATGCGCAGCCCTCGCAAAAATCGAAGAAAATCAAGCTTGAAAAAGGCAAACGTTATTACATCGAAGCGCAGCATAAAGAAGGAGGCGGCGAAGATTTTGTGATGGTTGGATGGCAGTTGCCGAACGGAACGATGGAGCGCCCGATTCCCGGCAACCGCCTCGTCCCAGCACAAATCCGCAAACGCGGTCCACCGAAAGCACCCGTCGCAACATTACTCGACGATGTCAAAAATTTCCAGAAGCCAGGCATGCATAAACTCAAAGCCGAGATTCAATTCGAGCGCAAAAAAGTGCAGATGTCGTACTGCCTTTTCATTCCGAACAATTACGTTCCGGACAGGCCCGAGGGTTTTCCGCTATTCATGTTTTTACATGGCAACGGGCACCAAGGATATGACTGGGGCGGACTGTTGAATGAGGGGCCGCCGCAGATGCTTAAAGACGATAAGAAGCTACGCGACGCCATGCCGATGATCGGCTTTTTTCCACAAGCGCCGCCCGACAAACGTTGGGACGACCGAACGATTATTCAATCGACGGTCGCGTTGTTGATTG
>JBAXUS010000479.1:0-2013 GCA_037129555.1 Planctomycetota bacterium
CGCACCGCGTCCGAAATCACGCTCATCAATTCCGGCTTTCCGCGCTGCTCCAAACACCCCACGCGCACGTCTTCTGCGAGCCACTCGATCATCGTCCGTTCCGTCGGAAACCAATCGACCGCTGTCGTGTCCATGCCGCGAGGTTCGGAGACGGCCGTCTGCAAAATGTCGTTCACCGCGTGATGAAAACACGCCACATCGACGCTCTTTTCCGGGACGTGCTCAAGCGCGCACTGAGCGTGATCCTCGATGATGCGAATCGTCGACGTATGATGCGCGATTTTGTCTTGAAGTTGCGCGCGCAGCTTCGTGTTCAGATTGATCGTCAGGTAATTCGAACGCCCGTGGCTGTGCGCTTCAGCTGCGAGAATGACCGGATTCGAAGCCCCGACACATGGCTCGTAAACGCTCAATTCCCGGGGCAAATTCAATGCCTCGAAGAGCTCAAAATATTGCGCCGCCAAGACAGCATTAAAGACCGGCATGACGATCTCAAGCGGCTTCGGATGCTGCAACGCACACGCGACTTTCGCCGGGAGTCCTTCGATTTCAGCGAGTTCTCTCCGCGCATCGTCGGACATGTTACGACCGATTTCTCCCGTCGAAATCTCAGCGGTGATGCGTTCTGCCGTCCAAAGCGGTCTCCGCAATTCAGCATCCATTATGGGTCCTTTTTCGCACCGGCATCGCCGTTTTCCCGGAGGTCAGCGGGGAGCGACGTGACATCATTTTTGCGCAGCTCAGCGAGAACGAGTTCGATCTCTTTCACTTTCTCTGGATGCTTTGCAGCGAGATCGTTTTTCTCGTACGGGTCGTCGATCAAATTGAACAGTTCATGTTTCCCATCCTTCTTGTGCGAGATCAATTTCCAATCGCCATGAAGTACAGCGGCGGAGCCGGGCAGCGGCACATAGATCGTGCGCGGAGCAGGCTTTTCGACCGTGCCTGAGAGTAGCGGCCAAACATCCATCCCGTCCCATTTCAGATCCGTCGTCGGCGTGTAGCCAGCCAGTTTCGTCAGCGTTGGCATCCAGTCAGCCGCGTGCATCGGAGCCGTGACTTTGCGCTGGGCCAATTGCCCCGGCCAACTCGCCAGAGCACACACCCGGATGCCACCTTCGTACAACTGCGCCTTCTGCCCGCGCAACGGCACATTACTCCCCAGCACCGGCGACCCCGCGACTTTCCCGACGTACGGATTATTCCCGCGCAACAACCCGCCGTTGTCGGAATGGAATACAATCAGCGTGTTTCCGCGCTGCCCGGTTTCGTCGAGCGCGGCCACGAACTTCCCGACTTTCGCATCGAGCTGCGACACGAACGCCGCGTAACGCAGCGCCGCGTCTTGCTTCTCGGGCTCGTCGTAAAATTTCTGCCCGACATACAGCTTCTTGAATTCGTCAGGCGCATCGACAGGAATGTGCACCGCCTGGAACGGCACATAGATAAACCACGGCGCATGCTTTTCGCGAATCCACGCCTCCGCCTGCTTGGCGACAAGTTCCGTCGCGTTGCCTTCTTCGTCGAGAAACTTCTCGTCCCGGTGCCACGTCTTCGCAAAAACACCCGCGCGATATTGGTGCGTCCACGGGTCCACCGCTCCAGCCAACGAACCGTAACTGTGATCAAACCCAAAATGGTTCGGACCCCATTCAGGCTTCGACCCCAGATGCCATTTCCCGGAAATGTACGTCGAATACCCCGCCGCTTTCAACGCCGTCGCCATCGTCACAGTGCCCGGAGGAAACGCGCGCAAATTCGTCGGCTGCAACACATGCGGCCCAAACCGGCTGGTCCACCGCCCGCTCAGCAGCGCCGTCCGCGTCGGAGAACACACCGGCTGCACATAATGCCGATCCAACTCCACCCCTTCGCGCGCCAGCCTGTCCAGATTCGGAGTCTTATGCTTCGACCCATGATACCCCAAATCCGCCCACCCCAAATCGTCCGCCACGATCAAGAGAATATTCGGCTTCGCAGCAGGATCAGCCGCGTAGCTGCACAAGGCACCAA
>JBAXUS010000048.1:0-35758 GCA_037129555.1 Planctomycetota bacterium
GGCCATTGCCTTGAGGGAGAGGGCCGACGAAGGTACTCCTTCGCGGGGTGAGGGGTATGCGTTGATGAACCCAAGAGCTTTGGTATTAATCAACGTTCACCCCTCACCCCGCGAGCCGAACAGCTGGCTCGTCGGCCCTCTCCCTCAAGGGGAGAGGGGAAAAACAATTGCAAGTCCGGTGATGCACCCTGTTGCTATCATGCAATTCGCACTCAGGAACAGGAGTATCGCAGTTCCTTAACTATATGGAAGCAATCGCTGAGCCGTTTGCTGCGTGAAACTTGGGCAAACGCATTACATGTTGTTACAGAAATGAGAACGAGTGAACGAACCGCCCCCTTTAGATCGCCAGCCTGAACCCGATGCAACGGGTTTGCCGCCTGACGTTGCGCAACTTTCCGCTCCGGTCACGGACCCTATTAGTATTCCGGACGAGCGGAGATCCAACGCACGCAATCTATATGAAGGGTCGTTTCCCGCTGTGCTATTGATCGGCATCGCTACGGTAATTTATTTAGTGCTGTGGTCGGTGGTGGTGCCGTCGTTCAATTTGAGGTGGATGTTTGAACACGCCAAGCGTGCGCACGTGTTGCCTGAAGTAACCGGCACACCGGCCCCTAAAAGTTTCCTCGCGGTGTTGATGGCGGGGTCCTACTTCCTGGTTGCGTTAGCCGGATTTGGCGCTGCCGTGTGTGCTCTCGTCGCGACATTCATCAGCAAGGACGCGCGCAAATGGCTCGAACGTAGTTTGCTCTGGCTCGCCGAGCGACCGTTACCCGCGATACATCTGTTGGACGTCGTCGCGATTTTTCTGCTCTACGCCAGCTTGCATCCGGTGTTTGTGATTTTGCTGCATCGAGTATTTGATTTTAGCGCGAAAGATATGATCACGCCGGCGTTGATGCTTGGGAACGATTTGGCGATGGGCGTGGCAATTTTTGGTGCGATTGGTATCGCTCGTTATCGCGCCCGAGGCGAGCATGGAACGCGCGGATTTTGGCCGCCGTGGAGTGGTGATTTTATTTCGCCTGCACGGCCCATTTGGCACGACGTGTTGATTGGGCTGGCTTGTTTTCCGCTAGCGTTGTGGCTTGCGATGATCGTTGGAATTGAAAATAAATTCCTCGTCAATGCGCCCGACAAACATTTCATTATCGCCGAATTCGCCAGCCATCCGCGCTTGGGAGTGGCGCTCATTTACATCGTGACAGGGACACTCGGAGCGGCGTTTTTCGAGGAGATTTTGTTTCGCGGAATCCTCTACAATTCAATGCGGCGATTTATGGGCGCGCGCTCGGCTGCGTTGAGTGCCGCGTTTATTTTTGCGTATGTTCACGGCTTGAAATCGGACTTGCTCGGGCTGTTTGTGCTGGGATTGGCGATGACGTGGCTTTATGACAAAACCGGTCGTCTCGTCGCCGGCATGGTGTTTCATTTCACAAATAATTTCGTGAGCCTGATACTGACACTCGCGCTCTACAATCAATGACTTGATGGCCCAAAAGTGGAACGTGAGTAAGTAGTCCTATTGTTCATATTTTAAAAACGCAAAAGCACAAAGGCACAATACTCGAGGCGCGTCTTCGCAGCTGTATTGAGAAATACCGCAGCGAAGACGCAACCAAGAAGACGGCAAAAAAATATCAAATCAGATTGTTGGTTTCTTTCTTGCCGATTGCCTAAGACAATAAAGAATTCGAAGTACCGCGCAGCCCGCCGCAAGCAGATTGGCGCGGGGGTTTTGTCCGATTGCTCTTAAGTACGCGCTATTGTGCTTTTGCGACTTTGCAAGAGATTTATTTAATCGTTCTCCCAGCGGCACGTGTGCAATCGCGTCCGATAATAATTTATAAGTTGCTTTATATCAACATCTTATGGTAAACACGACGATGTAGCCAGTGGACTCAGGCTACGCAGTAATCGTTGAGTCTAACTATGGAGGGTGTTGTTATGAAACACAATCTCGCGCGCATGGCACTCATTGCTGCGATCGCGTATTCGAGCAGTATGTGGTCGTCGTTCGCGGCAGCCGCGTGCTCCACATGAACGAGCCCCAAGCCCAACCCGCCGGTCGGCGGTCCGACGTACACACCGAGCGAAACGTATTCAGCACCCGCGCCGCAGTATCGCGCCCCGGTCGCTCCGGTGACACCCGCTCCAGTCGCGCCCGCTCCGGCGCCGCGATTTGAGCCGAATTATAATTACACGCCCCCGTCGTACAACGCCCCGAAATTCACGGAGCGAAGCGAACCCGTCCCATTCCAGGAGGCCCCGAAGAAATACACGATTCGCCCGCGCGAAAAAGACTTTTCGCCCCAGGACGTATATGAAGACAATAGCGACCGAAATCGCGCCGCAAAGAACAGTCTACCGCGCGGAAGTCGCTCGGAAGATTGCTCGGACGACCATCAGCGCAAGCCGTCAAAGAAGCCACGCAATTCAAACGACTTCAATGACGACTACGCCGATCAACCGTGGAACAAGCCCGTAGCGAAAGGTGTGCAACCGTGTCCGACGAACCGTGCGTCGATCTGTTCGCATAAAGTTGAAGCCGGTGAAACGATGTCAGCGATTGCGTTGCAGCATTTGGGTTCAAGCAGTCCGCGCGCAATTGCCCGGATGGCAGCAGCGAACCCCGGCGTGAATCCCGACCGGATTTACATCGGTCAGACGTTGTACATCCCATGCGGAAATAGCACGGCATTGCCAGTCGAAACCGAACCGGAAACGGCGATGCGCCGGCCACAGCCTCGCATCATCCGCGCCACCGGCGAATGCGCGAGCTGCATCCCGATTTCAGTCTTTTAGAAATCGCAGCCGTTTACTCAGCACTCCCCGAGCGTCCCGAAGGAAGTTTCTTCGGGGCGTATTTTTTGTTCTCATTGCGTCGCTGGAATTCCCGATTCGCGCCTGTTATTCTAAAGCATCAACACACGCGAGAACTTACGCTTGAGCTCATCGACCCTCACCGAAAACGCACTCCCCCCCGCCCTGCTTTCAGCGCTTCAAAAAGCCGTCGGCGCGGCGAATGTGTTGACCAGTCGCAACGAAACCACCGTCTACGATTGCGACGGGATGACTCTTCATAAATCGCTGCCGGGCGCGGTTGTGTTTGTCTCGAGCACCGCTGAAATTTCAGCGGTCGTCAAAGCCTGCAACGCTTCGAATTATCCGTTCATCGCGCGCGGCACCGGCACCGGTTTGAGCGGTGGGACGCTCGCGCTTAACAGCGCTGTCGTGATCGAACTCGCGCGGATGAATCGCATTCTTGAAATCAACGTCTCCGACCGTTACGCGATTGTTGAACCCGGCGTGATCAACGTAAATTTGACCAAAGCCTGCACGGGCCACGCGCTGCATTTCGCGCCTGATCCGTCGAGCCAGGGCGCGTGTACGATTGGCGGAAACGTCGCTGAAAATTCGGGTGGTCCGCACACGTTGAAATACGGCGTCACGATCAATCACATCATCGGCGTCGAAGCGGTACTTCCGAGCGGCGAGATTGTCACGTTCGGCGGCCCCGCCCCGCTCTCGCCCGGATACGATCTGACGGGTCTGTTCATCGGCAGTGAAGGCACGTTCGGCATTGCTTCGAAAATTTGGTGCCGCCTCACGCCGAATCCTGAAGCGGTCAAAACGCTCCTCGCTGTTTTCCCGACGGTGGACGCCGCGAGTCACGCGGTGACTGGAATCATCGGTGCCGGGATCGTTCCCGCTGCGTTGGAATTGATCGACAAGCACATCATCCGCGCGTTGGAAAGCTGGCTGCATCTCGGCTTCCCGCTCGACGCCGGAGCCGTTCTCTTGATCGAACTCGACGGCCTGCGCGATGGACTCGACTCGCTCGCCGAACGCGTCATGTCCGTTTGCAATGAACACGGCTGCATCAGCGTCCGCGCCGCGAAGGACAGCGCTGAGCGACTGCTTCTGTGGAAAGCGCGCAAGCAAGCGTTCGGAGCCGTCGGCCGCATCTGTCCAAGTTTCTACATTCAAGACGGCGTCATTCCACGCACGAAGCTCCCGGCGATGCTCGCGAAGATCGACGCCCTGGGGCAAAAATACAGCTTGATCGTCTGCAACGTTTTCCATGCTGGCGACGGCAATCTGCACCCGATTATTCTCTTCGACGAACGCGATCCGAAGCAGGTCGAAAACGCGCTGGCCTGCAACACCGAGGTCATGCACACGGTCGTCGAAATGGGCGGAGCGCTCAGCGGCGAACACGGCATCGGCCTCGAAAAACTCGAATTCATGACGATGGTCTACAACGAAGATGACCTCGAAGGCATGCGCCGGGTGCGCGACGTCTTCGATCCCAAACGCATCAGCAATCCCGGCAAAGCGATCCCGAGCCGACGATGCTGGGAAGTCGCGGGACACCAACCGCCAAGTTTGGCGTTTGGGGTGAAGAAGATGCATGGCTAGAACGGCGCATTTGTCATTTGAAATTTGTCATTTGTGATTTGTCATTTGAACGGCAACGCTTCAGTGCTTGGAACGCAAACATGTCCGACTGGATCAATACTTTCTCATCGCAATTCGGCGACGCAGTGTGCTCGGACGACGCGTCCTTAAGTGCGCAGTCCGTTCAAGGCAAAGTCCCGGCGTGTGTTGCTTCGCCCGATAGTGAAGAGCAGGCGGCGGCGATGATTCGCTTTGCTGCGTCGCACAAAATCGCTGTGGTGCCGTGCGGTGGCGGGACGAGTCAGGGGCGTTGTACGCCGCCGCCGAAGAGTTTTCTTGCATTATCGACGAAGCGGTTGAATAAATTGATTCACCATGAACCGGGCGACATGGTCGCGACGGTGCAGGGCGGAATGACGCTGAAAGAATTTCAAGATGCGATACGTGCGCGAGGACAATGGCTGCCCATTGACGCGCAGGAGCAAGCGACACTAGGTGGTATGGTTGCCAAAAATGCAAACGGTCCGCGCGCTCTGGGGTATGGCACACTCCGAGACATGATCCTTGGAATGACGGTCATCAATGGTGATGGCGTGATTCGCAAATGCGGCGGCAAAGTGGTCAAGAACGTCACCGGTTACGCGCTCGATAAAATGTATATCGGCTCGTTCGGAACTCTGGGACTGATTACGGAAATCACGTTCAAACTCCGCCCGTTGTCAATCGACGGACGCTATTGGAGCGAAGAAGTAGCCGTTTGGCGGGATGCACTCACGACAATGAGCGCAATCGGAGCGAAGAACTTACCGATCGAAATGCTGCAGATCATTCACCCGCTCCGAAATGAAAAATGTTCTTCCAAACTTTTTATTTCCGCCGCAGGTACGGAATCGGAACTTAACCGCATTGAGTACGAATTGAAACAATCGTATCCTCAGTTTCAATTCAACGGACAATTTTTCGACGCGGACTTGTCTGCCAACCTGTCCGGTTACGGGACGCAATCTGAATGGGTATACGCGATGAGCGTTGACTCGGCGAAACCTGAAGCGGTGTTGCTGAGTCGCGCCCGTCAACGTGAAACGCCAGGCGCGACACTGAGATTCGGCTGCGTCAGTTCGAAACTCGTTGCCACGCTGTCTGTATTGAACGCATGGGAAAACGCGCCGTTGTCAATTGGCCTCAATGGCGGCATCATCGATCTGTCGCCGCTCACCGATTCCGAAGCCGCGCGCATTTCCTCCGAATTCGAAAAGCTTGGTGTGAACTTTGCGTTTGAAAATGTCGTCGGTGTCAACATCCCGAATCGCTGGGGCTCGCCGCGGCCGGAGTGGGCGATTATGAAGCAATTGAAGGCTGCGCTTGATCCGCAGGGGATTATGAATCCGGGGCGGTTTGTTGTTTGAGCGCCTCCTTATACAACGAATTTGAAGACTGCTTTGTCAACTTGTTTTGAGAAACTTTCATGTCATCGACCGCTGAACAGCCCCGCTTCGCCTTCCCCGATACCGCGTCCGAACTGCTGCGCAACTGCGTCCACTGCGGCCTCTGCCTGGGCGCGTGTCCGACGTATCGCGAAGTCGGCAATGAGAACGATTCGCCGCGTGGGCGCTTGTACATCATGAAGGCGCTGAGCGAAGGGCGCCTCGATCCCGTGCCTGAAGTCACGAACCATCTCGACCTCTGCCTCGATTGCCGCGCGTGTGAGACCGCGTGTCCCAGCGGGGTGCAATATGGCCAGATTCTCGAAGGCACTCGCGAAGCGCTGACGCTGGCACAACCGCCGGGATTTTTCGCCCGGGTGTTGCGCTCGTTTTTCTTCAAGCGCATATTTCCGTATCCGTCGATTCTCTCGATCATCACCAAAGCGCTGCGCTTCCAACAGCGTAGCGGCCTGCGTTCCACCGCGACGAAAATGGGGCTCTTCAAGCTTCTGCCCAAACGCTTGCGCGAACTTGAAGCGATGCAGCCGGAGATCAAGGAAGTTGCGTTCCTCGAAAATGCGCCGGATATTTTCCCGGCTGACGGCGGCGCTCCGAAACTGCGCGTCGCGTTTTTCTCGGGCTGTGTGATGGACCAGTTCATGGGCGATATCCATCGCGCAACGATCAAAGTTCTCCAGGCACACGGCGTCGAAGTCCTCACCGTTCACGGCCAGCAATGCTGCGGTGCGCTGATGGTCCACTCCGGTGAAGGCAACCTCGCGCGGAAACTGGCGCGCCAGAATTTGCAGATGTTCCGAGGCCTCGGCGTCGATGCCATCGTCAACAATTCAGCCGGATGCGGCGCGCAGTTGAAGGACTACCACCACCTCTTGCACGACGATCCTGAAGCGCTCGCGTTCAGTAAATTGCAGAAGGACGTCTCCGAAATTCTCGCTGGGTTGCAACCTGTCCGACCGTTGAAGCCGCTTGAAAAAACGCTCTGCTACGACGCGCCTTGCCACTTGATGCACGCGCAAAAAATATCCGCGCAACCCGTCGCGATTTTGCAGCGCATTCCTGGCATCAAATGGGTTCCACTTCCCGACGCTGAATTCTGCTGCGGTGCGGCGGGCATCTACAATTTAACCCAGCCTGAGATGGCCGAGAAAATTCTCGCGCGCAAGATCGAGGCGATCAAAGGCACTGGCGCGGAATTGGTGTCCACAGGAAATCCAGGCTGCTTAATGCAGATTCGAAACGGATGCAAAGCGGCAGGACTGACTTGTGAAGTACTGCATCCGATGGAATTAATCGCGCGGCAACTTAACTAACATATCTCGCACAGAGACTCCAAGAACACAAAGAATCACGAATAATGCATAAGGAACTACTTCCAAATACTTCGTGTTTCTTTATGCTCTCTGTGGCTTCGTGCGAGGTCGTTTCGGGCTGAAGTTTAGAAGACCAATCCCGGCACAAGTCCGAGAATCAGCGTGATGATTCCGGTCGCGTAGATCAGCAGATTTGTGCCCCAGGAATACTGGCAGCTCGTCGCTTCTTCGCCTTTGACATCGTCATTCGACGGAGCCATGAACATGCTCACCACGACGCGCAAATAATAATAGAGCGATGCCACGCTGGTCAGAATGCCCAGCACTGCGGCCATGACGTGGCCTTCTTTGATCGCGCCTTTGAAGATCATGAATTTCGAGAACGCTCCGCCCAACGGCGGCATGCCTGCGAGCGACAACATGAAGATCGCCATGCACAGCGCAATCCCGGTGTGCTCTTTGGCCAATCCGCCGAAATCGCTCATCGTTTCAATCGGTCGTCCATCCTTGCGCAACAATCCGAGCACACCGAACGCGCCCAATGTCATCACGCCGTAAACGAGTAGATAGAAATTGATCGAATGCAAATGTTCGGCGACGTCTTTCGAATTCGGCGCAATCAACAATCCCAACATCAAATAGCCCGTGTGCGCAATTCCCGAATACGCAAGCATCCGCTTCACACTGTTCTGCGTCATCGCAAGAATGTTGCCGACCACCATCGTGGCCACGGCGATGACTTCAACGGCCGGCAGCCATAGTGCACTGTATTCGCTCGCTGAAAATGTCTCAAAGAACAGACGGCATACGACCGCAAATGCAGCCGCCTTGACCCCAACCGACATCAATCCTGTGACTGAAACCGGCGCACCTTGGTACACGTCCGGAATCCAGAAATGAAACGGAGCGGCACCGATTTTGAACAGCGCACCCACGAAAATCAAACCCATTCCGAGCAAAACAAAGGGCGGCGAAATTTTGAATTGGGCTGCCTGACCCATCTTGACTTGAACAATTTCGTTGAGCGAAAACGAGCCGGTGCCACCATAGAAAAACGCGATGCCCATCAACATGAATGCCGTGCTGAATGCGCCGAGCACGAGGTACTTCATCGCGCCTTCATTCGATCGCAATTCGTGGCGGTTGCTGCCTGTCAAAATGTATGTCGAGATCGACATGATTTCGAGACTGATCAACAACGTCAGGAAGTCGTGCGACACAGCTAGGAACATCATCCCGGCAACGGCCAGCAAAATCAGTCCCAGGAATTCACCGGTCGAAAGCGTTGATTCTTCTTCGTGATGCGCGGCCGAGAGCAACGACAACGCACCGGCCAAACATGCAACCACCCATATGCCCAAACCAAATCCATCGATGGCAAATGCGCCGCCGAGAATCAACGTCTTGGCTCCACCGTCCTGACTCCCAGCAAACCACGCCGCCGCGTTCATTTTCAACGCCAACACCAGCGCGATGCCGCAGCCGGCGATGCCGACCCACGGCAGCACGAAGCGGTCACTCGGCTTCAAAAACAAGTCGATTGCGACCACCACCAGCGCGGCCACCAGCACCACACCCACCGGCAGCAATTGACTCAATTCGGACCAATCCATTCACTCGACTCCACGTAGAAAAACGTCGTACTCTCAATTCGATATCGCACGCAAATACGGCGACAGTCCGCCTACTTTTTTTCAATCACCGGCGCATCTTTGACCCGTATTTCCGAATACTCAATGAACTTGTTCGCAGCCGGTTTGATGCGTTCAAAGAATCCTGCCGGAGCTACACCCATCGCAAAAATCGCGACAATAAGCGGAGCGAGCACAGCGATTTCGCGACCATTCAAGTCCGCGAGGTGCTTCAATTCTTCCCGGCGAATCGTTCCAAAGAACATGCGCTTCACGGCGTAGAGCATGTAAACGGCACCGAGAATAACGCCCGTTGAAGCCAGCAATCCCAAGAACGGATCGCGCTGGAATCCGCCCAGCAAACACGTGAATTCTCCGATGAAACCGTTCGAAAGCGGAAGGCCAATCGATGACAACGTGACGATCACAAACGCGACGGTATAAACTGGAACCGATTTCGCGATCCCGCCGTAAAACGCGATCAAGCGCGTGTGCGTGCGTTCGTACATCATGCCGATTAACAAAAACAACGCGCCCGTCGAAACACCGTGATTCAACATCTGATACACGCCGCCTTGAACGCCCGTCGTCGTCATTGAAAACACACCCAGCATACACGTACCCATATGAGCGACCGAACTGTACGCGACGAGCTTCTTGATGTCCGTCTGAACAAACGCCATCATCGATCCATAGATGATTCCGATGACGCAGATGATCATGAAGAAATGAGCATACGTGTGAACTGCGACGGGAAAGAAGGGGAATACGATGCGGATGAAACCGTAGCCACCCATCTTCAACAACACAGCCGCCAGCACAACGGAACCAGGCGTCGGTGCTTGAACGTGCGCGTCAGGCAACCATGTGTGGACCGGGAAGAGCGGAACTTTGATGGCGAATGCGAGTGCGAATGCCCAGAAGCACCAGAATTCGGCGTTGCGTGACAAAAATCCTGGATCGTTCGGAGCAAGTGTCCGCGCTTTGGCCAAAGCCGTCGTGAGCGATACCACATCGAAACTCTGCGCCCCGGTTTTGAAGTATACAAACAGGAGCGCGATGAACATCAACAAACTGCCGAACGCAGTGTAGATAATAAATTTAGTCGTCGCATAAATCTTCTCTTCCCCACCCCACACACCAATGATGATGTACATCGGAAGCAAACTGGCTTCAAAGAAGACATAGAAGAGGAACAAATCGGTCGCGCAGAAGACACCAATCATCGCAGTCTGAAGAAACAGCATGGCAATGTAAAATTCTTTCTGACGCTTCTGTATGTAATTCCACGAACTCAACATCGCAATCGGCATGATGAAGGTTGTCAGCAATACGAGTAGTGACGAGATGCCATCGACTCCGAGATTGAATCCAATGTTTAGATATACTTTGCCAGCGGCGTCTTTGAATTCGACCCACTTGTGTGCTTCGGTGAACGCGTAACCGTCCGCGCCGGGATTGAACGAGAACCAGAGCGGCAACGAGGCTGCAAAGGTCGCGAGCGTGACCACAAATGCCCATACTTTTAGTTCGCGAGCGTTCTGTTCGCGGGCCAAAAACATCGGCAACGCTCCCAGCACCGGCAACACGATTAACCACGTCAGCAACATCGAAAATCCTCATCCGCTTTCAAGTCCGGATCAACCGTCCGGAAAGTACGTCACTTGGCTACTGAATTCATATACAGATAAATCAAAAACGCGACCGTCCCACTCAAAATCGCAAACGCATACGCATTCATCAAGCCCGTCTGAATGCGCTTCAGCACAGACGATAGATTGCGAACAATTTCAGCGGTTCCACACACGATGCCGTCGATCGCAATCATATCCATGCCCCAATGCAGCAATTCAGCGAGGACACAGAATGGAAAGACGATCAATGCATCGTAAATCTCGTCAACATAGAACTTGTTCAAGGACGCTTTGTAAGCGATATTCGTTGACTTCTCGGGATCAGGCACATTATTACCTTTTCCATATCGGAAGTAAGCCAAACCAATACCCAATGCTGCAACCAGACCCGTCAAAATCAAATTCAACGTATGAGCGCCATGCAAACTGTGCTCTTCTAAATACGGCACGTTTCGAATACCAAGATGCTCCAACGCGTCTTTTTCTTCAATGAATGAACCGCCGTACAGGAAACCACCTGCGAGTGAGAAGAACGCCAGTACAACCAAAGGCAGCACCATCGTCCACGGTGATTCGTGAATATGGCTCTTCACATCTTCTGATGAGCGGTTCTGTCCGAAGAATGTCAGGAATATCAAGCGGAATGTGTAAAAGGCAGTACACAATGCAGCGGTGATACCCATGACGTAGTAAACAAGATACAAGACATTATGCGTATCATGGTATCGCGCCAACACATTGGCCAGAATGTTATCTTTCGAGAACCAGCCTGACGTTCCGGGAACACCTGACAACGCGAGTGCGCCGATCAACATCGTGCCGAAAGTCCACGGCAGTTTCTTCCACAATCCACCCATCTTGCGCATATCTTGTTCGTTCGACATGGCATGAATGACGGAACCAGCACCCAAGAAGAGCAAGGCTTTGAAGAATGCGTGAGTCAAGACGTGGAAGATACCGAGCGAGAACACACCAGCACCTAAGCCGACAAACATATAGCCGAGTTGTGATACGGTCGAATACGCCAATACTTTTTTGATGTCTAACTGCGTCAAGCCAATCAACGCGCTGAAGAGCGCTGTGGCGGCTCCGACTCCGGCGATGAGCAGCAAGGCTGTTTCGCTGAATGCGAATAACGAGTGCAAGCGGCAGACCATGTATATACCGGCGGTCACCATCGTTGCGGCATGGATCAAGGCGCTGACTGGCGTCGGGCCGGCCATCGCGTCCGGCAACCAGACGAACAACGGAATCTGAGCTGATTTTCCAGTGGCTCCGATGAACAGACAAATGCAGGCAAGCGTAATCAAAGCAGCAAGATTCTTACCCAAATCTTTCGGCATCGTCAATGGAATCGAGACGGTATCTTTGGGATCTGCGACGTTGGCAGCGCTATACTTCGGCAGTTCGGCTTTTTCAGGTAATTCGACTTTCTCGCCTTTACCGTACTTCAAACGAAGCGCTTCTGTGTAGTCCAACAAGCCTGGATTTTCAGGCATCTTGACCTGCTTAGTTACAGTATCAAACGTTGTCTGAGGC
This sequence comes from Planctomycetota bacterium, assembly GCA_037129555.1. Classification (GTDB taxonomy): domain Bacteria; phylum Planctomycetota; class SZUA-567; order H5-PLA8; family H5-PLA8; genus JANXLS01. The sequence continues at coordinate 11,964 of JBAXUS010000048.1, forward strand.
GTGACGTTACCTTTTTCGCCATTGACCGGCGCAGTCACGTAATTGACGGTCCCAAACACCGCGATCAAGGTGAAGATACCCATCAAGAAACCCAAATCGCCGATGCGATTGACGACAAAGGCTTTCATGCCGGCGGCGGCATTCTTGCTTTCTTCGTACCAGAATCCGATCAGCAAATAGCTACACAGACCTACGCCTTCCCAGCCGACAAACGTCATCAATAAGTTGTCGCCGAGAACAAGTAAAATCATCGCGAACAAGAATAGATTCAAATACGCAAAGAAGCGCCAAACACTCTTGTCATGGGCCATGTAGCCCATTGAATAGAGGTGAATCAACGTGCCGATTCCGGTCACAACCAGAATCATGACAGAGGACAATTTATCAATATACAAACCGAACGAACAATTCAATTCAGACGTCAAAATCCACGTCCCGTAAGAGCTATGAAACGCAGTGCGACCGTTCTCGGCTTCATGCAACGAGGCCACGCACATGAAGGCCATGATAAACGCACAGAGCGCTGCCAGGGTTCCAATGAAACCGGAGAACTTCTTGTCGAATTTGCGACCAAACAAGCCATTCAACAAAAACCCAATCAACGGGAAGAGCGGAATCAAATACATCCGTGATTCAAGCACGTCGCGGGCGGGCAAATAGTGTGCGATCCACTCCATCATTTCTAGTCAGTGTCCAAAGGCCGGGCGTTAATGTACTGATTCTGCTTGAACAACACGTCATCCTGCTTCGAGCTTACTGCTTCAACTCCGTCATATCGCGCGTATCTACTGTTTCATTATTACGGAAATACGTGATCAAAATCGCCAAACCGACTGCGGCTTCTGCTGCGGCGACTGCGATAATAAAGAGCGCGAAGATCTGACCGTTTTCACCTGCCGTCGCATTGCCTGCTTCGTGTGGCATGTTGGCATGCATGCGGGCAAAACTGGCGAAGACCAAGTTCACGGCGTTGAGCATCAATTCGAGCGAAATCAACACGGTCAGCACGTTGCGACGAGCCACCACGCCCCATGCACCGATGGAAAAAATGATCACCGCCACAATGAGGCAGGCTTTAAGATTCATCAGCCCGCCACCGTCGGCGATTAGTATCGAAGGCAATTCAAAACCCATTTTAAACCTGATTCGTCCTATATGCGTTTCTTCGACAACAGCACCGCACCCAGCGTCGCCACCACAATCAACACAGACGCCAATTCAAACGGCACCATTTGTTTATTAAACAACGGATGCGCAATACTTTCAATCGAACCAAACACCACATCCGCTCCTGTTTTGTCTTTCTGTACTGCGACCGGCTGGTAGAAGCTTTTTTCCATCTCATTCGTCGTGCCGTTTTGGGAAAACAACGCCAGGGTCGCCGCAAGCAAACCTGCTCCAACACACGTCATAAACCACGACTTCAACGAGAAATCGTCCCGCAATTCTTCCGGGCGCAAGTTGATCAACATGATCACGAACAGGAAGACGACAAGAATCGCGCCGCCATAGACGATCATTTGAATGGATGCCAGGAACGTCGCATTAAGCAGCACAAACAGTGTCGTCATGCCCAGGAAAAACGGCAGCATGTACACGACCGAATAGACTGGATTTTTTCGCGAAACGATCAGTACCGCAGACGCAATGCAGACAATCGCAGCTAAGATAAACGCCAAATCACTCATCACAGGCCTTCACAAAGTCAACACTCATCTTGCTCTGGAAATCAGGCAAAACTTCAGCAGATCACCGCATTTGCCCCAGGACGCAAGCACACCCCGGCAAATCGTTTCTGGTGTATCAATAATTGAACCTAAAGTAACCGTTTAAGGCGCAGATTCAAGTGCAAGTCGAAAGAACTTTTGTACCGCAGGCGTCCCGCCTGCACGTTTCTGAAACAGGCAGGCGGGACGCCTGCGGTACGAGTCTCTTTAATGGTGCGATTTCGCTGCCGGTTGCGCGCCGGGAATTCCGTCCGGGCGATAATGATGGCGGCTCAAACTCAACCCGTAGCGTTCGCCATCAGCCAGCAAGCGGTCCTTTGTGTACACCTTCTCGTCGCGCGTGTTGGCGACGACGTTATACGTGGAGGACAGCGCAATCGCATCGACCGGGCATGCTTCTTCGCACATGCCGCAATAAATACAGCGCAACATGTCGATCTCGAAACGCTTCGGATAGCGCTCGCGATTTTCCCAATCGGCGGGCGTCGCCGCGCCTTCAATGTGGATGCACTCCGACGGACACGCCGCTGCGCACATGAAACATGCGACGCATTTGACGTGGCCTGCGTCGTCTTTTTTCAAATAATGCTCACCGCGATACCCGGTGCGCGGAATATGGTTCTTCTTTTCGTTGGTCTTATCCGTACCGTCGTAATCAACCGTGAACGATTTCTTGAACACGTGCTTCAGCGTGTTGAACATGCCGCGACCGATTTCAGGCAGATACATTTTTTCAAGAAACGTCTGCTTGCGCAGCGGATCGCCACCCCTTTCGTTGGGTTCAACGTGAGCGTGTCCGCTATCATTTGCATGTCCGTGTGCCACTGTGCGTGCTCCGATTTAATTATTTTTTCGACTCAATTCAATCAATTAATTTTTAGTACGCGTTCAGTACGATTTCGAGCCGCGCATGTCAATAACCGGCATACTTATGACGCTTACTGACGTGCGCGGCTCTTGGTTCTAAAATTTCTTCGACACCATCGCCGCGACCGGTTTCACTTCGCCAGGCTTTTCAACTTTCGGCGCCACCGGCAAATTGAGATACGCCGTCACCAACAAGTTGAGCAACGCCAGCGGAATAACACCCTTCCAACCAATGTTCATCAGCTGATCCCAGCGGAAACGCGGCAACGACCAGCGCACCCACATCGCGAAGACGACGAACGCGAACGCTTTCAATCCGAACGATGCCAAGCCTAATCCGACGGCCAGCGCTTGCATCATGTTGAACTGATTCGCGCCGTCCACTTTGGCTATCGCCATCAACGCGTTGTAACCCGGATAGTGCCATCCGCCGAGGAACAGCGCCGCAATAAGCGCACCCATCGATAGCATCGCAATGTATTCGCCTTGGAAGAACATCCCGAAGTGCATCGAATTGTATTCGGTATGGTACCCACCAATCAACTCGGCTTCGCACTCCGCCAAATCGAACGGCAGACGATTGTTTTCAGCGAAGGCGCAGATCGTGAACAAAATAAACGCCAGCGGCTGATGCCAGATGCCCCAATTACACGTGCAATCGGAAGCGGCTTGATGATTCACAATTTCTCGTAACGAGACCGATTGATGCATCATGATGACCGACAATAAGATGATTCCCATGCCGACTTCGTAACTGATCATCTGCGCCATCGCTCGAACGCCACCGAGGAGCGCGAATTTATTGTTGCTCGCCCACCCGCCGAAGGCCAGGCCATACGCAGACAAACTGGCCACGCCCAGCACCCACAAGAGACCAACGTGAAGGTCGGCGATTTGAAGTTTGATGCTCTGCCCGAACAAGCCGATGTCCGGCCCGACAGGCATCACGATGAACGCCAGGAACGGAGGCATCAACGCGAAAAACGGTCCCATCGCAAAGAGGAACTTGTCGGCACCAGCGGGCACAAACGCTTCTTTCGTGATCAGCTTGAACGCATCAGCGAGCGATTGCAAGAATCCGCCCAAAATGCGACGCTTGCCGGATTTGATTCCCAAGATTTCAAGTGGGCTATCCGGCCCGAGCAGGCCCACGCGCGATGGACCGTCGCGGTTTTGAATCCACGCGCAGACTTTGCGTTCCAAAAAAACCAAAAACGGAACGATCCCCAACAGCCCGCCGAAGACCATCGCGATGGGCACAAGCTTGACCGCCAGCTTGGCGAATTCGTCGTCCGTCAATCCCAAAAATGCAATCGTGTTCATCATTCTCCCACCAATTTCTCTAGATAACTTGGTCTATTCATCTTAGCGCGCTTGGCCTTTTTTGCCAGTCGCGAGGCACGGCACAGTCTACTTCTGTACAAGTAAAACCACGCCCTTCTCCCCCAACCCCTGATGCGTCAGCCCGGCGAATTCGACCTGCGTTTCGGACAAGCGGCGGAATACTTCGCGCGCGGAGACCAGTTTCGAATCCGCGTTACCTGCGCCCTTCGCGACGCGTTGCAGAACGCTCACGTCGTCGTGGCCCTGGCCTAACGGGTCGATGGCTCGGCGGACGAGCTGAGCGCGGTTTTGGCTGTTCACAAACACGCCATCTTTCTCCGCGAAACTCGATCCCGGCAAAACCACGTGCGCGGCGGCGGTCAACGGACCGTTCAAGACGTCTTGAACGACCAAGTATTCCACCTTCTTCAACGCTTCCAACAGTTCCGGCGAAGGCGCGTAATTCGGCATCAAATTAACGAGATACAGCGCCTTGATCTTGCCTGCTTTAATGCCCTCAATAATTTTCGCCGTCTGACTTTCAACGGCTTCGCCAAATACCAATTTTGCCCCGGCGCTGTTCGGGTTCTTGTCAGCTTCGATTGTGAAGCCTGTGAACTTCTCTTCTTTACCGACAGCTTGAGCGATCAATCCGACTTTCAGACTGCCCAGCGTGTCCGCGAACAAATTCTTAAAGAGCGACATTTCTTCGACCGTCAACCACGCGCTGACGATTCCGGCGACGGACTCCGGATCCTTCTTTGCGTAGCCCGCCAATTTCTCGCCGACGGCTTTGGTGACGCCGTGAATATCGAGGCTTGCTTGTCCGTCCGCTTTGCACATCAACACGCGATTTGCAGCGTTGATGTAGTGAAAATCGTGCCGACCGTAATCGCACATCCACCAACCGTTGACGTCCACATTTTCGCGCGGCTTGAGTCGGCGAACGTATTCTTTTTGCACTTCAACATCAATATTGCATCCTTTGGAGCAATCGGGACAGATGCTTTTACTCGGACGCAAATACCATGCGCGGTAGCTGAACATCAAACTGGTGTCGATCAACGCACCGACTGGGCAAATGTCCACGATGTTGCCCTGAAGTGGATTGTCCACCGGATGTCCCGGCGCGATGTCGATTTCGCTGCGGTCGCCGCGGTTGATCACATACAATTCGCTGGTGCCCGAGACTTCATCCAGGAAGCGTGTGCAGCGTGTGCAAGTGATGCATCGGTCGGTCCACAACTTGATCGCGTGAGGATCATCCGAGCGACCAAGATCCTTAGGAGCCTTCTCGTTTTTGACTTCTTCGAAACGACTGTCGGCTTTGCCGTGGTCGTACGAATTGTTCTGCAACATACACTCGCCGGCTTTGTCGCAGACGGGGCAGTCGAGCGGGTGATTGATCAGCAGGAATTCCATGATGTATTGGCGCGCCTTGATCACGTCCGGCGTGTCCGTCTCGATCACCATGCCGCGCGGGTTGAGCGGTTCGCGGCAGGAGATGATCGGCTTCGGATACATCTGAATCGGCTGGTACGTCAGGTTCGGCGCCATCAACGGTTTGCCGCTCATGACGTCGATCTGATTGACGTAGCACATGCGGCAATTGCCGTCAGGTGACAAACCTGGATGGTAGCAGAAATGCGGAACATCGTGGCCGAGGTCATGCAGCGCGCCGATCAGCGACTTGTACTTCTTCGGATCAATGAAGTTGTCCTTGCCGTTCACGCGCAACGTCATCTGCCCGTCGGGCGCTTTGGGCAGAACGATGGCGGGCTGCGGCGGCGCAGGCGGACCTCCGGCGGGTGGCGCGGGCGGTGCTGGCGGTGCCATTGGCTTGGGCGCTTCGACAACGGCTGCGGCTGTGGACGGCTTCTTTTCGTCGGACATTAAATCGCTTCCTCTAAATTTGAATGGCGCTCAGTTTAGGCTAAGGCAGGACGGTGGCAATGCCAAATTCATGAAAATGATGATCGATCGAAAGCGCCGTCCTGATCTTTCGCTTTCGGATGTAGTAGTAGCTCAAGCAATCCGTAAATGACCAGTCTTTGTCTGAGAATTTGGAGTAAATTGCGTAGGCTCCGTCCAAATCGCTCCTCGTCGTGAAAATAATATCTACCAAATCTGGATCATTCAAAAACGTCCATACTGCATGTCGCGCTTGGTATTTGTTTCGACTCTTTAGCACTGAAAAAAGCTCATCAACTATGTAATCTGAAGTAACTAATCTATACGTCCGGCTCATTATCAACTTGCGAATAGGTACTGACTGTGGAAGGACTGGAACAAAAAGTTCGAGCCACGCACACGTGTCCACGAAGGCCTCTTCCTTGATAACGGTGCTCATGGCTAGGACCCATAAATAAGTTCATCATCCGATTTGTCTGGATGAGGGTCGGGAGGAAAAGTCATCGCGTCAAGTTCCGCCAAAATGTCCTTCATTTTTGATTGGGAACGATCAGGCTTGATACGATCATTCAGTTGTGTTTTTGACTTTGATACGCCTCCGCGTCGCGAGGACTGTGATTTTGTTTCGCGAATAGTTACGACAACATTCCCGGGCTTCAAGTTGACCTTCTCGGCGAGTAACAGCCGCCCCGCAGGAGTAACGCGAGCTATTAGTTTTAAGGCACCCATTTCGAAAACTCCTTTCTATACCTATCGATATAAAAAAATAATAAATAAAGTGTCCTATTCATTTCTCACATACTAGTCATTAGTTAGCGACATGAATACTACAATCGAATCGCCTTGTCGCCAAACTTCTCGACCACCATGCTCTTGCCGGTCTTGCAATAGTGTTCGAATTCTTCTCGGAATTTAATGATCGTTGCGCCCACCGGCATCGCGACGGAATCAGCTAACAAACAGATCGTCGTACCACTCATTTGAGTCGCGACATTGAACAAGCGTTCGAAGTCATCTACCTTGCCTTTGCCATGATAGATTTTCGAAATAATCTTTTCGAGCCAGCCGGACCCTTCACGGCACGGCGTACATTGGCCGCAGGATTCATGATGGTAGAAGCGCACGAGATTGTACAGTGCACTGACCATGCAGACGCGCTCATTCATCGTGATCACGGCGGCAGATCCGAGCAACGAACCGGCTGCGCGCAAGGAATCGAAACTCATTTCCATGTCGAGGCTGTCAGTCAAATCCTTGCCATTCGATGCGCGGTACGATTTGCCATCGTAGCGCATCAACGGCATGGACGATCCGCCGGGAATCACGGCTTTGATCGGAATATCGTCTTTCATGCCGCCGCCAAGCGTCGAATCAAAAAGCAATTCGCGCATCGTAATATTCATCGGATGCTCGTAATTACCGGGATTTTTGACATGGCCGCTCAGACAGTAAATCATCGATCCGGGGCTGGTGTTGTTGACCATCTTGCCGTCTTTGTCAGGCTTCGCACCGATCTTTGAGAACTCCGCCGAACCGACGCGGATGATATATGGCAGCGACGCGATCGTGCTGGCATTGTTCACGACCGTCGGGGAGCGCCATGCGCCTTCAACGGCGGGGAACGGAGGCTTGACTTTCGGGTAGCCGCGATCACCTTCGAGCGAACTCAGCAAGCCTGTTTCTTCACCGCAAATATACGCACCTGCTCCGCGATGCGGCTGGACGTGAAAATTGAATCCTGTCCCGAGCACATTCTTGCCGAGGTAACCTGCTTTGTAGGCTTCAGCGCAGGCGCGAGTCAGGTGATCGAAGACTTCGACGAATTCACCGCGTATATAGATATAGGCGTTTTCAATGCCGACGACGTGCGAGGCGATGATGCAGCCTTCGATGATCATGTGCGGATTGTACAAGCCGACGATGCGATCCTTGCACGTGCCCGGTTCGGATTCGTCGAAGTTGACGGCGAGGTAGCGGTTCTTCTTCGATTTGTAATCGACGAAACTCCACTTCATGCCCGTCGGAAAGCCTGCGCCTCCGCGCCCACGCAACCCGGACTTCTTGATCTCGTCAATCAACGTTGGGATGTTGTTCGTTACGGGGTCGCGCGGCGTGGCGAGTACTTTCTTCGCGGACTCATAGCCCCCTTTTTCAAGGTAGCGTTCCAGCGACCACTCGCCTTTTTTATACGCCCCGTCGAACAGCACAGGTTTGAAATCTTTGATCAGCATGACGTGTCGTCTTCCGTTCTCGTTATCCAGTTACCAAATCACATTTACAGGGTACTGCGCGATCTTTGTGTCACTTGTTAATATAGTTGCATTCAGTTCCAATGCTTGAGCAACCAACATACGGTCAAAAGGATCACCGTGTATCGATGGCAACTTCTTCAACCCAAATACATGGGATTCAGTGATACCCAAAATCCTCAGTCGATTGCTCTTCTTCAATTCCTCTACGGCCTGCAATAACTCAGTATTCATCCTAAATTTTCCAGACAGCAACTTAATCTGTAGTTCCCAAATACTAGCCAAACTCAAATAGAGATCAGGCTCAACACTGCTACAAATCTTGCGGACTCTTTCCGTTAATTTTTCGGGTTCTGTGCAAAGCCAGATAAATACACAGGTGTCCAGAATATATTTCATTCCTCACCCATCCAAAATGAATCCGGCAACTCATCATTGAAATCCGGACTCATCGACATGAGTCCTCGAAATTGTCCCCACACGCGGGTCGGTTTAACAATCGGATCGTTGACCGTTGATAATGGTGCGTCGACTTTCGCAACCAACGGTGTGTTGAGCGGCAGCATCACTGGCTCATCCAGAACAATCGATGTCCCATCATAATGGAATTTGAATTCAATCATGATCCGTGACTCCTTTCTCCCCCGTCAGACACAAACCCACTTTTGTTGCAGCAAACAACAGCGCCGCTCGAATGTCATCCTCTGTCAATTCCGGATAACAGATCATCAACTCTTCTTTTGGATGATACGCCAGCCTTTCCAAAATCAATTGCACCGTCAACCGGGTTCCTCTGATACAGGGTTTCCCCATCATAGTCTTCGGATTGCGACGAATTCGATCCAAGTCATCCATGAATCCAATTCTTCTTTCAAATCCTCGGAACCCTACTTCCCGTCTGGAAACGCCTCCACCATCGGGCGGTATGAACAGCGTCCGCCTTCCAGTGACGGGCCGTTTGACAGATGCGGCGGTGTTTTATCCTGTCTCAACGCGGCTACGATTTCAGTAATTTTCTGCGGTGTTAAATTCTCGAAGTAATCATCGTTGATCTGAACCACCGGAGCGGTGTTGCAGCTGCCTAGGCACTCGACTTTCTTCAGCGTGAATTTGCCGTCATGGCTGGTTTCGCCGATGCCGAGTCTTAATTCTTCTTTGAAACAATCCGCGACCATTTGAGCGCCCATCAACGCGCACGGCAGTGTGGCGCAGACCATGACAATGTACTTCCCCTCCCCCGGCTTGCGGTAGTGGCTGTAGAAGGTAAACACGCCGTTGACGAACGCCGGTGCCAATTCCAGCTGTTCGGCCAGGTAATCCATGGACGCAGTATCTACAAAGCCCTGCTGCTCTTCGACCAGGCGGAATCCTGGCAACAAGACAGCCTGCTTGGAAGGATAGCGCTTCAACAGCCAGTCAAACTGCTTGCGCGAATCGTCGTTAAATTTAAATGCCATTGTTTATATTCTCAGTTCACGGTTTACAAAATCACTGCCTACATTTTTTAAAGTGGCTGATCTTCCATATGACGTTGAATCAAGCCAGCCACAATTGAAACAACTCCTACCAGAATCATTTTAAACCATGCAACGTACTCGCCAGTAATCGGGTCTCTATTCACATAGGACCAAAACGTCAATCCAGCTCCTAATACCAGCAAAAAAATCCCACTGAAAATAGAAAGTGTCAAGTTCATTGGCTAAATCTCCAATCGATTTCCTGCGCGAGCATCTCCCAAGTACTTCACAATCTGTTCTCCGCCACCGGAAAATACCAGCTCACCTAATTCCTTTAGTAACGGCAAGTCCACTTTATTAAGTGTAGCAATATCAATAAAGTCAGATGCATCTTTGTATTTCTTGACCAGATTCCGATAGTGACCCGTCATCGCTGCAAATTTCATAGCCAACGCAGATTCGACCTTAGGGACACGCACTTTCAATCTGTCTACCCGAGTTTCCGAAAACTCTGTAAAGACTCGTTTATGCAGTGGCGTTGTCGTCAGTATCAAATCAACCAAATACTTTCCATCCAACTGATACCGCCACACATCCGGATTCTTTTCCTGAATCAATGCTGGAAACTTCCCCAGTATTGCATTGGAGGCTTTCACTTTATCTTTAACACGCACAATGAAGTCAACATCCTGAGTGGCCCGAGGATCACTCATCCAAACGCTAACTCCATGAGCACCTACCAGCATGAATTCAATATCTGCGGCTTTTAACGCCGGAATCAAATCACCTGGTACCATGCGCGTTACCTCCCATTTTTGCTCACGACCGATCATCGGGAGCTTTGATAGCATCGATGAGATTCGGATATTGTCAGCAATAGCAGTCGCAACACGCATCTTATCGATCCAACTCCCCCGCGATGACATTAATGCTCGCCATGCACGACACTGCGTCAGACAACATTCTACCCGTCACCTGCTTCACATACGACGAATAATTATAGAAACTTGGCGGGCGGATGCGGACGCGGTAGGGCTGGCCGGTGCCGTCGGAAACGATGTAGAAGCCCAGTTCGCCGTTCGGTGTTTCGGTCGACGAATACACTTCGCCCTTCGGCGGAATCAAGCCGTGGCCTGGCATGACCAGCTTGAAATGATGGATCAGGCTTTCCATGTCTTGATAGACCATGTCTTTCGTTGGCAGCGTGACTTTGTGATCGACTGAATTGACCGGACCTTCGGGCATTTGTTCAAGCGCCTGATGGATGATCTTCAGTGATTCGCGCATTTCGGCGATGCGGACCTGGTAACGCGCAAACACGTCGCCTTCCGTGCGTGTCGGCACATCGAAATTCAGCTTGTCGTAGCACAAATACGGGCGTGATTTGCGAACGTCGTAAGGCACTCCACTCGCGCGCAACATCGGCCCAGTCAATCCATAGCTGATCGCTTCGGCGCTCGTCAAATTGCCGACGTCAATCGTGCGATCTTTGAAAATTTTGTTCTTGTTCAACATCAATTCGATTTCGCTGAGCACCGCCGGAAATTTGGCGACGTAATCTTTGACCAACTTCGAGAAATCAGCTGGTACATCGCGGAAGATGCCGCCGATGCGCGTCCAGCTCGTCGTCAACCGCGCGCCTGTCACGGCTTCGAAAATGTCATACATCTTTTCGCGTTCGATGAAGGTCCACAACATCACCGAGAACGCGCCCAAATCCATCGCTTGCAATCCGACCGAAACAACGTGGTCGGCCATGCGCGACAATTCGGCCATGATCACGCGAACGTACTGTCCGCGCTCCGGGACTTTGACGTCGAAAAGCTCTTCGCACGCGATGGCAAAACCGATGTTGTTGTTCAGCGGCGAGAGGTAGTTCATGCGGTCGGTGACGACCACGAATTGATTGTAGTTGCGGTACTCGCCGAGTTTCTCGAAACCGGTGTGCAGGAAGCCGATTTCGGGCTCGATTTTGGCCAGCGTTTCGCCGTCCAATTCAACCTTTAGGCGCAGCGTGCCGTGCGTGGCAGGATGCTGCGGCCCGATGTTCATCGACATCGTCTTGAACACTTCATGGGTCGCTTTGGGAGCGATCTTTTTTACGTCTTCAACGGTCGTCTGCATAACGTTTGAATTCCACTGTTCTGATGAATCGTTCACGGCTTCGGGCGTTAAAATCCCTGCGCCTGCGCGTAATTGAATTTCGGAAAGTTGTCGCGCTCGCCTCGCCCTTTGAGCGGATAATCCTTGCGCAACGGATGCCCTTCGTAATTGTCCGGCATCAGAATACGCTTGAGGTCCGGGTGGCCTTTGAAGACGACGCCGAACAAATCATACGCTTCACGTTCGCCCCAATTCGCGCTGTCCCACACGCCTGAAACGCTGTCGATTTCACACGGGTCTTCCGACACATACGCCTTCACGCGCAACCGGGCATTCTGTGAGATCGACGTGAGTTGGTAGACAACCGCAAAGCGCTCCGTGAATTCTTTCTGCATATCCGTCGGCAGACGCAAGCCGTCCACGCAGGTCACGTCTGTCAGCATCTCAAACTTCGCTGATGCGTCGTCGCGCAGGAACGTCATCACCGCCAAAATCGATTCGCGCTTGACCCGCAACACCTGTTGCGAGCGAAATTCAGACGTGCTGAGAATCGCATCGCCGAAGCGTGTTTGGAGTGTCGTAAAGAGTTTCGAGAAATCGAGGGACATCGTCAATCCTTAATGTAGGCTGAACGGTTCAAAAATTTTTACGCGTTTCCAATTCGCGCCACATGCTTGACGTCACGTTCCGGCAATCCAAACAACGCTTCCTGTAACGGGGTGTCTTTATCGGGAAGACTGTGGCGAGTTCCCGTCAATTCGGGAGCAGCTTGCGTGGAGTTCGAGACCAACGAAACCGGTTGGAAATCCAAGGGATGCTTCGTGCGGTCGTACAATTTATAGTTACGTTCGTTGCGCTTGATCTTCTGCTGGATCAGCATCACGGCATCAATCAGGCCTTCCGGGCGCGGTGGGCAGCCGGGAATATAGACATCGACGGGAATGAATTGATCGACACCTTGAATCAGCGTGTACGTGTCAAAAACGCCGCCGGTGCTGGCGCATGCGCCCATTGAAATGCACCACTTCGGTTCGGGCATCTGATTGTAGATTTCAATCAACACCGGCATCATCTTGATCGAGATGCGACCGGAGACGATCATCAAATCGCTTTGGCGCGGTGAAAAGCGGATGACTTCAGCTCCGAAGCGCGACAAGTCGTAGCGCGACGAGAGTGTCGCCATCATTTCAATCGCGCAACACGCGGTGCCGAACGGCATCGGCCAGAGGCTGTTGCTGCGCCCCCAGTTGATCAGCGAGTTAATCGTGGTCGTGATAAACCCACCATCGCCCGACTTGTCGCTACCGATAACGCCTGTTCCCATTTCCGTCGTGTCAGCCATGTGCCACTCGCTTTCGTAAAAATTCGACGATCCGATACAGATTCAAAAAGCCACGTACGTATAAGCTAATCCCATTCCAACGCGCGGCGTTTGACGATGTAAATAAGTCCCAATCCGAGCACTGCAATAAACGCCACCACGCCCCAAAATCCCTGCATTGGATTTTCTAGTTTCTGATACACGACCGCATACGGCAGCAGGAAAACGGTTTCGATGTCGAAGAGGATGAAGAGCAACGCGACGAGGTAAAACTTGACGGAAAACCGGTCGCGGGTGCTGCCGATCAACGGAACTCCGCACTCGTAGGAATCGTATTTGTGAGGGGCGGGACGGGCTGTCTTCAGCAGCTTCGTGACGATGCGAATCAACAGGAGAATGACCACACCCATACCCACTGCTGCGATCAGAAACAGGAGGACACCAAAGATTTCGGGATTCAATTGACCCATTCAAATTCTCTCCACAGAGCCCCATCCGGGCGGCCACGTCAGAACACTCGTTGAAGCCTATTTTATAGACGGAAAATCGCCGCTGTCAAACGGCAAAGCCGAAATGCAGGGCAGCGTATAGTCGACGCCAGATCGGAACAAAAAAAACACCCTCTGACGAATCAAAGGGTGTTTCGCAAGCTATTATCAAACAACGTCTTAACGATCAGACTGGCCGATGGTTACTTCGTCGGTTTCGGTACAATCAATACGCCCTTACCTGTTGACGCGGTCTGTGTGTAATCCAAGCGGAAGGTCATCGCCAAGAATACGCCGCTTCCGATCTGCAAGGACACAGGGATGTCTAACACTTTATGTCCATTCGGCAGGGCTGCTGTAGCATCAATGATATCTTTAATCGCCAAGCCCAATGCCTTGCGTCCCGTCGCTTTGAAGGTAAACGTTCCTTTTGCCAATGCAAACTGGAACGTAGGCAACCCAGTGGCTTTCGCCTTGCCTGTCGCGTCGAGAGTGAAGATGAACTGCTGAGCCGACAGGCCTTGTCCGATTTGCAAAATTCCAACCTGATTGACCAGTGAAGCCTGAGACAAACCGGGCGGAATGCTGATGCCAGCAACCGTACCCGAAAAGGTCGACTTGTCTTGGGCAAGGAAATTTTCAACCAATGCGGATTTGCAGCCAGCCGTCGCACCCACATCGCCGACCAAGAATCCGTACGGACCTGGGACGAACGGTGTGATGGTCAAGCCGAGTCCGACTTGAACAATGATTGAGTAAGGAGCACTTGTGACGCCTTCGGGTGACGTAGCTGTGACGATAACCGTGTAGACTCCGCCCTGAGTGAACTTATGTGTAACCGGGCTGCCGGTGCCGGTTGAACCATCGCCAAAGTTCCACGCAATCGTCGCTGTTCCGTTCACAACAAAGGCTGACGCTATGCCAGTCGTGTCAGCTCCGATAAAGGCAGGATTCGGGTTGATCGTCGGCGGCGTCGAGAAGATCGGTGCCGGTGTCACCGCGATGTTCACTGTCGCCGGGTTGGAATCAACAATGCCGTCGAAAGCAACGTATTGGAAGGTATCCGAGCCGACGTAATTTGAGGCGGGCGTGTACGTCACGGTTGCCGACGTCGGTGTCAATGGCACTATTGCACCCAGCGTTCCATGAGTAGGCGGCGTCGGAATAAAGAACGTCAATGAATTGCCGTCAACATCCGTCCCTGACAGCGTGATGACAATGGAACGGTTCAAGCCAACAAAGATATTCTGAGGGGTCGCGACGGGTGCCTGATTCACTGGGATGACCGTAATCGTAACCATCGCGACGTTCGAATCAACAATACTGTCATTCGCTTTGAACGTAAACGAATCAGAGCCATTGTAGAATTGATTCGGAACGTAGGTAAATGCACCGGTTGTTGCGTTCGTCAACGTCAACGTGCCGTGGGTCGGCTGCGACAACACGATGAACGTCAGCGTATCGAAGTTCGGATCAGTGGCCGTCAATGTCGAATTCAATGTCACGTTTTCGTTGGTCGATACCGCCAAATCCGTCGCAATCGGTGCTGCATTCGCTCCGACATTGATCGTGACCGTCGCGGGTTGAGCAGATGTCAGCATACCATCTGTCACGTAGTAGGTAAATGAATCCGTACCGTTAAAATTCGCGGCTGGTGTGTAGACAAAAGAACCATCCGAATTCAACGTCAACGTTCCGTTGCTTGGTTGCGACGGCAATGGTGAGAGCGCTACCTTCAACAACGGATTGAAGTCCGGATCCGTGTCATTAGCCAACACGCCTGGTGCAGGCACGGTCATGACTTTACCTTGTGTCGCATTGTAGAAGTCGTCCACGGCTGTCGGAGGGTGATTTACGGCCGTAAGATTCAACTGAATATCGATGAAGGCGGTGTTGTTGCTTGCCTGATGATCATCCACCGTGACGCGGATAATGATCGGACCGAATTTGGCGTACGCGGGTACGTACGTCAACTTCACTGTGCCACTGGGCGTACCATTGAACGGGAACAGCTGATCAAACGTCAGTGACGTGAAGTACGTGGGGTCAGACAACAACGTAGTTGCATTAAGCGCCTGAGCCGAAATCGTCACGAGAGGATTCTGGCCACCTTCGTCAGGGTTGTTTGGTCGCGCAGCTGCAATTCCAGAAATTGTAATAATTCCCGTAACGTCCGACGTTCCAGATTGCGGTACTACAGGCGCAATGACCGGTTTATCATTCACACTGCTAACGTTCACATTGAATGACATAACCGTCGTATTGACATTGTTTGGGCTGCCCGGAGGGTTGGTCAAGTTACTACCCGAGTCAACCACAGTCACCGAGATCGTGAACGAACCCGGGAATGCGGGGAGGAAGTTCAATGTTGCTGTTCCGTTACCATTATTGACGACGGTCAACGTGTTGGTCAGTAAGCCATCCTGCGATTTGACGATGTTCACATTTCCAGCTGAAACCGCTGCCGTAATGGACGTGATGGTCTGTGTGCCGTTAACACCGGTTTCATCTGTAGCCGTCGCAGGTCCCGTGGCAAGACCGGTCAATGTCATGACCACTGGCGTATCCTCAACCACATTTTGTGTACCTGGGTTACTGAGCGTTGGTGGATCATTCACGGGTGTGATATTAATCGTCACTGTCGCGGGAATGGAATCCAGCTGACCATCAACGCGCGAATTTCCAGAGAACGTGAAGGTATCTGGACCCGCTGTAGCGGTACTATTGTTCCGATTCGGGAACGGCGTGTAGGTGAATGAAAGTGTTCCAGTAAACGGCTTGGCGGCAGAGTTGACAATCGTTGAGCCTAGAACAACAGTTCCTTTGGTCGGAGGCACAACGATTTTCATGGACAGAATCGGATCATTCGGATCGGTTACGACGATTGAACCTGTATAAGCTGTATCTTCGAAAATCGTCTGGGTTTGAGCTTGAGCCACTGGAATATCGTCATATTCGAAGGCTTTTGAAAGAATTATCGGAGCGCCACCGGGCTTGGTCACCGCGACATCTACTTTTCCTTTGGTGGCGGATGGCGGAACAATGACGGTGAGTTGATTGTTGGTCGTGGTAACAGTTTGGCATACAACACCGTTGATGGCGACTGAAGTGCCCGAAATGAAGTGCGTTCCGTTGATCACGGTCTGATTCGAACTGGTCAACAGATTCAGCGGGCCACTCGGCAACGGGTACAGAGGCAGCGGGTAATTGGTCGCGCCAGCCAGTGTTGCCAAAGCAGGAGTGACGTTTGTTAAATCCAACGGCACCGTGTCAACCAACTGAATGTACGCCAAGTTGCTGTATAAGGGCGATGTCGTGACGAGATTGGTTTCGCGGCAGCGGTAGTAACCTGCTGTGGCGAGCGTCAAGTTTTGAATGACATAGATACCGAAATCGGCACCCGGAATATCGACCTGGTCGCTGCCATCAGCCAATTGACCGAAGGACCACTGATAGGTACGAGGCGCGCTGCCGGTGACATCAAATGCAAGCGTGACAGTCTGATCCGCAGTTGCCGACTGGCTCAATGGTTGAGCTTTGATGCGCAGTGCATCGATCGCAGGCGACAACTGAGGAGACGTAACTGTGACGCTCCCTACCTTAGAGGTGAAGAGCGCCGGAATCGGGGGCGTCAAATTATCAACAAATGTAGCCGACGGGAAAACGTAGGCTACAGCCGCATGATCGTTGCCTTGATCCTGCTTGTGCAGCATTTCAATATAATACCGTTTGCCTTTTACCAACTGTACATAGCCGGTAATGTTTTCAGGTGTAGGTGAGCCTGAGTCGTACTTCCACTGCAACGGATTGCATGGAAAGGTCACTTTGCAGGTCACAAACGATTTGTTGCGGGGATTGTCGTCGGATGACAAATAGAACACGGACTGATCATCAGATGTGATGGCGAACTGATGGAACCCGCTATTCTGTGCAGTGAAGTAACCGCTCACGCGCGAACCGTAATCCGTAATTGTTGTATTCGAAGGCTCTTGAAACAAGGAGAGAATGGCTCCGCCAGCCGGGCCCGGATTTGCTGGCGCCTGAGACGGGAAATCAGGGAAAATGTCCGGCGGGAAGTTGACCCCGGTCGGCGTTGTAAAGCTCGCTACGTCTTGACCCCTGGCACCTTCCCAGCGTTCGTACAATAGACCACTACCCGGCGCTGAGAAAACAAACAGCGTGGTCACCGGAGCCGGCATGATATTAGGTACAACGTTCGTATCTTTAATGTTTTTGACAGTCAACGTGTAGATCCGGCCCGGAGTCATGACGGATGTCGTCAAGCGAACCGTTTTGAAGTCACCTGTTCCGCCATTATCCAACGCAGCCGAGATCACTGTGATCGTTGAGACTATGGACGTTATTGGATCCGTGTACGTGATGGTGTAATTTGATGCCGTGTTGGCTGACGTCTGATCAATGAGCACGCCAGGCGGCGCAATATTCGGGTTGGGCGCGATATCGAATAGAACATTCACTTGCGTGTTAAATCCGCTGGCTAATACAGATTTAATGGTCGGCGGACCATCAATTTTCGTGTATGTCTGCTGTCCCGTCGCGCTGACAGCATACCCGTACGCAATGGCAAAGGCTTTGATGACCGTCGTCGCACTGACGGTCAACGTCAATGGCGACGCCCCTACGCCGGTGTAGTTCTGCAACGTTGGCGCACTTCCGTCCAGAGTGTAATAGATAAACGCGTTAGGGACATTGGATGTGATTGTCACAGTCCGCGTCCCAGTAAAGGTAGTACCTGTCGGAGTAAACGTTGGATCTGGCGCTGGCACTTGATTGTAAATGACCTGCCCCTGATTGCTTTGATCAAAGTTAGGCGCTATAACGACTGCAGAAATGATGCGTGGAATCGAAACTTGGAACGGCCCATTGTACTGTGTCGATAATGTTGTTGGAATAGTTCCATCTGTTGTGTAATAAATCTGTGTTCCGAGCGGTGCAATTCCGCCTGGGAATGTTGCCGCCGGAAACGTCGCAGTAATCGTTACAGTCTGATTCACACCAATGTATAAATTCGGACCGCCTGGCACATTGATTCCAGGAGAAAGAACAAGCGTGGGAAGACGACGCACAAACATAGTTCCGTCAATTCCAGCGAAGTTACCCGCGGGCGTACCACCGTTAACATTCGGCTCTTTCACCGAGGCACTCATTGAAAAACCGCCCCCTCCATTACCCCACATAATCGTCATTTTGTGGTAGCCTGCCTTGAGTGGTATTGGATCAAGAATAAATGTACCTGGAAAATAAGGTCCAGGTTCGGTATGTGTTCCTTGGAGTCGATTATTGTACACAACCTGTTGCTGACCAATGTACAACAAGCTTCCGTCGTCAGAAGCCGTCTGAAAAACATAGGTCCCGTCAAAGGGTGCTTTATAATAGCAATCCCACTGGACGCATACATTGTCTGTCGTGGTGCCGTGCGGAAGATAATAAGGCGGCGACGACCGATTTAAGGGCGGCGTTGTGGAGCCGACCGTCCAGTTCTGAGTCGCAATAACACCATTCAACAAAGGTGCAGCGGTCAAGACTCCGGAGTACGTTGGGGAACCCAATCCCGTAATAATCGGATCACCCGACGTGGACGGCTGAAAGTAGCCCAGACCGTTGGTCCACACCTGCCATTTACATCCTGTCGAGAAGCCGGGGTCTGTCAATAGAAATTCAGGGACACGGGGCAAACCGGACGCCAATGCAGTCCTCGACATGCTCAACGCGACCGTCAGCAACAACATGATCGCGAACAGATTCCGCCCAGTATGGGCAGCCAGACTGCTCAAGCGATTGTTTGATGAACTCGGCATTGCACGCATAGTCAACACAATTCCACCTCCAGAGACGACCTGTATTCAGAGCTTTTTCACAAGCCCACGAAACCGACTCGACTCGAATCCTATCCCCCGAACTGCCCCGTCACTTACTCTGTGTCTCTTCTTCGCAATAAGGATACATATTTTTATCAAAAAAATGCACATTATGAGCACTATTTTGAAAAATAACGAATCCAAACCGATCCAAGCGGTGTAGCTCAGCCTCATTTTACACGCTCATGTGCAAAATGAGACGATAGATTAGGTCGAATTACGTCACGTATTTTGCACTTTTTCACAAAAAGGTCAAGCCCTTTTCAAACTTTAAGCAAAAAGTGGGCGGAGCCGGTCGATTTCTGGTGTCGGCCCCAATAATACAAGAACACAATTGGGCGTCAGTACGAAATTAGCGCGCGGGTTGTACGCGAACGCTTCTTCGTCCGGCTGCCTCACGGCTACGACCAACACATCCGCTTTTTCTCGCAAGTTTATTTGTGCCAACGTTTTACCTACGAATTGACACGCCCCACCCACGGTCATTTCATCAAACCGGACACTGGTTTTGTCGCGCAACATGTTGTCTAAAAAGCCGGTTGTGTTGGGGCGAATGAGTTCGCTGACGAGGCGCAGACCGCCAATTGCCGTGGGGCTGACGACCGATGCCGCGCCGGCGATCAACATTTTTTTACGCACATGGTCATCAATTCCTTCGCTAACCACGCGGATGTTCGGGTTCAGAACTTTAGCGGAAAGAGTCAGAAAGAGGTTGTTTTTATCGTCGGACAGGCAGGCGATGAGGTGGTCGGCATTTTTAATGCCCGCTTCAAGCAATATTTCGTCCAGATCGGCTCGACCGACCACGTAGAGAAAATCGCCTAATTCCTCGCGCAAATGCTTGAGTCGGTCGCTGTTGAGGTCCACGACGACGACTTTGCGACCGAGTTTAACGAGTTCCCCGACGCAGTGCTCGCCCACGCATCCGGCTCCGCAAACAATGGTATGCCCCGACAACTTCGCGATCTCTTGATTCATCCGTTTTCTCCGAACGGTGTCTCCCACGGTGCCGTCCACGACCAACGCTGTAATCGAGGAAACAATAAACGCCGGCACAACAATTCCCACAAACACCAAAGCCATCGTAAATATTTCAGCCGCAAACAAGCCCTTCACGCCCAGCCGGTCTTCATAGCCGACAGTCGAAATTGAGATCGCCACCATGAACAGGCAATCCATGATCGGCCAACTTTTGCCGTAGTAAATGCCGAGCATGTAATAAATGCCCGAACTGGCAAAGAAAACAGTCGCCAGAGCGATCAATCCGATTTTCAGAAAGCGCCACGGATCATAGCGGTATTGGGGCAATTCTTCCATAGTAGAGAGTCGAGTTTCTCGCCGTGGTTTCGGGTTTCGACGCGCTCAAAAAAAGAACAAGGAACGCGGAATCGTTTAGTTGAATGCGCCCAGCAGGATTCGAACCTGCATCACAGGCTTCGGAGGCCTATACACTATCCATTGTGCTATGGGCGCGGGTCGTGCGGCAAAATACGGCGCACTCACGCGGATGAAACACTTTACTCGCGCGCGAAGTGATTGCAAGCGGCGGTGAAAAAAAGTAAACGGCGCTACAGAGTTTCCGGTGTCACGAGTGCGGTTTGGATGTCGCCGAATACTGAGACTCGTTTCTTGGCGTCCACACAGACGCTCACTTCGGTCCGAACGCCGATGCCAGCTTTGTAAATTCCCGGCTCAATCGAAAAACACGTGTTCGGAAGAATCGAGCGGTCGTCTTTCGTTTCCAAGCCGTCGATATTCGCGCCTTCACCGTGGACGCTGGCGTCGATTGAATGCCCGGTGCGGTGTCTGAAAAACGGTTCGAGTCCTTCGGCTGCGATGACGTCGCGGCAGGCTTTATCGACTTCCCAACCTCGGACGGTGCGCCCGGCGGCGAGTGAATCGCTTGCGAATTGAATCGCGGCGTCGCGCGCTTGCATTGCGAGGTCGAAGCGTTTGACGTACAACGCAGGCGGTTTTTCACCGGCGTATCCGCACCACGTTATGTCATAATAAATCGCGCCCGGCACATTCACTTTGGCCCAGATGTCCAGCAGGATGCGGTCGTTCTTTTTGAAGACTTGCGAATTCTTTTTCGTCGGCTCGAAATGCGGGTCGGCGGCGTGGGCGTTGGCGGCAATAATCGGGCCATGCAAACCGCTCGTCAGATTCTCAACTGCGAAGCGTTCCATGATCTGCTGCTGCAATGAATATTCGTCGAGCTTCTTGCCCTTCTTGATCGCATCGAAGATTTTCTTAAACGCATCGTTCTTTATGGCTTGAACTTTGCGTCCAGCTTCTTGATGCAATTCAAAGCCGCGCGCATCTATCGTCGAATACGTGCGCGCGACGAGTTCGGCGGACGAGACGACTTCGACGCCGAACGAGCGGATCAGTTCGACCGTGCCGGCGTCGGTCAGTGAAATGGTTGGGACGTTGCCCATTGGCGAGTATTGCATCGCGACGCGACGCGCGCCTTTCAACATGGTGCTCAGAGCTGCGTGAAGATCGACGTGACCACGATAAATCGTCGTTGAGCCGGGAACGGTTGCGAGCATTTTGGGCTCAATCGCGTGCACCAATTTGAGCGGTTTGCCTGTTCGCGGCACGTAGCAAAACCAGCGGCGCGAACATGGCTTTTTGAAATCGAGCCCGAGGACTCGGTAGCCAATGTGGTCACGATTGTGAAAGTCGTAGAAGAGCCAGCCGTCGGCGTCTGATAGTGCGAGTGCGGATTGGATTTGTTTGAGATTCATGGTTTCGTCGTTGACCACAGGGCCCATTGAATGACGCGGCTTCTCTTCGTTCACGCGCCGCTTGAAATTAAATTCACTTCGCTTACGTTTAGTGCGGACGATATAGTAAACGACGTCAGGAAAACCGTCATGTCAAATTATGGCGGGAAACGGATTTTAGATCGTGTCGTATTGAATTTGAGGGCCGGGGAATTTCATGTCGGAATCGGGCCACGTAGCCGTACCCACTGTGCAAGCCATTGTGCTGGCCACGTCCGCATCAGGCGCTTTCGGGCCGATTGTGGAGCACACGCCCGTCGAAATGATGCCGCTGGCCAATCAGCCGCTCATCGGTAGGGTCATCGGCTGGCTCGTCGGACTGGGCGTCAAAGACATCACGGTGCTGGCGTCTCAGCGCGTCGATGTGCTCTCGACATTTCTTGACACGGGCACTCGATGGGGCGCGAAGATCAAAGTCGTCGCCGCTGCTTCAGATGCCGCGATGTTCGCGCGACTGCCTGAACTTGCCACGGCTGATTTCGCGCTTGTCGGCTGCGCGTCGATTCTTCCGGATTTAAATGCCGATACGATGCTACACGCTCTCGATGTAAAAGGCGGTCGCTTTGTCTTGCCGAATTCCGAGCCGTTGAACTGGTCCTGCGTCGCGCGGGCATTCTTGAACGACACGGTGCGCGAGTGCCCGAATCTGGACGAATTTGAACGCCGCTTCATGCTCAGTGGCGTCGCTACGATCACGACCGGCGAGCATGTACTGCGCACTCGTTCACCCAAAGAATTGCTGGCGTCGACGCGCATTATTCTCGACGGCCTGCGCCCGGACCAACTCGTCCCCGGCGCGTGTGCTGAAAAAGGAATTTACATCAGCCGCAACGTGGTCCTGCACCCGACCGTGCGCATCACCGCGCCGGTGGTGATCGGCTCGGATTGCAACATCGACCGCAGCGCGCGGATCGGGCCGTACGCGGTGATCGGCGATCAGACCATCCTCGATACGCATACGATTCTTGAAAACGCGGTCGTCTTTCCCGGAACCTACATCGGTCCGCATTTGGAATTGTCGGACGTAGTCGTGGACCATAACAGTCTCGCGTATGGCGACGACACCGGTTCCGTGCCGGTGCCTGATCCGTTCCTTTTAAGTGCCAGTGATACGCCTTATTTCGGCGGGACGTTGCGCCATTTTCTGCGCCGGGCGGTGGCTGTTGTGGGGCTGTTGGTTCTCGGGATTCCGATTGTGATGCTGTATCTGCTTGGACGAATTGCTGGCGTTAAAAATCCGTTCAGGCGTATCGACGCGGTGAAGCTTCCCGCAGCGTCCGATCCCGGGTTGTGGAGATCGTTTAGCTACATCGAATTCGACACGACACAGCGCGGAGCTTGGCAGAGATTCGTCACGTACCTGCATGCGACGCGACTGCCCACGTATTGGAACGTGGCCGCCGGTGATGTCGCATGGGTCGGGTTGAGACCTTTGTCGCAAGCTGAGATGAACGCGATGCCGACGGATTGGCGGCAATTGTACGGCAGCGGAAAAGTCGGAATCGTGCGACTTGCAGAATTGGATCTATCGTTCGCCAACGATAATCCAGACGATCAGACGTACAGTTCGGAAGCGTACTACGTCGCGACGCACAGTTTGAAAACCGATCTGGGGATACTGTGGCGCGCGCTTTGGAAGTAGAACGACAAACGGCTTTTTAACATCGAATAACGCGAA
>JBAXUS010000480.1:0-2013 GCA_037129555.1 Planctomycetota bacterium
TTGGTGCCTTGTGCAGCTACGCGGCTGATCCTGCTGCGAAGCCGAATATTCTCTTTATTGTCGCGGACGATTTGGGGTGGGCGGATTTGGGGTATCATGGGTCGAAGCACAAGACGCCGAATCTGGACAAGCTGGCGCGCGAAGGGGTGGAGTTGGATCGGCATTATGTGCAGCCGGTGTGTTCGCCGACTCGAACGGCGCTGCTGAGTGGGCGGTGGACCAGCCGCTTTGGGCCGCATGTTTTGCAGCCGACGAATTTGCGCGCGTTTCCGCCGGGCACAGTGACGATGGCGACGGCGTTGAAAGCGGCGGGGTATTCGACGTATCTTTCCGGGAAATGGCATCTGGGTTCGAAGCCTGAATGGGGTCCGAACCACTTCGGGTTTGATCACAGTTACGGGTCGTTGGCTGGAGCGGTGGACCCATGGACGCACCAGTATCGAGCGGGCGTTTTTGCGAAGACTTGGCACCGGGACGAGAAATTTCTCGACGAAGAAGGCAACGCGACGGAGTTGGTCGCGAAGCAGGCGGAGACGTGGATTCGCGAAAAGCATGCGCCGTGGTTTATTTACGTTCCGTTCCAAGCGGTGCACATTCCGGTTGATGCGCCTGACGAATTTAAGAAGCTGTATGCAGGGCAGAAATTTTACGACGAACCCGATAAGCAAGACGCGGCGCTGCGGTACGCGGCGTTTGTTTCGCAGCTCGATGCGAAGGTCGGGAAATTCGTTGCGGCGCTCGACGAAACCGGGCAGCGCGGGAACACGCTGATTGTTTTTCATTCGGACAACGGCGGGCTACTGCGCGGGAGCAATCCGTATGTTGGGAAAGTCGCGGGATCGCCGGTTCTGGGGAGTAATGTGCCGTTGCGCGGACAGAAAGCGCAGCTGTACGAAGGTGGCATCCGGGTGTGTGCGCTGGCGAGTTGGCCGGGGCAGTTGGCCCAGCGCAAAGTTACGGCTCCGATGCATGCGGCTGACTGGATGCCGACGCTGACGAAACTGGCAGGCTACACACCGACGACGGATCTGAAATGGGACGGGATGGATATTTGGCCGCTGCTCAGCGGTGCTGTCGAAAAGCCTGCTCCGCGCACGATCTATGTACCGCTGCCGGGTGCCGCCGCTGTGCTGCACGGCGATTGGAAATTGATTGAACACAAGAAGGGCGGGAAGCCGGAGCTGTTCAATTTGATCGACGATCCGTATGAGAAAATTGACCAGGCCGCGAAGCAACCGGAGAAAGTGAAGGAGATCGAACTCGTTCTCGAAGCGCTGCGTAAAAACGACGTGACGACGCTCCCGGCAGACCTGCGTGACAAGGGCGATGCCGGCGCGAAAAAGGACCCGTAATGAAATCAGAAGCGATGAAACAGCTTTGGACTGCGGAGCGCATCACCGTTGAGATTTCGACCGGAGCGATAGGCCGCAACATGTCCGACGATGCGCGACGTGAACTCGCGGCTATCGAAGGTCTCCCGGCGAAAGTCGCGTGTGCGTTGCAGCATCCGAAGCCGCTCGACATCGTCATGCCAGTCTTCAATGCTGTCTTGGCTGCGCAGTATTTCGAGCTGTTCGAGGCGCTGGATTTGCCCCGGGATTTGAGCGTTTATGAGCCGTGTGTCGGCGCGTCGAATCCGGTCATTCTCGCTGCTGAAGCACACAGCGACGGGTGCGCGAATTATCTAACGATCAATCTGAATACGAAGCTCCGTGCGCAGCTTCAGGCGAAGATCACGCACCACTCGTCGACAATTCGAATCATCGAGGACCACGCTCAGCGCGCGCTTGAGCACGTCCCGGAAAAGAGCATCGACGTGGCGTGTTTTCATCACGCGGTGAACGACATTTTGCAGACCGCCGTCTCTGAACCGCGCGGCATGGACACGACCGCGGTCGATTGGTTTCCGACGGAAAGGACGATGATCGAGTGGCTCGCTGAAGACGTGCGAGCGGGGCGTTTGGAGCAGCGCGGAAAGCCGGAATTGATGAGCGTGATTTCGGACGCGGTGCG
>JBAXUS010000481.1:0-2004 GCA_037129555.1 Planctomycetota bacterium
ACGTTCCGTTTGTGCCGGGGCGTTTGCTGAATTTATTTTCAATGTAGCCGCCTTCCGGTCGCGCGAGCGAACTTAAAAACGAGCGCATGGAGTCGATGTCGGGAATCGGAATTCCTGTCCGGGCGTGAAGCGACGCAGCGATGAAGGTGTGATAGAGGCTGCCGTGCGTTTCGATGGTGGTCTTCGCATATCCGCCATCCGGGCGACGCATGGAGTGGACGCGATCAAGCGTGATCGATTGGAGTTGCTTGCGTTCGGATTCGTCAAGCAGTTTGCCGGAGACTTCTTCGCAGAGAATCAGCGAATCCCACCACGATGTGGCTTGAACAGTGTCGCAGAACGCACCGTGCGGCTGGCGCAGTCGGACAGTGTCGGGAACGCGTGCGATGGTGGTCAACCATGACGCGGCTTTCTGAGAAATCACTGGCGTCAATTCGTTGAGTGCGGAGAGGCTGCGTAAGGCGAAAGCTGTGTAGTAGAGATCGACTTTGCCGCGCCGATTGGCGAAGCCGCCTTCGGGGCATTGCTGGGAGATGATCCAGGCTGTGTGACGCGCGCGGAATTCAGGCGACGTCTTGGCGAGGCCATCGCGGATGTCGTCGCGGAGTAAAGTGAGAAAATCCATGGAGATTAGGCGACGTGTCCGGTGGATATTTTACCGATGACTCGACCGATTTGACTGCACGTCGCGCCGAGTTTCAGAAGCGATTGAATTAAAAGATCAAGCGAAATGCTGGGATCCATGGATTCCAATTTACCCACAACCGACAGAGTCGTTTTGAGATGCCGCGCTAATTGTCGCCGTGTCAGCCCTGATGACAGAATGCGATCTTTCAAATCTTGTTCGAGGGAAATTCGGATATCAATCAATGCCATTTCGTCGTCGCTCAATCCGAGCAGTTCCTGAACGGTGCCAATTTTCCATCCGGTTTTTTCCAATTGTTTTCGTCTTGTTTTGGTCATGCGATCAATTCTCGCTTTCCGGTGGCTGAGGTTCCGGTGTCGCAATCTTATCGTTCGGCGGGCCATCCCAAGACCAACGCGGCATTTCAAACGAACTTTCTTTTTTCAACAGCGAATGAATGTCACATGCGAGTTGATAGACATCGCTAGGCGTCGCAGACGGTTTCTGTCCCAAAAGGCGACCGAAAAACGGAATATTCTTTGGGGTGATTTGCAGTACCCATTCCCTGTGAAATTCTTTATCCAAGAATGGAACCAGAATCACTTCCAACTTAGCACGTTCGCTGTCATACGAACAGACTGACCATCCCAAATCTCTCCAAAACTCAATATCAGAAACTTTCCATGCGAGCTTTTTCAGTCCGTCTGAAATCTTGCTCATCAGAATTTCTCCGCGAAAGTGCTCATAGTCACCATCGGGATCATCTTTCCCATCACATTCCTCCGACGCTTGAAAGCGAAGATTCAAACTAATAGCCATTGGTGCTCAATCCAATAACGTCGCCGCCAAGAACGTAAACAGCGCCTGCATGCCGTCGTGATTCACGTGCTGCACGGCTTGCATCGCTCGGCGGCGTTGGTGGACGGCGAGCATGTCGGCTTGCGACGGGATTTCGTGTTTGAAATAGATGTCTTTGAGCGCGTCGAGTTTCACCGTCGTCTGCGGGCCTTCGCGGGCGGCTTGGAGCAAGGCGGCGCGTTCGGATTCGGTCGCGGCTTCGAGGGCCATCGCGAACAGCAACGTCGGGCGACCTTTTAGAATGTCGCCACACACATCGACTTTATTTTGCTCATCGCCGGAGACATCTTTCAGATCGTTTTGGATCTGGTATGCGACGCCGAGGTGTTTGGAGAACTCGGTGAGTTCCGCGTCCCACTTACCTTCGGCTCCTGCGAGCACGACACCAGAGTAAAGCGCGGCGTCGAATGCGGGAGCGGTTTTCAGCGCGTAGAGGCGCAGGCATTCGATGGGCTGGAGGTTCTTTTCTTTGCCTTTGCGCCAGAGCAATTCAGCGCCTTGGCCTTCCGAAAGCTTGACGT
>JBAXUS010000482.1:0-2004 GCA_037129555.1 Planctomycetota bacterium
GGCCGCTGGCGGGATCGGTCAGAACCGTGCCGAATTCTTCGAGGAACTTTTCGAAGCCGCTGGGCACAACCGTGATCAGCATTTCGGCGGGGCGCGGGGTCATGTTCTTGAACGAATGCACGCTACCAGCGGGCAGATTGATGAACGCGCCGGGTCCGGCTGTTGTGGTGGCACCGTTCGCGGTGACCGTCACCTCGCCGGAAAGAACGTAGAAGCCTTCTTCTTCGCGACTGTGAACATGCGGCGGCGGGCCTCCTCCAGGCGGAACGACGGCGTGAAGCAGCGCGTATTTTCCGTCTGTTTCGTCGCCGGAAACGAGGACGGTGTAGATGTCCCCCACCGCAGAAATCCGGCGCGGCGGGGCGTTGAGCGAGGAATGAACGGGGCGTGGAGTCATGCGTTTTTATCCTTTCAGTTTTCCGACAACGGATGCCAGTTGTGTGCCGAGCATTTCGATGCTGGCGTGTTGCTTCGGATCTTTCAATGAGCCATCCGGACTAAAGACTTCATACGCTTTGGCAACAGCGACTTGATCAGGCAACACGAGCACGCCGATGTTACCGAGAATCGCTCGGATGTGCACCAGGCCGCGCAGTCCGCCCAAACCACCTGGAGACGCGGCCATCAATGCCGCGCTTTTACCCATGAATGCGGCGAGCGGCGTTTCGCCCGGAGCAGGACGCGTCAGCCAGTCGATTGTGTTTTTGAGCACCGCCGTGATGGAGCTGTTGTATTCAGGTGACGCGATCAGGAAACCATCCGCCGCGATGAAGAGCTTCTTGAGCGCGAGCACGTTTTCCGGGATGCCCGATTCTTTTTCCAGATCTTCATCAAAGAGCGGCAGGGGAAAATTCTTCAAATCAATGAACTCAACATCCGCGCCAGCTTTCGTCGCGCTGGCAGCGGCGATCTGAACGAGCTTTTTGTTGTACGACTCTTTGCGTGTGCTTCCAGCGAAAGCGAGAATACGCGGGACGATGGACATGGGGTGTGACTCCTGAAAAGTGGTTCACTGTTTACGCCAAATCAAAGAGCAAAACTTCCGCATCGGGCGCGGCCTTCAAAACCAATTCAGATTCGTTTTCGACGGCTGCTCCGTCCCCCGTGTTGAGTTTCAATCCATTCAATTCCACGGAGCCGCGCAGCGTTTGCACCCACGCGGCGCGGCCTTTGGCGATCGCGTGAGTGACGCTGTGGCCGACTTCAAGTTTCGACAGATACAGCCGCGCGTTTTGATGGATGAAAAGCGAACCGTTTTCAGCGTTTGGCGACGCGACGAGACGTAACGCGTTACGTTGTTCGTCGCTCGGAATCGCTTTTTGTTCGTAGCTGGGCGCGATGCCTTTGCGCTCGGGTTGCAGCCAGATTTGATACAGATGCACGGGTTCCGTTTCGGACGGATTGAACTCGCTGTGACGGATGCCGCTCCCGGCGCTCATGCGTTGAAATTCGCCCGGGCGTAAAATCTCGCCATTGCCGAGACTGTCTTTGTGTTCGAGCGCGCCCTCAAGCACGATCGTGACGATTTCCATGTCCTTGTGAGCGTGCATGCCGAAGCCCTGGCCGGGGGCGACGCGGTCTTCGTTGATCACTCGCAGTGCGCGAAATTCCTGGTGCGCGGGGTCGTAATAGTCAGCGAATGAAAAGGTGTGGAAGGTATTGAGCCAACCATGATCGGCGTGACCGCGCTCAGAAGAACGCCGTATTCGTATCATATGATAGACCTCTCGTAAACACTTCAGTACCTTCGTGAGACCGACCTGCACACCAACTTACCCCAGACGTGCTAATCAGGGGAACGCTTCAAAAAGTGTGGAGCATCCGCAATGGAAAATCGCTCCGCGTGGCTTATGATGGTGCGGAAAACGTTTTGTGGGACACAGCTGTAAATTGAGGGAGCGATTCATGAGCACCACGACGGACACGGCCATTGATTGTACGCCTGGAGACTTGTTGGAAAAGTACATTGCGGCAGCCGCAGCGCAACCCAATCCCATTCCCATC
>JBAXUS010000483.1:0-2004 GCA_037129555.1 Planctomycetota bacterium
GATGGGAATGGGATTGGGTTGCGCTGCGGCTGCCGCAATGTACTTTTCCAACAAGGCTCCAGGCGTACAATCAATGGCCGTGTCCGTCTTGGTGCTCATGAATCGCTCCCTCAATTTACAGCAGTGCCCCGCAAAACGTTTTCCGCATCATCATAAGCCAAGCGGAGCGATTTTCCATTGCGGATGCTCGACACTTTTTTGAAGCGTTGCTCTGATTCGCACGTCCAGGTAAGTTGCCGTGCAGGTCGGTCTCACGAAGTCACTGACGTGTTCACACGAGGTCCGCAGCATGATTCGAATTCGACGTTCTTCCGAGCGCGGCCACGCTGATCACGGCTGGCTCGATACCTTCCACACCTTTTCATTCGCTGACTATTACGACCCCGCGCACCAGGAATTTCGCGCACTGCGTGTGATCAACGAAGACCGCGTCGCTCCCGGCCAGGGCTTCGGTATGCACGGCCACAAAGACATGGAAATCGTCACCATCGTGCTTGAAGGCGCGCTCGAACACAAAGACAGCCTGGGTAACGGGGAGATTCTGCGGCCGGGCGAATTTCAACGCATGAGCGCCGGGAGTGGCATCCGTCACAGCGAGTTCAATCCATCCGAAACGGAACCCGTGCATCTGTATCAAATCTGGCTGCAACCCGAACGCAAAGGCATCGCCCCAAGTTACGAACAGAAAGCAATTCCGAATGACGAGCAACTCAACGCATTGCGGCTCGTCGCGTCGCCAAACGCTGAAAACGGTTCGCTCTTCATCCATCAAAACGCGCGGCTGTATCTGTCGAAACTTGAAGCCGGTCACAGCGTCACGCACGCGATCGCCAAAGGCCGCGCCGCATGGGTGCAAACGCTGCGCGGTTCCTTGGAATTGAATGGGCAGAAACTCAACACAGGTGACGGAGCAGCCATCGAAAACGAATCTGAATTGGTTTTGAAGGCCGCGCCCAATGCGGAAGTCTTGCTCTTTGATTTGGCGTAAACAGTGAACCACTTTTCAGGAGGCACACCTCATGTCCAAAGCACCGCGCATTCTCGCTTTCGCTGGAAGCACACGCAAAGAGTCGTACAACAAAAAGCTCGTTCAGATCGCCGCTGCCAGCGCGACGAAAGCTGGCGCGGATGTTGAGTTCATTGATTTGAAGAATTTTCCGTTGCCGCTCTTTGATGAAGATTTGGAAAAAGAATCGGGCCTCCCGGCAAACGTGCTCGCGCTCAAGAAGCTCTTCATCGCGGCGGATGGTTTTCTGATCGCGTCGCCTGAATACAACAGCTCCATCACGGCGGTGCTCAAGAACACAATCGATTGGCTCACGCGCCCCGCTCCGGGCGAAACGCCGCTCGCCGCATTCATGGGCAAGAGCGCGGCTTTGATGGCCGCGTCCCCCGGCGGTTTGGGCGGACTGCGAGGACTGGTTCACATCCGAGCGATTCTCGGCAATATTGGTGTACTCGTTTTGCCTGATCAAGTCGCTGTGGCCAAAGCGTACGAAGCCTTCAATCCGGATGGCTCATTGAAAGATCCGAAGCAACACGCCAGCATCGAAATGCTCGGCACACAACTGGCATCCGTTGTCGGAAAACTGAAAGGATAAAAACGCATGATCCAACGCCCCGTTCATTCCTCGCTCAGCGCCCCTCCGCGCCGGATTTCTGCGGTGGGGGACATCTACACCGTCCTCGTTTCCGGCGATGAAACTGAAGGAAAATACGCGCTGCTTCACGCCATCGTTCCGCCTGGAGGAGGCCCGCCGCCGCATGTTCACAGCCGTGAGGAAGAAGGCTTCTACGTTCTTTCCGGTGAAGTGACGGTCACAGCGAACGGCACCGTCACGAAAGCCGGACCCGGCGCGTTCATCAATCTGCCGGTCGGTAGCGTGCATTCGTTCAAGAACATGACCACTCGCCCCGCCGAAATGCTGATCACCGTTGTGCCCAGCGGATTCGAAAAGTTCCTCGAAGAATTCGGCACGGTTCTGACCGATCCCGCCAGCGGCC
>JBAXUS010000484.1:0-2003 GCA_037129555.1 Planctomycetota bacterium
GAGTGCCCCTATATGGTGTCGTGCGCCGATGAATTTGCCGACATCAAGAGCGGTAAAAGCCCGGCGCTGATCCAGTCTCAAGATCGCTCGAAACTGGCTGCCTTTGTCGATGAAAAATTGGCGCTGAAACTGCGTGAAGTTCCAGAGCTGAATGCGTTCAAACTCAACGCGGACGGTGCCGGGATCAGCACGTTTGAAAGTTTAAAAAGTGAAGGATCACCGGACGCTGCGTTTGTCTCATACAAATCGGCATCAGGCGAAATCGCGACGCTGTTTATTCACCCGTGGGCGAATGTTGAACCGGAAGCATTTAATAAAACTCAATTTCAGGGCAACGTGTTTTGGGCCGCGACGCATCACAAGCAATCGATGGCCGTATGGCAAAGCGACGATGGAAAAATGCTCATGTCCATCGTCACGAACCGATCAAAAGAAGAAACGCTTCAAATCGCAAATACCGCCCGCCGCGCATTCAGCGTTCAACTGGCTCGCTTGGCCGTGCGACACGATGTGGCTTCAAATGACTAAGTACTCGAAGTAACTACGCTTTCGCCGCCATGCGAAGCGCCAGCGCGCGGAACAATTCGCCACGTTCCTGGAAATTACGGAACATGTCGAAACTCGCGCAGGCGGGTGAGAGCAGGACCGCTTCGCCGGGAAGTGTGTTCGTCGATGCAAGTGCAGCAGCGTGTTCGAGCGACGTCGCACGGAGAATTTCCGGGCAGCGCTTAGCTTGCAACGCGGCGCGCAAAACGGCTTCTTCAATCTTCGGTGCAGTGACGCCAAGCAGAATCAATCGGCGCGCTTTGCGGACAATCGCGACAGCCAATTCGTCGTACGCCGAACCTTTGTCCGAGCCTCCAGCGATCAACGTGATCGGACCTTCAAACGATGCAAGCGCACAGATCGCGGACTCAGGCGTCGTCGCAATAGAATCGTTGTAATACGTAACTTTTTTCTCGTTGCTTGCGACGACTTCCAAGCGATGCGGCAATCCGCTGAATTTCGAGAGCGCTTCTGCCACCTGCCAAGGTCGGACTCCGAACGCGAGCGCAGCTGCAGAAGCAGCCAGCGCATTGGCGACGTTGTGAAGTCCCGGCAAGCGCATCGTCTTGCGGCTCGCGATGACTTCTTCGACACCGTCCCAGCGCACGATCAATTTGTCGCCAGCCAAAAACGCGGCGTTTCCTTCGAGTTCTTCTTTCACACTGAATCGGATGACACGTGCGCGCGTCTGCGATTCCCAGCCGGACAACGCAGGATCATCGGCGTTCAACACGGCGCAATCGCTCGGATGTTGATGACGGATGATGTTCAGTTTGGCCTCAGCGTAATGCAACATGGAGCCATGACGGTCAAGGTGGTTCGGCGAAAGATTGGTGACGATGGCGACATTGGGACTGATCGCCATTTCGCGCATGCCTTCGAGCATGAACGAAGACAATTCGAGAACCATCGGTGCATCAGGTTGGAGCGTTTTGGTTTCGCTCAGCAGACACTTGCCGATGTTGCCGCCGACAAGCGTACGCTCATCCATGACGCGGACCATCTCGCCAAGAAGCGCGGTCGTCGTCGATTTTCCATTCGAGCCGGTGATGCCGATTTTGGGATTGCGTGCGGTCAATTTAAAAAGCAGGTTCATCGCGAATTCGATGCGCGCCCCGGCACCGCGAGCCATGGTCACGAGTGGGCTGTCCATCGGCACGCTAGGGTTGACGAGCAGAATATCAGCGTTACGAAAATCGTCTTCGGAGTGACGTCCCAGGACGTAACGAATCGGAAGATCTTTGAGTGCTTCGATCGAGGGTTTCAAATCACGCTCGCTGCGGCGGTCGGTGACCGTCACAATCGCACCGCTCTCGGCAAAGTGCCGTGCGGCGCCTACGCCGCCTCCGAAGAGGCCCAGACCCATGACCGTTACTTTTCTGTTTGCGTAAGCGCCGACTTCCACGTGACACCTCCCCCACGGAGTATTTCAAATTCCAAAGTATTTGTCTGTTTAT
>JBAXUS010000485.1:0-1992 GCA_037129555.1 Planctomycetota bacterium
TCGCGAATATCGAGCTCGCGGTGTGTGAAATTCCGGCAATCGCGCTCCAGTCGCATGCGATTCCCAACCGTATCACCCTTCGGACCAAAAAAGTCGCGGCGCATATTGTTGTCCAAACCGGTCACGGAAAAGCCCATCGTGTCGAAGAACATGACGGCCTCCGACCCGATCAACCCGCTGCTGCCCGTGACTAGAACCCGCATGATCCGCCTTTCAAATGTACGACTCGATCCCGCTTATTGAATTATCGCTTTACCGCCACAAACGGCCCCATACACAGCGCATCGACATCGTTGCGCATGAAGCAACTGACCGCCTGTTCAGGCGTATCCACAATCGGTTCGTTCTCATTAAAACTCGTATTCAACACAACCGGCACACCACTGAGTCGCGCGAACGCTGAAATTAAATCGTAATAACGTTCGTTCTGCGCGCGTGTGACCGTGTGCAAGCGTCCCGTGAAATCCTCATGTGTCACCGCAGCAAGAGCCGCGCGCTTTTCCGCTTTGATCTTCACGACATGCATCATGAACGGACTTTCAACATCCTGCTCAAACCAGTTCGGAACTTGGTCGGCAAGAATTGACGGAGCGAACGGCCGAAATGCTTCACGCCGTTTGATCTTTTTATTAATTAAATCCTTCATCCCCGGCCAGCCTGGATGTGCCAGGATCGATCGGTTTCCCAAAGCCCTCGGACCCCATTCGCATTTCCCCTGATACCAACCGACGACCTTCCCGTCGTTCAACAATCCCGCCACGCGCTCAAAAAGCTGCGCGCCTTCAAAACGTTCGACCGTCAACGGCTGAGCATCCAACGCCGTTTTCATCTCCGCTTCCGAATGCTCCGGCCCAAAATACGCGTGCGTCACCGGTTTTCCACGCGGATTTCCCAGCACCGAATGCCACACATACAGCGCCGCGCCAATCCCCGTCCCATCGTCCGACGCCGCGCATTGAATGTACGAATTCTTGAACGACGTGTCCCTCAAAATCCGCGCGTTGCAGACTCCATTCAATGCGCACCCGCCAGCGGTGACCAAATTCTTCGACGGAGCAACACTGTGCAGCCAGTTCACGCAACTGATCGTGATGTCTTCAAAATGCTGCTGACACGACCGGGCGATATCATTCTCGCGCTGCGTGATCGGATCACCCCGTTTGCGTGGCGCTCCGAGCTTTTCAATTAATGCGTCCGTATACATCGGCGGCAAAACTATCTCGCCCGTCTTTTCGTCAATACATTCATCAAACGACTTGCCTGAAAATGGCTGGCCGAATTTCTGATTCACGCGAAACTGCCCGCCAGTACCGCGCGTCAGCATCTCGCGCATCAACTCCATGTGCGACGGCTGCCCATACGCGGAGAGGCCCATGACTTTGTACTCTTCGCCAAAACGGTCAAAGCCGATGAACTGGCACAAAGCGGTATAAAAAAATCCGAGCGAATGCGGCACAAAAACGCGGTCGAGAATCTCGATCTTCGTCCCGGTACATGTCGCGTACATCGCCGTGACAAAATCGCCCGACCCGTCGTACGAAAATCCCGCAGCTTCATCAAATGCGCTGCAATAAAAAGAGGACGCTATGTGCGCCAAATGATGTTCGACATGCACTGTCTTGAAGCGGCATTCACTCGGCGAAACATGACACGCTTCGGCGAGTTGTTCGGGTATACTTTTCAATACCGAACGGCGTGTGAAATGCGCGAGCACGTTCGACGCGGTCGCTATAGGATTCGCGACGACGCGCCCAATCTTCGCCGACATATTCGCGTTGTGATCATGTCCCAGCGCGACGAAATCAACGTCGCTGACCTTCGCTCCGGCCATGTCCAACACACAGCGAATCGCCTGCCCCGGAAATCCCGCGACATGCTTGACACGCTTGCCCAACCGCTCTTCGGTGACAGCAGCAATCAATTCACCATCGCGCACGAGGCACGCCGATGAATCAGGGTGAAACGCATTGAGTCCAAGGATCAACGTCATGA
>JBAXUS010000486.1:0-1992 GCA_037129555.1 Planctomycetota bacterium
TCGCGAATATCGAGCTCGCGGTGTGTGAAATTCCGGCAATCGCGCTCCAGTCGCAGTCGGTTCCCAACCGTATCGCCATTCGGACCAAAAAAGTCGCGGCGCATATTGTTGTCCAAACCAGTGACAGAGAATCCCATCGTGTCGAAGAATGTGACAGCTTCCGACCCGATCAATCCGCTGCTGCCCGTGACTAAAACCCGCATGATCCGCCTTTCAAATTCGCGATTCGTTTCCGGTTCGTGATTTATCGCTTCACCGCCA
The DNA here is from genome assembly GCA_037129555.1 of Planctomycetota bacterium. GTDB lineage: Bacteria > Planctomycetota > SZUA-567 > H5-PLA8 > H5-PLA8 > JANXLS01. Next base: position 262 of record JBAXUS010000486.1, read on the forward strand.
CAAACGGCCCCATACACAGCGCATCAACATCGTTGCGCATGAAACAACTGACCGCTTGTTCAGGCGTATCCACAATCGGTTCGTTCTCGTTAAAACTCGTATTCAACACCACCGGCACACCGCTGAGCCGCGCGAATGCTGAAATCAAATCGTAGTAGCGCTCGTTCTGCTCGCGAGTGACAGTGTGCAAACGACCCGTAAAATCCTCATGCGTCACCGCCGCAAGAGCCGAGCGTTTTTCTGATTTGATCTTCACGACATGCATCATGAAGGGACTTTCAACATCCTGCTCAAACCAGTTCGAAACTTGATCGGCAAGAATTGACGGAGCGAACGGTCGGAATGCTTCACGTCGTTTTATTTTTTTGTTAATTAAATCCTTCATCCCCGGCCAGCCCGGATGTGCCAGGATCGATCGATTTCCCAAAGCCCTCGGTCCCCACTCGCACCGGCCCTGATACCACCCGACCACTTTCCCGTCATTCAATAATCCGGCCACGCGCTCAAAAAGTTGCGCGCCTTCAAAACGCTCGACAGTCAACGCCTGAGCATCCAACGCCGCTTTCATTTCCGCTTCCAAATGCTCCGGCCCAAAATACGCGTGCGTCACCGCTTTTCCACGCGGATTTCCCAGCATCGAATGCCACACATACAACGCCGCGCCTATCCCCGTCCCATCGTCCGACGCCGCGCATTGGATGTAAGAATTCTTAAACGGCGTGTCCCTCAAAATCCGCGCGTTGCAGACTCCATTCAATGCGCACCCGCCAGCGGTGATAAGATTCTTTGACGGAGCAACACTGTGCAACCAGTTCACACAACTGATCGTGATGTCTTCAAAATGCTGCTGACACGACCGGGCAATATCATTCTCGCGCTGCGTGATCGGATCACCCCGTTTACGTGGCGCTCCGAGCTTTTCAATTAATGCGTCCGTGTACATCGGCGGCAAAACGATCTCACCCGTCTTTTCGTCAATACATTCATCAAACGACTTTCCTGAAAATGGCCGGCCGAATTTCTGATTCACGCGAAACTGCCCGCCGGTACCGCGCGTCAGCATCTCGCGCATCAACTCCATGTGCGACGGTTGCCCGTACGCGGAGAGGCCCATGACTTTGTACTCTTCGCCGAAGCGATCGAAGCCGATGAACTGGCACAGAGCGGTATAAAAAAATCCGAGCGAATGCGGCACAAACACGCGGTCGAGAATCTCGATCTTCGTCCCGGTACATTTCGCGTACATCGCCGTCACAAAATCGCCCGACCCGTCGTATGAAAATCCCGCCGCTTCATCAAACGCGCTGCAATAAAAAGAGGACGCTATGTGCGCCAAATGATGTTCGACATGCACCGTCTTGAAGCGACAGTCACTCGGCGAAACATGACATGCTTCGGCCAGTTGTTCGGGGATGCTCTTCGTCACGGAGCGCCGCGTAAAATGCGCGAGCACATTCGACGCGGTCGAAATCGGATTCGCGACGACGCGCCCAATCTTCGCCGACATATTCGCGTTGTGATCGTGTCCCAGCGCGACGAAATCAATGTCGCTGACCTTCGCGCCTGCCATGTCCAGAACACATCGAATCGCCTGCCCCGGAAATCCCGCGACATGCTTGACACGCTTACCCAACCGCTCTTCGGTGACAGCAGCAATCAATTCACCATCGCGCACAAGGCACGCCGATGAATCAGGGTGAAACGCATTGAGTCCAAGGATCAACGTCATGA
>JBAXUS010000487.1:0-1970 GCA_037129555.1 Planctomycetota bacterium
CCCTCCCCGCCCCCGTCAATTCCATTTCACCCTTTTTCACAAGAATTCATCGCACATCCCTCACACTTGGCACATAACCCGTTCACATTCATAGCCTTAGTCCTTCAAAAATATTTAGCAAAGCAACGGCCAAATTGGGCTATTTCGGGTTTCACCCCACTCAAAAACCTTACAAATCAGCCTCAAAGCGCCGCCAACCGCTCAATTTCGTCGCATAGAGCCTCAATATCGCTCGTTTCTGTGAACGGATTCATGATCACCAGTCTCAGCCACGCCGCTCCGTCGAGTGTTGTCCGCGTAATGTAGAAATCACCATCCAATACAATCCGTTTGCGGATAAAGTCTTGCAGCTCTGAATCCTGCCCGAATCGGAAACACAAAATATTACTCTGCGGCTCACAACGGCATTCGAAACCTTTCCGGGAACCGATTAGATCGTGGAACTCCATTGCCCGCGATAGCAAATGTTCCACGTGCTGAGCCAATCCCGCCTCACCCACTGCTGCTAGGTTGAAGAATAACTTCAATCCCAGCAACGCTTTCGTGCACTCAAATGTGTTCTTCGACATGTCCTCGCCAGGCTTCTCCACGTCGCTAAAGAGATAGGGCGCGTGTTGCGCATACGAATTCGCAAGCGTCGTCGCATCCTTAAAAAGCACCGCGCCACACAAAACTGACGTCCCCAGCATCTTGTGCGTATCCCACGCCAGCGAATCGGCGAATTCCAGCCCGTCCAGCAGCCCTCGATGCTTGTCCGAGACCAACGCCGACGCTCCGTGAGCGCCATCGACATGCAGCCAAATTCCGTTTTCGCGACAAAACTCGCCAATCTCCCGCAGCGGATCGTAAGCACCTGTCGGCGTGGCCCCCGCATTCGCGATCATGGCGAGCACTTTCTTCCCCGAGCGTTGTACCTCCGCAAACGCGGCTCGTAATCCGTCCGGCTTCATACGAAGACTGTAATCGACCGGAATTTTCACAATCGCAGCGGAGCCAAATCCCAGAATCGCAGCCGCTCGCGCAACCGAATAATGTGCCGCTTCCGACGCCATGAACACATACCCGCCCGGCACGCCATCGCGCCACGCACCCGGTAACACTTTCGCTCGCGCAGCAAGCAACCCGCTCAAATTCGCGAGGCTCCCGCCGTGCGTCAGTACCCCGTCGCCACCGCTCCACGCCGGTCCCGCTTTGGCCAACATCCAGCGAATAATTCCGCGCTCAATCGCCGTCCCCGCCGGGCCCATTTCATAAACGGCCATACCATTATTCGTGACGCCGTTGATCAAATCGCCAAGCACCGATGTGAGCATCGGCACCGCGACTTGATGCCCGAAATAGCGCGGATGATGCAGGTGATTGCTGTTGTCGAGAATCGTCTGAGCCAGCGCCGGGAGGTCGCCGTTTCCGCGGGCGATCAGGTCATCGAAATTCAATTCGCGCAGAATGTCGTCGATGTTTTTTTGAACGAGAACTTTCCCGCGCCGGGCGAGCGAATCGCGGACGGAGTCGGCGAGGATGCGCTTGAAGGCGTCGAGGTTATCTTCGAAGAGTTGCGGATCGTATCCCGGTAATGTCATGCTTTCGTCCACCATTGTTCGCTGGGCTCCAGACTTTCGTCCGCCGGCCCGTGATATTTCCACTGAATCGCTTCCTCGACAGTCAAGATCCGAACGCCACATTGCCGGGCGGAGCAACATCGAGTCCGCGCGTCAACCAATGAAATGCCGTGAACGCACTCTGGATCTCCTTCATCGCCCACCTTGACACACAGGCAGGGATGAAACGCGCAATCTTCATAGATATCACCGACATGGATATCAAGTTCCGATGTGATTTTTCTTGGCATCGCAGACCTCGCGTTTTTCCACTTCAAAACAGCAGCAGTATCGCCCCCAACACCGGAAACGCGACACAAAAAATCACCAGGCAATACCCCATGATCTCCTTCGCTTTCAGATTCATAATCC
>JBAXUS010000488.1:0-1948 GCA_037129555.1 Planctomycetota bacterium
CCCCTAACCCCTCTCCCCTTGGGGGAGAGGGGTTAGGGGTGAGGGGTGAGGGGTAATGCACGATCCATCGTCAACCGTTACCCCTCTCCCCCGGCCCCTCTCCCCCAAGGGGAGAGGGGTGAACAACAAAAGCACACTTTTAAGGAGACCACGATGTCCAACAAGAAAGTCAACGTTGCCGTGATCGGATTGGGGTTCGGTGCCGAATTCATTCCGATTTATCAACGCCATCCCAACGCGAATATGTACGCGATCTGTCAGCGCAATGCGAAGAAGCTGAAGCAGATTGGCGACGCGTTCAAGATTGAAAAACGCTACGAAAATTATGAAGACGTGCTGAAAGATCCGGCGGTGGATTTCGTCCACATCAACACGCCGATTCCCGACCACGGTCCGATGTCCATCGCTGCGTTGAAGGCCGGGAAGCATGTCATGTGCACCGTGCCGATGGCGACGAATATCGCTGATTGCAAAAAGATCGTCGAACTCGTCAAGAAGACCGGACTGCGCTACATGATGGCTGAAACCGTTGTCTACGCGCGCGAATATTTGTTCGTCAAAGAAATGTATGACAAGGGCGAACTCGGCAAAGTCCAGTTCATTCAGGCGTCGCATCAGCAGGACATGGACGGCTGGCCGAACTACTGGCCGGGCCTCCCGCCGATGTGGTACGCGACGCATTGCGTCGGCCCCGTCGCCGCGTTAACCGGTGCGCAGGCTGAATACGTTTCGTGTTTCGGCTCGGGCACGATTCGAGAGGAATTGATCGCGAAGTATAACTCACCGTTCGCCGTCGAAAGCTGCCACATCAAATTCAAGAACAGTGATTTGAGCGCGCGCATCATTCGGTCGCTCTTCGACACCGCGCGCCAGTACCGCGAAAGCATCGACGTGTACGGTTCGAAGAAGTCGTTTGAATGGCAATTGATCGAAGGCGAAGAGCCGGTGATTCACACCGCGAAAAAGAAGGAACACCAGATCCCGAAGCATGTCAAAGTGCCGGATTACGCGAAGCGCTTGCCGAAGGAAATCCGCCGCTTCACGACGCAAGGCGTCTATGACATCGCGGAGAACACGCACTTGTCGTTCACGCAAGGCGCTGGCCACGGCGGTTCGCATCCGCACTTGGTCCACGACTTCGTCTCGGCACTGGTCGATGGACGCGAACCGTTCCCGAATGCAGTGCAGTCAGCGAACTGGACGTGCGTCGGACTCTGCGCTCACGAATCCGCGCTGGCCGGCGGCAAGATCGTCAAGCTGCCGGAATTCACGCTGTCGAAGTAGGAATCGAACAATAGGACAGTGACGAAAAGTACGAAAGGGGACTGCGCGGGCAGTCCCCTTTTTATCGTCTATTTCTTATCCATCTCCATCAACGCATCCAACGTCTTCCCGTGTAATTTCTCGCCCGTCGAAATCGGCGTATCAATCGTGAGGTGCTGTTCTTTTTCGCGTGTGTATGCAGGCCATTCCGGCGCACGGGGAGCAATGTCGCCGTTCGGATTTCCGGTCTTCGCAAAGCTGATTAGATACGTGCGAATCAAGCGCGACAACTCGCGGTCTTCGTCAGTGTACTTTTCTTTGTCTTGAACATTCCCGAAGAAAAACGGCAGCTCCGACCCGTGATACACACCGATTCCGGAATCGACCATCGGCTTGGCTTTGCGTGTGAAATGGTAGACGAACACGTTGGGTTGATTCTTCACCATTGCCCGCGCGTGGTGGCGAGTCGAACCAACGAAAATATCTGAGAATAATTCGGCTTGTGCGGGCCGAACATCGGCATCGGTTGCGGCGGGATAAATCTCGAATGCTTTGTCTGCTTTGATGGGTCCATATCGCTCGGTCAAAAAAGTTTTGTATTTGGCGATCGATTCGTATTTCAATTTACGTTCGAACATGGAGCCTTCATCTGCGACGTTGCCGATCATCAAGGGAATGTTGAGCA
>JBAXUS010000489.1:0-1944 GCA_037129555.1 Planctomycetota bacterium
GCTTGATGGGCTCGCCGCCGTTTGAAGCGCAAGTCAAATTGGGCGAACTCAGCGCGATGGCCGCTCGCTCGAATCCCGTGCACCCGACGCAATTGTATGCGTCCATCGCGGCCTTTTTAACCTACGCGTTTCTTGTGACGTACTGGCCGCGCCGCAAGTACGATGGCCAGATATTGTCACTGACCTTGATCATGGCCGGAACGACGCGGTTCTTCGAAGAAATGTTACGCAACGACGACGCGCCCCCGTTCCCTGCTATTTCGGATGCGGTCACTGTCGCGCAGTGGCTGGCGGTGCCGATTGTTCTCGTCGGGTTCGGATTGATGCTGTACTTCCGGTCAAAGAACGCGCACTACACGCCGCCTGTAGCCGCTCAAAAAGTTTAATCATTTTTGCGCAAGCGACGACGCTGGGAGCCGCTCGATTCCTTCGGGTTAAGCGTCGTCTCCGGCGGATCGATGACCGCTGTTTTTTCAACGATGGCAGAAACGGCTGGCACGTCTTCCGTGCGCGCTTCTTTCGGATCGAGTTCTTTCGGAGCCGGATCAAGCGGCACGATTTCTCCAACGAGAGTGTTGCCATTTCCTCCGGTGCCGGGTGCGGGAATTATTCCACCGGTCGAAGCCTCATCAGTCAGTGATTTCGGCGCCGACTTGATCGGCCGGTTGGCCTTGATGTCTGCCGCGCGTTCGTCAGCTTCTTGTTCAATCCGGGCGTTCTTTTCAAATTCCAAGCGCCCCGTTTTTTCCCACCACGCGGCGACGTTTTCCGGACCGCGAAACGGCACGCCGCTGATCGCCGTGATCGCGTTCAGCGCATTCTTGCGCGATTTGTCGTCGAGGTCCGTTTTCGCCAGGACGCGGACAAGTGCGGGCTGCGCCTTCTGAAATTTCATCCGCGCCACCGTCAATGTCGCGTACATCCGGACCATCGGCACAGGGTCCTTTTCGAGCAGCTCTACCAGTTTGGGATTGGCCTTCTGAAACATGTGCGAGTAATGACACGCCTTCGCGGATTGGACACGGATGTCGTCGTTCGGATCGCTCAACGCGGCGATGAACACCGGCTCGACTTTCAGCCATTGCTCGGGCATCATCGACAATTGCCCCAAGGCATGTTTGCGGATTTCGATGTCTGTATCGGACCGCGCGGCTTTTTCGAGAACGGCAACTCCCTCCGCACTTTTCTCCCAACCAAACGCGTCTACCGCAATCAGCCTCAAATCCTGCGGAGCCGCCGGATTGGTCATCAGTGGCAGCAAGGCAAGCGACGCTTCCGCCGTGCGGATATGCGCCAGAGACCACGCCGAATAATACGCCAATTGCACCGCGCGCTCAGCTGCCGCATCTTTACCCGGCTTGTTATAAGTCTCACTGAAAAGACGAGTCAATTCCGGCACCGCACGCTTGCCCATCTTCGCCAATTTCAGAGCGGCGTCCTGCGCGTTGGAGTTGAATTGCTCTCTCTCTGCCGCCGCATCGACCACGTCATTTCCGGGCTTTGCTTGAAAGCGCGATGCATTCTTATTGTTGATCGGAGCAAGCTTGTTCTGCAATTGATCCATCAAATCGCGAACGACTTCGTCGTATCGTGCTTTCTCGCTCATGTCGTCGGAGACAGAGCGCCCTTCCGCGCTGTTCATGTTTACAAACCCCGGCAAGGTGGGCCGAGGCTGTACAACATCACCCGCGCTCAACCAAGTCGCAACGGCAGACAGCGTCATGAAACAAGTCAGTCGCAAAACAAAACGCATCGCATCTCCAGATTCGATTGCTATCTAATAGACACGAAAACCGCCGACACGTCCAGAAAAATCCGAACGAACTTTTCACAAGGAGCGGCGACAATCCTACCACCGTGTCGCGCGGATTAAATTTGTGCGGTGAACCGTCATCCGAGATACGCGCATTTTTGTCATTGCGCTTGGCCGAGATTAATCCAGAA
>JBAXUS010000049.1:0-35721 GCA_037129555.1 Planctomycetota bacterium
CCGTTAATTGGTATCGGCTATTGCTTCGGAATTAATTAATAAAGATCGGTATTAAAAGGAACGCGCTGCCCGGCCACGGTGTGGTAAATCGTGACGTTGTCTTCGAGCGCGTTGGCTCGGGCGATGTAGTAATTGTTCGCGTCTTTGAAGCGGAAGATCACGCCGCCAGCTTGGTCTTCTTTTCCAGCGAGCGCTTTGAATTTTGTCTCAACAAATCCGTCTTTGATCGCCACGTCTTTTTTGACACAGAACGGATAGCGGCCTTCGCCGGATTGTTTCAGGACATTCGCTTTGCTCGGAGCGGTGGCGTCGGATTCGACGGACCATTTGGGCTCTCCGCCACCGGTCGAACCCGCTTCCCAACCTGCGGAAATGGTACCGATTTTGTCAGCGTCAAACGTCACATTCTCCGCATGAGCCATCATACCTCCCAGCATCAACACGAACGCTGCCACAATTTTTGCCACGGTAAGGTTTCCCTCAAAAAAGTAGGACGGGCTTATAGCCCGTCCATGTGTAAGTATGAATCACGAGGCTGACGGGCTAAAAGCCCGTCCTACTTTCGTCTACACCGCCGGTGGCTTTTCAGATTGCTCGTCGGGCGCGCGGCGAATGTCAGCGCCAAGGCTCACGAGCTTCGCTTCGAGATTTTCGTAGCCACGATCGATGTGGTAAATCCGGCGAACTTCGGTTTCACCTTCAGCCGCCAGACCCGCCATCACCAGCGCCGCGCCCGCGCGCAGATCGCTGGCCATCACCGGAGCGCCCTGCAATCGGTCTACACCGATGACGACGCAGGTCGTGTTCACGCGCAGAATTCGAGCGCCCATGCGCTGGAGTTCGGCGACGTGATTCAATCGATCCGGGTAGATGCCGTCGGTGAAGACGCTCGCGCCATTTCCCAGCGACATCAGAGCCATCATCTGCGCCTGCAAATCAGTCGGGAATCCTGGGTAGGGGAGGGTCGAAATTTCGACTTCCTTCGGTCGGCCATTTGGCGAAACACCCGCTACTTTGCAATTGCGTGTGAAGCCCAAATTCGCTTCGCGGAATTTATCGAAGACCGCTTCGAGATGCATCGGAGCGATGTTGTTGACGACGACTTCGCCGCCTGTGATCGCACCGGCCATCAAGAGCGTCGCGGCTTCGATGCGGTCCGGGATCACATCGTACGCGCAGCCTTCGAGCGTTCGCACGCCTTTGATGTGGATGCGGTGACTGCCCGCGCCTTCAATGCTCGCACCCATCGCGTTCAAGAAATTCGCGAGGTCCACGACTTCCGGTTCGCACGCCGCGTGTTCGATGACCGTCTGACCTTCAGCGAGACACGCCGCCATCATCACGTTGCCGGTGCCCAGCACGGATGACCCGACCGGTCCGCCCAAATAAATATTCGCGCCGCGCAATTTTTTCGCTTTGGCGATGACGTAACCGTGTTCAATCTCAATTTCAGCGCCCAACGCGCGCAGGCCTTTCAAATGCAAATCGACCGGCCGGGTGCCGAACGCGCAGCCACCCGGCAGCGAGACTTTCGCATAGCCGCGCCGCGCCAGCAACGGTCCGAGCACGCAGAAACTCGCTCGCATCATGCTGACCAATTCGTATGGAGCGAACGACAAGTCCGGATTGACGACGCGCGTGTTGATGCGTCCCAGCGCGTCGCGTTCGATGGAGACTCCGAGCGTCTGCATGATCTTGGCGAGCACATCCACGTCCGCCAAGCGGGGGACATCACCGAGCGAACACGGCCCGTCGGCAAGGATCGTCGCCGCAATAATCGGCAGCGCAGAATTCTTCGACCCGCTGGCCCGAACCTCACCCTTGAGCGGCTTCCCGCCCTGAATCACAAATTTTTCCTGCGCCATACCCCACCCCCCTTAAACGATGCGTGTGTCGATATATCGGCATTTAAAGGAGGGGAGTTGAATAAAGTTATGGGAGACAATGAAGGAATAGTTTCGATCACTTAGAAGATTGGAGCGGTCCTTGGTACAAAGCCCGAGCCACACCAATCCAGAGGCTGAAAAATAAGAAGACGCAGAACGAGGACGGAAGAATTCGCCACCACGGACGGTAGGCCAATCCGAGGGAGAGATCGGTCATCGGTTCCATTTGAGAAAGGGCGTAACACCATCCAAACCAAACGCTACTGGTGATCAGACCTGCAATGAGACCCCAGACGATGCCGCGTCGATAATTTGGGTAACACGTTGCTCCCATTTTAGACTCCAATTTTCGTTCTTTTCGTTTCTTTCGTGGTCAATTCTTCCATCAAAATTGTTGCCCAAAAATTGTCTTTCATCGCCGATCTATTCCATTAAAGACCGTCATTCCACATAACTCGCATGACCGTGAATTTTGTTAGGTAAGCAGACGGTCGGTCTCAGACGAAAATGCCTCATCAGGAACTTCAAAAGGCACACCTAAAATCTCGCCCATTTTAGGTCGAGGTCCCAGTTGGATCGAATCGACAGGGACGAGTTTTGCCACCGGTCGTTTGCCTTGTGAGATGACAAACCCACTACCCTTCTTGACAGCGGTAAGCAGGCGCGACAATTCCGTCTTGAGTTGATGTGTCGTGACCGTTTCCATAGAAACCTCGTATTCTCTCGAAGGCAAGTTTATTCGGCGATGATGGGGGGTGCAAGCCATTTGGTGCTCGCCTTGTTCTCCCCTCCCGAACGCGATGATCCATCCGAACACTTGGCTCCTCACTCATTCACTCACAGCGCTTTCTGCTGAATCCATTTGACACTCGGTGTAGCCTCGGCTACATAGTTTGTAGCCAAAGCTACACATTGTTCCGCAGTATACATTCGATAGTCACGGAGACTTGAATCTTGAAACTCTTTTTTGTTGGCACTGCGTTGTTCGCGTCGCTGCTTACACAGGCCATGGACGAACCGATTCTCAAAGAACACGACGCGTTGAAGCTCATCGTTTCCGATGAAAAGAAGGATGATGAACCCAAGCCGGACAAGAGCATGTATAACCTGTTCAACCCGACGCCGATAGCGCTGATGCGCGACATGTCCACGGACCGGCCGGACCAGACCGAGAGCACACACACGCTTGATGCCGGACATTTTCAGTTCGAAACAACACTGCTCGGATTCACCTTCGATGAACGCAATCCGGAGCGGGTCAAGCGCCGGGTGAAATCGTATGAATTCTGCAGTACGAATTACAAAATCGGGTTGTTCAACGACATCGATTTTCACGTCATCATTCCTTCCTTCACGCTGGAACGTACCACAGAGAAGGGCCATACGGCGATCGTCCAGGGGTTCGGCGACATCACGCTGCGCAGCAAAATCAATCTGTTGAACAACGACTCCGACGGACCGTCAGTCGCGCTGCTTCCATTCCTCAAGCTTCCGACAAATCAAGGTGGACTCGGCAACAAGAGCGTCGAAGGCGGCCTGATTGTGCCGTGGAGCGCGGAGCTGCCCAAAGGGTGGACGACTTCGGGGCAATTCGAAATTGACGCGGCTCGAAACGAAAGCAACCGGGGCTATCACGTCGAGTATGGCGGCACGTACGAGTTCAGCCACAAACTCATCAGCAAGCTGTCCGGGTTTTGGGAGTTCTCGGCCAAGGCCAGCACACAACACGATTCGCGCTGGGTTGGATCGTTCAACACGGGCTGCACGTGGGAACTCACGAAAAACATTCGCTTGGATGGAGGCATCAACTTCGGCCTAACGCGCTCGGCGGATGACGTCAAGACGTTTGTCGGCGTGTCTGTTCGGTTTTAATCGTGTGGCAGGTGGCTACGAGACCGCTCGCTTCACTTCTTGATCTCCTCACGTCGCTTCATGCTGAACGTCCCTTGCTCGTCTTTCCCGCTGTACGTCGCAGAAAATCCTTCAGCGGTGATCTTGCCTTTGAGCGTGTAGATTCCGTGGAATGTACCGAGGTCGGCGGTCGTATCGAAGAGGATTTCGGAACCCACTTTCGTGCCGCTGATTTCGACATTGAACGTCTTCGATTTTCCCAGCGAAAAGGCGGCTTTCCAGACGTTGGGTTTGACTTCAACCGCGATACAGGTGAAGTCGCCGCCGCTGCCGCCGTAACTCGCGCGTCCGTCAATCCATGTCCCGGACCACGTGCCCGTTAGTGTGGGTACCAGCGGCTGCGTTACGACCGGCTCCGCAGCGCGGCAGGCCAGATGAATCATGGCGAAAAATAAGGCTGAATAGAACGCAGTGTGGAGCCGAAACGATTGCGGAATCATGATAGCAGGCGCTCCACGTGTGAAGTTACTCCGGCTCAAAACACCAAGCGTAGCCGATCCCAAAGGTTATGTCAATTTGACCTCATTTTTCATTCTTTAGTATCTGATAACGATCAAAAAGATGCGTATCGAATTTATAAACCTATGAAAGCATTGTTTTTAATGCTGACGCAGACGAGGTGTTGCATGGCGTAGGGTTTGCTTTCATCCCCAGTGGAATACGGTTGCGAGGGAGCGGCGAGGGGACTACTCAGTCCGTTCGGGGCGCTGATCCTGCGATAAGAACTGACCGATTGCACACTGCGAAGGAGAGACGACTGTGGGACGAATTATTGGCATCGATTTGGGAACGACCAACAGCGTCGTTGCGATTCACGAAGGCAAAGAGACGAAGGTGATCGTCAACGCTGAAGGTTCCCGCTTGACACCCTCCGTCGTGGCCTTCACGGACGATGGTCGCATTGTCGGCCGCCCCGCAAAGGGCCAGGCCGTGCAGAATCCGTCGCGCACGATTTTCAGCATCAAGCGCTTCATGGGTCGCCGCCATAAGGAAGTGGGCAGCGAAGAGAAGTTGGTGCCGTACAAGGTCGTCGGCGGTTCGGAAGAACTCGTCCAGGTTGACATCGACAACAAGCGCTACTACCCGCCGGAGATTTCGGCGATGGTGCTTCAGGACTTGAAAAAGAGCGCTGAAACGTATTTGGGCGAAGAAGTCACCGAAGCCGTGATCACGGTCCCGGCGTACTTTAATGACTCCCAGCGCCAAGCCACGAAAGAAGCCGGCAAGATCGCCGGGCTGGATGTGAAACGCATTTTGAACGAACCGACCGCCGCCGCGTTGGCGTACGGGTTGGACAAGAAAACGAACGAAAAGATCGCCATCTTCGATTTGGGCGGCGGTACGTTCGACATCTCGATTCTGGATGTCGGCGACGGCGTTTTCGAAGTGCTCTCGACCAATGGCGATACGCATTTGGGCGGCGACGATTGGGATCGCGTCATCGTCGATTTCGTGGCCGATGAATTCAAGAAAGCCAACGCAATCGACGTCCGCAAAGACCCGATGGCGTTGCAGCGCTTGACCGAAGCCTGCGAAAAGGCGAAGTGCGATCTGTCCACGATGCCTCAGACCACGATCAATCTCCCGTACATCACCGCCGTCAATGGCGTGCCGAAACATTTGACTCAGACGTTGACACAAGCCAAGTTCGAAAGCATCTGCGATACACTGTTCGAACGCTTGCGAGGACCGGTCTTGAGCGCCATGAAAGACGCTGGCGTGAAGGCATCCGAAATCGATGAAGTGGTGCTCGTCGGTGGTTCGACCCGCATGCCGAAGTGCCAGCTCATCTGCAAAGAAATCTTCGGTGGCAAAGAACCGCACAAGGGTGTCAATCCCGACGAAGTCGTCGCGATCGGTGCCGCGATTCAAGCCGCTGTTTTGGCCCAGGATCCGTCGCTGAAGAACATCGTCCTCCTTGACGTGACACCGTTGTCGCTGGGCGTCGAAACGCTTGGTGGCGTGATGACCACAATGATCGGACGCAATACCACGATTCCGCATCGCAAGAGCGAAACGTATTCGACCGCTGCTGACAGCCAGCCAGCCGTTGACATCCACGTTTTGCAAGGCGAACGCAAATTGGCTGCGGATAACCGCACGCTCGGACGCTTCCAGTTGACCGGACTCCCAGCCGCACCGCGCGGCGTGCCGCAGATTGAAGTGACCTTCGACATCAACGCCGACGGTATCCTGAACGTGACCGCGAAAGACAAGGCCACGAACAAAGAACAGAAGATCGAGATCAAAGCGTCCTCCGGTTTGGACAAGAGTCAGATCGACCGCATGGTCAACGAAGCAGCTGCCCACGCCGACGAAGACAAGCAGAAGGGCGAAATGATCGACGCGCGCAACAAGGCCGATCAGCTCTGCTTCCAGACCGAAAAGTTCATCAAGGACAACGAAGCGAAGATCAGCGCTGGTGTCAAAGACGACATCAACAAAGCTGTCGAAGAAGTCCGCAAGGCGTTGAAGGACGAAGCAGCTAAAGACGTGTTGGATGCCGCAGTCGCCAAGCTCGAAGCATCCAGCCACAAGATGGCCGAAGAAGCCTACAAAGCCGCGCCGAGTCCTGAAGGTGCCGCCCCTGGAGCCGAAGGCCCCGCCGCCGGTGGAGCCAAGAAGCCCGATGGCGACGTGATCGACGCCGACTTCAAGGACGTGACCGAGAAGAAGTAAGTCGGACGTAATCAAGAACTAAAAACGAGCGCCGGTGGGAGCAATCCTACCGGCGCTTTTTTGTAGCCCGACGTTCCCAGATCACCGTTCCACAACAATCACATCGTGCGCACCACGTCCAAGAGCCGCGCGCGCCAGCAAGCGGCCCTCTCTCCACGCACTCCATCAGCCCATTCCCAAACATGCACATCCTGCATTCCATCCCGTCGTCCAGCCTCAACGAGGCGACATAATGTAGCCTGGGCCGTAAGGCCCAGGTCGAAATCCCACCCAAATCCCAAGCCCTACAGGGGCGAAATAAATCCCCCGTCTCCCCCGACATTCCCACTCCCAAATAATCACATCGTGCATCACCCTCGTCAGAACCAGGCATATACGATATATTATATATTTTGAACTCAATCAAAACGTCTCAACCATTCCCTACTATACAACGAAAACCCACCCGCCTTTTTCAAGCACTTTTACCATAATTCGCACCCAACTGACCTGCGGTATTTCACGCCTCCATCGATTTTGCTAGATCGCATTTTAGTCGGAAAATAATAGGGTAAATTTCGATCATAATTCAAAATTAAGCCTACTAAAATGCAAAGAAATGCGGTAATCTAATAGCCATACTAGACCGCACGAATGAGGTTGAATACTATGTTAGGCGCTTCCACGCGCAGCCATTGAACCAACGCAAATGAGCCAAGAAGACAAACGCTACCATCGCCTTGGCGAGCCCGGAGGACCGGGTTGTCCAGTCGGCGCATTGCCGGTTACCATGCGGTGCGAGGACGGCACAGAAGTTCCTGGACACATACTTGACGCCGGAACGGAAGCTAGCGAACTAGAACTGCTACGCACGGTCGCGAATGGACTTGGCGTGCGTTGGGGTCACGACGAATTAGGCTGGTGGGCTGCCGTGCCATCATCAACTCCGAAATGAACGAAGCCGTCTAACCATGTGCTGCAGCGAACCCGGCCATCGCGTCCAGGTTGCAATCGAACGCCCTCGTGGGCCGGGTCGCTGAGCTTGGGTCGTTCGGCGGCAGGAGGAGGTACGGTGCAACTGACTGCGGAACAACAATCGTTCCTTACTTCAGTCGATGACTTTAACGCTCGGTTTAATACCGTGCGGACGGGAGATTCGTCTTACGCTTTGTGTCATCCCTTCTGGAACTATACAGAGATCTCGCAGTCTGTGACTATTCAAGAAGATTGGGATGTCCCGAGGTCGCTGGTGCCATTCTATGGTGATTGGCACACGATCATTTGCTTAGAACCGCAACATGGCACGGTTCAACTGCTCAATGACAATCGGCGGGTTATGTATACTTGGTCGACTATCGATGAGTTCGTGCGTTGCTTGGCGCTAAAACCCGAAGAGCCAATTAACACGACTGGCATAATTGAAGCCGAGTCATGGCTCGATTTTTAAGGCACGGCGGGTGGCACTGAATACAATAACCCAGAAAGCATTACCAAATAAACGCGTGTGTGCAATCGGGTGCCACTGGTAAGTACCCTTACCAGTGCCGATCTCGCGATGCCCCGTTGCATATCCAGCCACTCGTTCTTCTCGCCAATCGCAACTGGCCCGCTCGAATTCATCAAGGTCGTCAAGTGGTTCAACCTATCATGCGAGACCGCATTTTGTTCGATAAACATTAGAGCTATCGGACAAAACCCCCCTGCCAAGATGCGCCGCGCCGGGCAAGCGGGACAAGAAAAACGTTCAACTCTTATTTCGAACTTCGTCCGTTGATTGTTCCGAAATCTGAATTGTGGGAAACCGAAAAGTTTGCTGGTGCAAGGGACTGAAAGGGTGCGCCATCCAGCAGCATGGCGATCTGGATTTGGCGTTGCGCGACTTTGCCGCCCTTTGCGTCAGCCGCCTGGTTTGAAACACCTTCGGAGTCGAATCCGTTTGCAACCATATTTTGGGCGCTGTAGGTCACGGTGATCGTTGCGGGCTCGCCTCCCAACGTGACGGTTCCTTTCTTCAATTTGGTCATCATTTTTACATTCTTCAACGTGCCTGATTTATTTGCGATGATGCCCTTGCAGTTTTTGTCGAGCGTGGTTGTGACCACAATATTGCCGATGCCCATCCAGAATTCATGCTCTTGACCGATAGTGATCCCGGCTGGCAATTTGATATCACCGGTGTAGGTCACGACATCGTTTGTGTTGGCTTTGAACGCAAATTTACCATTGATGGCTCGTGTCGTAATAGTCGAGTCGTTGGATGCAGCCGTTCGAATGCCTGGCGTGGCGTGGTGACTATTCGCGGGGTAATCGCCGGTTTCTTTCGAACTAATTGGAAGCGTGAGTCGCATGTGACCGGCGACAGCATTGGTACTACTGTTTACCGCAGTTGTTTTGGCTACAAAAATACCGCGGGAGTCGAACTGGTGCACAGGATGGGTTCCAGTCGTTTTCGATGACCGGCCAGCGATGTCGCCCCAATCCGTCGAGATGGCGTAAGCTGAACGCGTCAGCGAGCTGACATCAATGCCCAATTGAATCACGCCGCCGTCGCTGGCCATTACCTTGACGCCCAATCCGTCCAGCGGCGAAACGACTGGGGGAGCATCAACCAGCGTGTTCGTCACACCAGCACCCGTTGAATTCGGAGCGGGAACTTTTTGGAGGGTGGTTTGAGTCACCGCCGTAAAGCCGTCGTTCACTGTCAGTGTCACGGGTACGCCATCCGTATATGACGAATAAACGTGTGATAGTGTTACCACCGTACCTTGGGGGAACACACCGGTCATATCCGGCGAGCCGTCGCCAAAATTAAATATATAGCTAAGTATTGGCGTGTCCGCGTCCGTCGCCTTTATTGAATAGGTAACAGTTTGGTTTAGCAGTGCCGGATTGTCGTCGCTATTCAACGCCGGTACTATCGGTGCCTGATTCGGAGTGATGGTCACAACCAATGTTTGTGTATCGGCACCGCTGATATTAGTTGATGAAATCGTGGCGTTAGTATTTCCAATGGTTGTCGGAATACCGCTGATTTGAGCGGTAATAGGATCGAAACTCAAACCTGGCGGGAGATTCGATGCGGAGAAACCTGTTGGCAGATTGGTTGCGGTCAGTGTGTAAGTGAATGGTAAACCAACGACGCCTGCCGCTGCCAGCGGGCTGGTGATGATCGGGTGCGTTAGATTGACATTCAGATATCGCGAACTGTCAGTGCTAATATCGTAATGCCCGCTGCCACTGTAGTTCGCGGTTATTCCGTAGGCTCCCAAACCCGTTCCGCCTGGGACGGTAAAGGTAACAGACCCGACTCCGTTAATGATCGTCGTGGATGTAAGCGGTGCCCCGAAAGCGTTTGTGCTTTGATACACTTGGAACGTGATCGTCCCCTCGTTGACCGGCCCACCGACCGACGTCACCGTGGCGCTCAAAGTAACATTTTGATTCGTAGGACTGATGGGTACGTTGGCTGTTGTCACTGCGGTCGTGGTGTTGGCTGTTCCAATCGTCAAGGTATGTGTGGTGTCAATGCTGGGCTGGAAATTAGCGCCGCCATCGTAGGTCGCCTCGATACTGTATGTTCCCAATTCGGTTCCGGCGGGTAGCGCATATGGAATTGCAACGCTGCCGTTCGTAACGATCGACGAAACCACGGCGGCATCCACTGGCGCACCGAGATTGAATACTTGGAATGACACTGTACCTTCGTTGACGACACCTGCAGGAGATGTCACTGTCGCGTTTAAGGTGACCACCTGTTGCAAGGATGCAAAGTTCGCGGTGGCATTCGTAACAGCGGTCGTGCTGGCTGCATCGTAGATAGTTAAATTGTTCGTTGAATCGCTGCTGCTTGTGAAATTTAACGTGGAGGCGTACGTCGCGATGATCGTATAATTGCCAGGCAAGGTGCCGGCTGGCAGGGTGTAAGTCGCGCTTGCGGTTCCTGTTGTTATCGGAGCCGATGTGACTAAGATTCCGAGATTCGTGGTGCCGTCCAACAATTGGAACGTAACAGTACCTTCGTTCACCACGCCGGCTGCTGAGGTCACAGATGCGTTCAAAGCGACATCTTGGGCAGATTGGCTGAACGCGGTGATTGTTGGATCAGCTATGGTTGTAGTAGCGGCAGGATTCAAGGTCATAGTCTGCGAGTTGTCTGAACTGCTATTGTATCTTGCCGTGCTGGCGAACGACGCGATTATTGTATAGGTATTGACCGGGGTACCGGCTGGCAACGAATAGGAAACCGATGCGGTTCCGGTTGTCACGGTTCCCGACAGAATAGGCGAACCAATGGGCGTTACTCCGTCCATGATTTGGAAGGAGACAGCTCCTTCGTTTACGGTACCTGCAGGGGAATTCACATTGGCACTCAGAGTCAGATTTTGTGCTGAGAGGCTGTAGGTCGTATTCGTGGCCGATGCTGTCGTCGTCGTTACCGCATTGCTAATGATCAGGTTATTTTTGCTGTCGGAACTGGAGAGGAAACTCATGGCACTGCTGTAAGATGCTTGAATCGTGTACGAGCCTACGGCTGTTCCCGCCGGGACGGAATAGGTAACATTTGCCGTGCCGTTTGCAACAATGGATGATTCAACGGCGGTTCCTAAATTCGTCGCGGCGTTTAACAATTGGAACGTGACCGTACCTTCGTTGACTGCACCAGCCGCTGAAATCACGGTCGCATTCAAGGTAACGTTCTGAGCAGATTGACTGAAAACGGTGAACCCTGGATCGGCAGCGATCGTTGTTATGGCTGGGTTCAAAGTCAATGTATGGGTGCTGTCTGAACTACTATTGTATGTGGCTGTACTGACGAACGATGCGACTATCGTGTAGGTATTGACCGGCGTACCAGCTGGTAACGAGTAGGAGGCAGATGCAATGCCATTGGTCACAGTTCCGGACGAAACAGGAGCGCCGATGGGCGTTGCTCCGTCCATGATTTGGAAAGTCACAGTCCCTTCGTTCACGGTACCTGCAGGGGAGACGACCATCGCACTCATACTCACGTTTTGTGCGGAGAGGCTGTACGTGGCATTCGCGGCAGAAGCGGTGGTTATTGTCGAGGCATGGCTGATGGTTAGTTTTTGTGTGCTATCGGAACTGACGAGGTAATTCGTGGCGTTGCTATAAGACGCTTGAATTGTGTACTGCCCCACGGCTGTACTCGCCGGAACGGAATAGTCGACACTTGCCGCACCATTAGCAACAGTCGCGGAAGTGACGGCCGAGCCGATAGTCGTGTTGCCAGATTTAAGTACGACGGTGACCGTTCCTTCGTTGATCACGCCAGCCGCCGAAGTCACAGACACACTCAAGTTAACGTTTTGAGCCGTTTGGCTGAACGCGATAATCGCTGGAGTGGCTGCGGTTGTCGTCGATGCAGGATTCACGGTCAATGTGTGCGTGTTGTCTGAACTGCTATTGTATTTTGCTGTACTGGCGAACGATGCAATCACCGTGTAGGTCTTGGCCGGTGTTCCGGCTGGTAACGAATAGGAGACAGATGCGTTACCATTGGTAACGGTTCCGGAAGTTTCCGGAATACCGATTGGGATTGCTCCATCCATGATTTGGAATGTCAGGGTCCCTTCGTTCACGGTTCCTGCAGGGGAAGTAACATTGGCGATCAGCGTGACGTTCTGGGCTGACAGATTAAAGGTTGCGTTCGCGGCAGAAGCTATCGTTGTCGTCGTGGCTTTGCTAATAGTCAGATTTTGTGTATTGTTGGAACTGATGATAAAACTCATGGCACTGCTATAAGATGCTTGAATCGTGTACGAGCCTACGGCTGTTCCCGCCGGGACGGAATAGGTAACATTCGCCACGCCGTTCGCGACCGGTGAGGAAGTGACGGCGGTACCGATAGTCGCAGCGCCGTTTAACAATTGGAAGGTGACAGTACCTTCGTTGACTGCGCCAGCTGCGGACGTCACGGTCGCGTTCAAGGTAACGTTTTGAGCGGATTGGCTGAAGGCGGTGATCGCTGGAGCGGCTGCGGTTGTTGTGGTGGCTGGATTCACGGTTAATGTGTGCATGTTGTCTGAACTGCTCGTGTATGTGGCAGTGTTGGCGAACGATGCGACTATCGTGTAGGTATTGACCGGCGTACCAGCTGGTAACGAATACGCGACAGATGCATTACCATTGGTAACGGTTCCGGAGGTTACCGGAGTGCCGATGGGTATTGTTGCTCCATCCATGATATGGAATGTCACCGTCCCTTCATTCACCGTTCCAGCCGGTGAAGTTATATTGGCGTTCAGCGTCACGTTTTGTGCTGAGATGCTGTAGGTGGAATTCGCCGCTGAAGCGGTGGTTGTCGTCGTGGCTTTGCTAATGGTTAGATTTTGCGTACTATCGGAGCTCACGAGGAAGCTCGTGGTGCCGTTGTAGGTCACTTGAATTGTGTATGATCCCACGGCTGTCCCCGCTGGGACTGAATAGTCGGCACTTGCCGCGCCGTTTGCGACAGTTGAGGATGACACGCTGGAACCGATAGTCGTATTGCCAGATTTAAGCAGGAATGTAACCGTGCCTTCGTTGAGCACGCCTGCCGCTGAAGTCACAGTCGCATTCAAGTTAACATTCTGAGCAACTTGGCTGAAAGCAATGATCGTTGGAGTGGCTGCGGTTGTTGTCGATGCTGGGTTAACAGTCAATGTGTGCGTGTTGTCTGAACTGCTATTAAAGTTGGCAGTAGCGGCGAATGATGCAATCACCGTGTAGGTCTTGGCCGGTGTTCCGGCTGGTAATGAATAGGAAACGGTTGCTATTCCATTGCTAACAGTTCCCGACGTTAGCGGAGTCCCGATGGGCGTTGCTCCATCCATGATTTGGAAGGTTACGGCACCTTCGTTCACGGTTCCTGAAGAAGAAGTAACGTTGGCATTCAGCGTCACGTTTTGCGCAGACAGCTTGTAGGGCGCACTTGCGTTGCCTGCGGTGGTTGATGTTGCACCGAGGAACGTCAGGACAAAATCGTTACCATCACCACCATTGTAATTTGCTTGGAAAGTGTACGGAGTGCTGTTGTAGTTAGCTGTGAACAAGCTGTTTTGTGCGATACCGGTAAAGGTTCCAGTGATGGGATTGACGGAGGTGTTGTTGACAATTTTATAGTGCGAACCGAGTGTGGGCGCGGATCCGAGTGTCAGATTCAGGGTCAATCCGGCGGCGTTGAAACCGTTCGTGGTCAGCGAGACGTCCGTGGATAATTGGCCGACTTCTATGTTGCCGGTTCCGCTGATCAGCGTCACGAGGCCACCGTTGCCGTTGAGCGCGTTGCCTCCGGTGTTCAGCACGATCTTACCTGCACTGCTGGGGGATTGAAGGATTGTGGTGGCTGCGCCGAGTGCCGTGGCGGGAGTGGCGTTGACGAAAGTAATATCGCCTGCCTGATTGCTGTTTCCAAAGGTAATCGTGGCGCTGCTTGACGACGTGATGCGGGCGAGTTCCGCAGATATTAAATTGATACCGGCGACAGCGGCGTTGTTCGAACCGCCAATGTTCATCGGACGGTTTGACTGGGACGACAGGATCGTCACTTGGTTCGTGGTCGCGAGCCCCACCTGCGCCGTGGCGACGATGTCGATGTCGGCTCCGCGCAGAGTGATACTGGCTCCATTCACCGTTGCATTTGATGCGATTGTCAGTGTTCCGGTACCATTGTCGGCGGAACTGGTGGCGGTCACATCGGCGGCCATGGTGATAGCGCTTGTTCCGCTCGTGATCACTCCGGATACAACGAGATTTGCGCGCGCGGTAACATCGACTGCCGCATTGGACGTTCCACCGGAGATGCCGCAAAGCGTCACGCTTCCCAGACCATCCAGGAACACGCCGCTGGGCTGGACGAGCGAACCGATGACGACATTTTGTTGAGCGGTGTTGGTGTTGTCCGCGAACGCGATGCGGTTGGCGACGGTGCCGATGGTTCCGGGCGTGTCGAATGAAATTGTTGCGCCGGTTGTGGCCAATGATCCGCCGGTGGAGAGGATCGACACACCGCTGGCAAGCGCGAGATTGGCGGTTGTCGCAACGGTGGCTTTGAGTGTGATCGTCCCGCTGTTGGCATCGCCGATGCGCAGCGTGGGTGCTGCGATGCGCGCGATCTCCGCGCTGGTCAAACTGAGTTGCCCGCCGACTTCGGATCCCAAAGCGATTGGACGCGCTGGCGTCTGCGGCGTCAGAGTAACGAAATTCGCGGAGATCAGCGACGAGGTGCTGTCGATGGCGACATCGTCGGCCACGACGCTGATCGTGCCTGCGCCAGACGTTGTCAGCGAAGTAGTCACGCCGATGTTGACCGCTTCGGCGGCGACATACAGAACGCCGCCTGATGCGAATGTCATGGAGCCGTTTAGATTCACGGTATCGTTTCCGGAGCCGCCTTTGAGCGACAAACTGGGCAGGTTTGCGGTGAACGCGCCGACGTTGACAACGTCATTTCCGCTGCCGCAGTTCAAGGTGACGGTCGTCACGCCGGTCAGCGAGAGGCTGCCTGAATTTCCGGTGATGAACGTTGTGTTGCCGTCCACGCAGAACGTGCGTGTTGCGGCGGCGAACTGGATGTTTCCGGCGCTGGGTTCGGTGAGCGTTACGGTGTCGCCGTTGTTTGAAATGTTGGTGACGACGATCGCGTTGCCGGATGTTTGGACCGTGTAATCGGGGCTGGTGACGAGGAGCGTGAAATTTTGTTGGGCGTCGGGCGTGGCGGCGCTGTGTGCGGTGATGACGAGCGGGTAGCTGCCGGCTGTGCCGAGCGCGGGGGTGCCGGTGAGCTTCGCGGTACCGTTGCCGTTGTCGATGAATGTGACGCCATTGGGCAGCGCGCCGGATGCGCTGAGGGTGGGGGCGGGAAATCCGGTCGTGGTGATTGTGGCCGAATTGGTGAACATGACCGCGAATGTCGCAGTGTTTGCGCTGGTGATCGCGGCGGGCTGGTAAACGTGGAGCGTGAACGTTTGGGTGCCGTCCGCGCCGATGCCGTTTTGCGCGGTCAGGTTGAGCGTGAAGTCGCCGCTGACGGTGGGTGTGCCGGAGAGCGTTGCGGTGCCGTTACCATTGTCTGTGAATGTGACGCCCGGAGGCAGCGAACCGGATTTTAAAATCGTTGGCGCAGGAAAGCCGCGGGTTGTGAACGTAAAGGTACCCCGCGTGTTGAGCGCGATGACCGTGTTGTTGGCGTTGGTGAATGACGCGGGTTCATTGACGGTGAGCGTGAAATTCTGGACGTAATCGGGGATCGTGCCGTTGGTGGCGGTCAGGACATAATTATAAATACCACCCGTCCCCGCGGCGGGCATTCCGGTCAGAGTCGCGGTGCCGTCGGCATGGTCGGTGTACGTCACGCCGCCGGGCAATGCCGAACCCGTGCGCGCGATACTGGTGACGGTGGGCGCGCCGGATGTCGTGATTGTGAACGCGGGGCCGGTCGTCCCGGCAACGAGCGTCGCGGCGGCCAGGCTGGTGATGCTCGGCGGATATTGGAACGCGCCCGTGTTCATGTTCAGCGAACTGAGGTAGCCGTTGAAGAAGCCAATGCCGTTTGTGCCTGAGGCCGCATACGGACCCGTGCCGCCGAAACCGGCATTGGAACTGTAGAACGCTCCGACGCCCCAGACGGTGTTACCGAAGACGGTCAGCGCGTTGCTCTGGTCGTTGTTGTCCGAACCGCCGAATTTTTGGACGCCGGTTGTATTGAACGAGGTGACGAGTGCGCCGCTGGTTGCGTTCAGTTTCAGAACAAAAGCGTCCTGATTGCCGCTGGTCGATACCGTCGGCGTGAGCGTCGTGCCGTTGAACATCAAGCCGGTGCTGTCGGACGTGACAAATGCGTAGAGATTCGCGCCGGAGAGTGTGAGGCCCGTGGCGAAATCGTTGCCGGTGTTGCCGAACGTCGAGACGCCGCTGCCTGTGATTCCGAACGTGTTCACCGGCGAACCGTCGGCGTTGAGGGCGAGGATAAACGTATCGTTGCTGCTGTTGACGCTCGTAAAGGCTGTGCCGGTGCCGTTGACGGTCGCGTCGCTGCTTGCGAAATAGCCTGCGACATACACAGCGTTGTTGGTTGCGACGATGGCGGTACCGACATCGTTGTTGCTTCCTCCGAACGACGCAATACCTGTGGAATTGAACGCAGTTTTCGCGCTGCCATCGGCCGTATTCAAGGCGACGACGAACGCGTTTTGGTTGCCGTTGTTGCTGTTCGCCGGGCCGTTGCCGCCAATGCCAAAGTTGTAGCTCTGCAAGATGCCGGTCGCGTAGAGCGTGTTACCATCCGGCGTAACGGCCAGGGCGTAGGCGTAATCGTTGTTGTCGCCGCCGAGTTTTTGAATGCCTTGTGTTCCGAACGCGGTGATGGCGGAACCGTCGCCTGCGTTGATAGCCGCGATGAATCCATCGACTCCGCCGGAGGTGCTCAGGTTGTTAAACGTGCCGATCCCGATCTGGCCGCTGTTGAATTCTCCGCAGACGTAGAGCTTTGAATTGTCGGGTGAGAGCACGCAATCGTAAGCCAGTTCATTTCCGTTTCCGTTGATGCCCTGATAGCCCCGCGCGCCAAACGATGTGACGGGTGAGCCGTCAGCGCCGTTCAAGCAGATCACGAATCCGTCGTAGTTTCCAGCCGTTGAATTATTACCGAGATTACCGCCGAAGCCTGCGTCCGTGCTGTAGAGGTATCCGACCGTGTAGACTTTGCTGCCGTCCGGTGTCACGGCGATGGCCGTCGCTTGTTCAATACTGGATCCTCCGAACGTCTGAGTCCAGAGGTATTCACCGGCGGGACCGAATTTGGTGACGAAGACATCGTTGCTTCCGGCGGTGATTTTAAAATCGCCACCCGCTTTGGGATTGAAATCCTGGACGTTGCCGAACGCTCCGCAGACGTAATGATTGCCGGCTGAATCCATCGCGATGCAGTGACCGGATTGATTTGGAATGGAGCCTTGAATGACCGGCGGGAATGACTGCGCGACCCAATCAGCGGCGGTGATGTAGATTGTGAATGTTTTCTGTGCGCTGCCGACCGCGTTCGTCGCGGTGACAATGATGTTTCCAAACGTTCCCGGCACGGTCGGCGTTCCTGAGATCACACCCGTCGATGTGTTGAGCGTCAACCCGTTGGGCAGCGGATCCGCGATCAGCGCGTACGTTATCGCACTGCCTGTCGAAACGATTGGATACGAGAACGCGACGCCTAGCATGCCCTTCAAATTGGTGGGACTGGTGATCACAGGGAAATCCGACTGGCCGCTGGTCGTGTCGAGTGTCAACAGATAGCCGAAGTAATTTTGAGAGCCTCCACCGTAGCTGAAATTACCGCGTGCGCTGATGCCGAAATCGCCGCTAGTGATGCTGCCCGCCGTGTAAATCGTGTTGCCGGCGACTGCGATTCCGTATCCGCGATCATCGCCGCCACCGCCCAGACGTAGCAGTCCCGGGGTACCGTAGGCAGATGCGAACGTTGCATCCAACGCACTGGTAGTCGCGGATATCTTGATCACGAAGGCATCGTTGCTGCCGATGGTGGGGAGCCGCGCGCCCGTGTAATTGTATTGCGTGTTGAAGCTGCCGAAATAGCCGGTGACGTACAGATTGCCGCCGGAGATTGCAATGCTGCGGCCTTCTTCGTCGTTGACGCCGGAGAACACGGCGATGCCACTGCCCGAAACGCCGAAGGTGTTCACTGGCGTTCCGTCGGCATTCAATGCGAGGACGAACGCATCCAGACTGTTGTTCGATGCGTCGAAGCCCAAACCGGTTCCGTTGAGTTTTGTGGCCTGGCTTCGGAAGCAGCCGGTAGCGTAGACGTTCGAGTTCGTCGCGGCCAAACCGTTGATATTTTCAAAGCCGGAGCTGCCGCCGAATGAAATCAATCCGGTGGAGTTGAACGTCGTTTTCGGTGAGCCGTTCGACGTGTTCAATGCGGCGACGAAGGCATCGTAGTCGCCGAGCGTCGAGAGATTTCCTGTGTTGCCGATGCCGAAATTGTTCGATGAGAACAAGCCACCGGCGTAGAGTGTCGAGCCGTCGGGCGAGAGTGCGATGTCGTTGACCTGGTCGTCGCCATTTCCGGCGATGCGTTGCATCCCAGCGATGCCGAATGCGGTGACTTCCGCGCCGGTTGAGGCGTCGAGCGCGGCGACGAATCCGTCGTTCGATCCCTGCGCCGGGAAATTGTACGTCATCGTGCCGATGCCGATATCGTTGCTATTTCCGAAGAGGCCGACGTAGACTTTTGAATTGTCCGGCGAAACCACGATGGCGTTGCCGAAGTCGTTGTTGCCGCCACCGATTAATTGGTAGCCACCGTTGCCGAAACTGCTGAGCGCGGAACCATCGTTGGCGTGCAGCGCCATCACGAAAGCGTCGTACGAGTTGTTCAATGTACCCGATTGGCCGGACGTTCCGACACCCAGTTGATGTCCGACTGCATAACCGGTCACGAAGACTTTCGTTCCATCAGGCGAGACCGCGACAGCGCGCGCGACGGCTTCAGAATCGCAGGCGAAAGTCTGCGACCACGCGTAGGTCCCGGTGGAATTGAATTTGATGACGAACGCGTTGTTGTTGCCGTTGACCGAATCAGCGGCTTTGGCGTCGACGCCGGCAATGGGA
Organism: Planctomycetota bacterium; assembly: GCA_037129555.1. Taxonomy (GTDB): domain Bacteria; phylum Planctomycetota; class SZUA-567; order H5-PLA8; family H5-PLA8; genus JANXLS01. The sequence continues at coordinate 19,080 of JBAXUS010000049.1, forward strand.
TTCATATCGCGGCTGCCGTTGAAATAACCGGCCACGTAACGGTTGCCGCTGGCGTCGACTGCGAGGCATTTCGAGAAGCCGTTCAATGCGGCCACGGCGACGGGCGGATAGGTGTTGGAGATACCGTCGTTGACGATGTAGATGCCGATGCGTTTACTGCCGGTCATGCCTTGCGCGTTGGTCGCGGAAATGATCACGTTGTAATCGTCGGTCGCGGACGTGGCGGTTCCGGAGATCACGCCGGTGGAGGTATTGACAGTCAAGCCGTCCGGTAGATTCATCGCGTTGAAACTGACCGGACTTCCGGTCGCGGTAATTTGATACGAGAAGGATTGGTTGGTGAGGCCGACGGCTTTGACGGGGCTCGTGATGGTCGGAGTCGTCAGACCCGTGCCAGTGCCGGTCGTACTATCCAAGGCTGCGACGAATGCGTTGAAGTTGCCGGGTGTGCCATTCGAACTGAATGAACCGTAGGTTCCGATCCCGGCGTCGGAGCTGTTCATAAATCCAGCAACGTAAACGGTCGAACCGGAGAGCACGATGGAGCGGGCTTGCTCTTCATTAGAGCCGCCGAAGCGAACCCAGCCGTTCGTACTGAACGCGCTGCCGAATGCCGGGACGGGTTGGCCGGTGGTGGCGTTGAATTTGGCGACGAACGCGTCGTTGCTACCGAGCGTTCCATACGACGGACCGGTTTGGTTGAACTGAAAATTATTTCCATTTCCAAAACCCGCGACGAAAAGATTGCCGCCTGAGACGGCGATCGCGGTGCCGTAGTCTTCGGAGTTTGCGGCGATCGTGGCGATGCCGCTGTTTGAAATTCCGAACGTGTTCACCGGCGAGCCGTCGGCTTTCAAGGCGAGCACGAATGTGTCCGAACCATTTCCGGACGCGTAAATCGAACTGATTCCCGTTGGCACACCATTGAGATTCACGTTGCTGCTGCGGAACGAACCCGTGGTGTAGACGTTGGAATTCGTCGCGATGATGCCGTGAGCAACATCCGAATTGTTGCCGCCGAACGTGACGATGCCGTTGCCGTTGAACGCTGTTTTGGCGGAGCCGTCCGATGTGTTCAGCGCGACGATGAAGGCATCTTCACTTCCTGAATTCGTGACAGACCCTGTCCCGCCGATTCCGAAATCACTGCTCTGAAAATAGCCGCAAATGTACAGAGTGTTTCCGTCGGGCGTGAGGGACATGCCGCCGCCTTGCGTGATATCGACGAGATCGAAACCACTGCCGCCCATCTTCTGCAAACCGCCACTTCCGAAACCGCTGGCCGCCGCGCCGGTCGATGCATCCAGGGCCGCGACCATCACGTCGTAACTTCCGGTCGATGCAAACGAACCGCGCGCGCCGATGCCGACATCGCTGCTGGACGAGTAGAACGAAATATAGACTTTCGAATTGTCCGGCGAAACGACGATGGAATGGCCGACATCGTCGCCCGAACCGCCGACGACTTGAACGCCGCCGAATCCAAAATTGCTGATCGGCGTGCCGGTGTTGGCGGCGAGCGCGATCACGAAAGCGTCGTTGCTGTTGGTTCTCGAAAGTGATCCGGCGTGGCCGCCAAAACCCGCGTCGAAGCTGCTGAAATATCCGACCGCGTAAACGGTGTTCCCGTCGGGTGAGACGGCCACGCCGACGGCATTGTCGTTGCTGGAACCACCGAACGTTTGCGTCCACGCATAACTGCCGTCGGAATTGAAGCGGGTCACGTAGGCGTTCGTTCGGCCGGGGAAAGCGGGCACTTTGATATCCGCACCGGGCTTGTAAGGATTGAAGTCGGTCGGATTCGAGAAGTAACCGCAGATGTAGCGATTGCCGGACGCGTCGACCGTCATCTGGCGCATGCTGTCGCCGCCTTTGATGATCGTGGGCGCTGTAACGGATTTCTCGTCATCGACGATGTAGATTGCGATGGTTTTGCTGGTGCTGCCGATCGCATTGGTTGCCGTGATCATGACATTGCCGTTGGCTCCGGCGTTCGTGTTGGTGCCTGAGATCAAGCCTGTGGACGAGTCGAGCGTCAGATTGTCGAACAGGCCTGTGGCCGAATAGCTGGTCGGATTTCCGGTCGCGACAATTTGGTACGTGAAGTTCTGACCCGTCACACCGGCGGCGATGTCGGCGCTGGTGATGACAGGCAGGTTTGGCGAACCGGTGGTGCTGTCGAGCGTAAACAGGAAACCAAACAGATCGCTGCCGTTGGAGTCGTGCTCGTTGAAGTAGCCATAGGTCAACGCGATGCTCGCATCGCTGCTCGAGTAGTAGCCCGAGAAATATACGTTGGAGCCCCGCACTGCGACGCCCATGCCCTGATCGTTCCCGCCGCCGCCGAAGCGCACCAGGCCGTTGAAGCCGAGCGCGGAACCGAAGGTGGAAACGGGCGCGCCGGTTATGGCGTCGATTTTGTAGACGAAGGCGTCATAGCTGCCGCGCGTCGAGACGCCGGCGCCGACTGTGGAATTGTTGAAATGGGCGTGCGGCGAGGCCATGAATCCGGAAACAAACAGTGCACCGGTTGCGTACGTGATATCGGTGCTGTTTTTGTCTTCGCTCCCGCCGAACGTGCCGATGCCGGATCCCGAAACTCCGAAGCCGCTGACCGTCGCGCCGCCAGAGGTCAGCGCGAGCACGTAAATGTCGCGACCGTTGGCACTCAACGCGGGAGGGACGGTCGTGCCCGCACCATTGTATTGGATCGCGTTATAAAAATAGCCGGTCACGTACACGTTGGTATTCGATGCGACCACTTGGTTCGGAATGACGTCGGACGTGCTGCCGAGCTTGGCGACGCCGGTTTGAGTGAAACTGGTCTTTGCCGAGCCGTCACTAGAATTCAAGGCGGCAATGAATGTGTTGTTTTCCGCCACAGCGGCCAGCGAGCCCGTCCCGCCGATGCCGAAATCGGTACTCCTGAAATAGCCCGCGACGTAAAGTGTCGCGTCGTCCGGCGTGATCGCAATGGCATGACCCACGTCGTTGTTGGTGCCACCGATGCGCTGAATTCCGCCGGTGCCGAATCCCGAAACGCCGGTGCCGTCCGAGGCGTTCAGAGCGGCGACAAAGGCGTCCTGGCCGCCGGTAGTATTCAGCGTTCCGAAGCCACCGATACCATTGTTATTGTTGCTCATAAAGCCGGTCACGTACACCTGACTGCCCGTCGAATTCGTGACGATACCGTAGCCCTGTTCATTGCCCGCGCCGATGAGTTGAACGCCGCCCTGGCCGAAGGCTGTGACGGGCGTGCCATCGGACCCGTTCAAGGCCAACACGAAGCAGGATGTGCCCAACGTTGAGAAATTTCCGCCGAGGCCGTCGAAGCCGTTGTCCTGACTTTGCGTGTAGCCGGTCACGTAAACTTTCGTGCCGTCCGGCGAAACGGTCACCGCGTTGGCGTGTTCGTTGTTGGAGCCGCCCCAGGTCCGGACCCATGCGAGATCGCCAGACGGGGTGTACTTGCAGACATACACGTCGTCCGAGTAATACACGGTCGAGTACTTCATTGCGGTGCCGACTTTGGGATTGAAATCGTAAGCGCTGGAGAACCACGCGGTGACGTAGCGATTGCCTGAAGAGTCGACGTCGAAATGGCGGCCGGGCTGGTTGTTGACATTCGGAGCGTAGACTGTCGGAGGCGCTTGGTTCGCGATGGAGTCGTTGTAGACGAACATGCAGACGGTTTGGGTGCTGGAGCCGAATGCGTTGGTTGCGGTCAGCGTGATGTTACCGTTTCCGGTGTTTCCGTTGGTGGTGCCGGAGAGCAATCCGGTGGCCGAATTAAAGGTCAGGCCACCGAAGGGCGGATTGGGCGAAATATCGTAGCTGGTCGGTGAGCCGGTCGCGGTGATCTGGTAACTGAATGGCTGGCCGCCTTCGGCGACATAGTTTTTGGGACTGGTGATCACGGGGAAAGGCGGATTGCCGGAGGTCGCGTTTAATTGCAACAAGAAGCTCTGATAACCTGCCCAATTAATGTTGCCACTGCGGCCGAGACCGATGGCTCCATCGCCGCTGGTGGTGAAACCATTGACGACGACGTAGGACGCGCCGGCTGCAATCGCGTACGCGCGGTCGTCACCTGTTCCACCAAACTTTTGGTAACCATTTGAGCCGAAAACGGAGACAGGGGCGCCGGTCGTGCCGCTGAGCGCCAGGATGAAAGCATCGTTGCTGCCCTGAGTGGACAGGCGCGGCCCTGCTGCATTGAGACGCAAATCTCGGCTCGAGTGGTAACCGCAAATGAAGATGTTTCCGCCAACAGTGGTGATACCTGTGCCGACGTCGTTGCCGTCGAAACCATTGACGGTAACGACGCCACCGTTACCAAAGTTTTGAATCGCGCTACCCGTATCAGTCAGGCCGACGATCATGACGTCCTGATTGTTACTATTAAACGAAGTACCAACGCCGTTGAGTTGGGCGCCGTTAGCACTGCTAAAATAACCTGTGAAATAGACGTTTGAATTGGTTGCCGTGACGGCGAACGCCTGCACGTCACCCTGTCCGCCGAAGGTGGCGATGCCGGTCGAATTGAAGGACGTTTTCGCCGAACCGTCGGAAGCGTTCAACGCCGCAACAAAGGCATTGTTTCCGCCTGCACTGCTGATATTTCCCGCTCCTCCAACACCCAAGCCTGAACCGTTCCCGGAGCTGGCGAAAGATCCCGCAATATACAGAGTACTCGCGTTGGCCGTCAGTGAGAGACCGTAAACGTTCTCATTGTTAGTGCCGCCGATCGATTGAATGCCCGATGAACTCAATCCGAAGGATGTGACCGCTGCGCCTGTCGCGGAGTTCAATGCGATCACAAAAACGTCTTGTCCGCCGGCGGAGGAAATTGCGGAACCGGTGTTACCAATCTTGGATGCATTCGAAAAGTTTCCAGCGACGTAGACGATGGAATTGGATGCCACGGTGGCTACACCTGAACTATTGTTGTTACTTCCGAATTGTTGCACGCCGTTGGTTCCGAAACCTGTCACCGGCGAACCGTCGCTAGCGTTTAACGCGAGAATAAACGTGCCGCCGTTGGCATTGCTAATGGTGCCGGCTGTACCAGCGAAGCCGGCATCGGAACTCCCCAATTGCCCAGTCGCGTAGACTTTGCTACCATCCGGCGTAACGGCCACACCAAAGCCGCGGTCGTCGCCAGTTCCGCCGAAGACTTGGGTCCAAACGTAAGCTCCAGAAGCATTGAATTTGGTAACAAAAACATCGTAGCTGTTCGAGACGCTGGACTTCAAGTCCTGGGCACCGGAAGCGAGATTGAAATCGACGTCGGTTCCGGCAAAGAAGCCGATCACGTACCGATTGCCAGAAGTATCCACGACAACGCTTTGACCGGAACTGTTGTTCGCGCCGATATTACTACCTTGTATAAGGGGCGGTTGGGCGACAGCATCGGAACCTTTACTTGTCAACATCATCAACGTCGCAATTGCTAACATGAAAGCAAGGGTCGAGAATTGAAGCTTGCGAGATTTTTGGAAGGTGTTAAACATTGTGGCTCCACGGTTTCTAACTAAGGGCATCAGCACGAATCAGAACGCAATTCCCAAATAACAAAAGCCGCACAAAACGAGGCCTATTCAACCCACTCATGGAACATAAATTTAATTTAATTTATTGTCACATTCCGAGGGCAAAGGAACATTTCAGCAAGTTGCATGCGACGATTTCGAACAAAACGACTTGATCGTTTGTTTGTTTTTACTAGTCTATTTGAATGCAGATGTTGCAGGAATTATATTTTTTGGGTTCAGGAAGAAATTGCTGCGTAACCGAACGAGTTTGATCGCACATATTAGGGTATCGCTGCCATCTGAGTCTTAATAGATTCGCGCGCGGTCTTACCTGTAAAATAAATCATTCTTGGCGGTTGGCATGAAGCGTGCTTAATTATTCAGAATTTAAATTATAGATGAAAGAAGAATTGAGAGCGGGGTGCTCGATGTAGTTGTGCCGCGAATGGCCGCGCTCGAATTAGAACTCAACCATATAGGGAAATCTGGCGTTTACAAAACCTTACGCGTTGTAGTGCGCGACATTTTAGTGGTCTTGACCGTTGACTTGGCCACTTGACATCGGCGTTCTCAGCCGTCTCTTTCTTTTCAGCTTCGAACCGCATCTTGGCGCTAAGGTCTTTCGCGGTGGCTTGCCAGTCCGTATAGTGTGACTTACCCACCTCATCCGAGTGCCCTGCGTGCTGAGCGACGAACTAACCATAACCATCCGAGCGCATTCGCGTCTCCCAGTAACGACGTAATGGCGGCTCGGTCCTTTCTCGAACATCACGTCGTGTGTCGGCTACTCACGCTTTCAGCCAGGTGTTGATATTTTCGAGCAAGGTTGTCCCACGAACAGGCGCGCCGTTAGCAGCCACGACTGTCGCAACGATTCGGGAATTCGGTCCCAAAGCACGGCGAGCGCTGCAAGATCCGGGGCAAGATTCCATGCTAGCTCTTCGTTATGCGCTTCGTTGCGTGAGTTTGTTAAGGGGGGATTGACTGGATATACTTCGAACCGTTTGTCCGCGTTTTCGTCGAACCGGTCGCGGCCTATTTGCTGGTCGCAAAGCGGTTGGCGTCGTGAATACTGGCCCCGTGGCATGGAGCGCTGCTACCCGCGCTCCGATTCGAGCTGTGCCGGCCAACCACCCCGCGTGCCGGACTGCGGCTTGTGCTAACCTGAGGAAGAAGCGGGGTAAGCGGCGTGGCGGAGGCTAAATGGGTACAATGCGCACATCCGGGCCGCTCGGCTACAACTTCGTCACGGTGTTGTCGCCGGTGTTCGTCACCCAGATGTTGGCGCCATCGAAGCAGATGCCCTGGGGATTTGTTCCCGCTGAATAAGTGCCGATAAGGGCTCCGGTGCTGGCGCTCAGCTTCGTCACATTGTTGCTGACGTAGTTCGCTACCCAGATGTTGGCGCCGTCGAAGCAGATACCATAAGAATTAGCTCCAACCCCGTAAGTGCCGACAGCGGCCCCGGTGCCGGCGTTCAGCTTCGTCACGTTGGCGCTGGTGTAGTTCGCCACCCAGATGTTGGCGCCATCGAAGCAGATGGCGGAGGGATTTGTTCCTACACCATAAGTGCCTATGAAGCCCCCGGTGTTGGCGCTCAGCTTCGTCACGCTGTTGCCGACAAAGTTCGTCACCCAAATGTTCGCGCCGTCGAAGCAGATGGCAGTGGGAGCTGTTCCCACACTATAATTGCCATAGAAGCCCCCGGTGCTGGCGTTCAGCTTCGACACGTTGCTGCCGGATGTGTTCACCGTCCAGATGTTCGCGCCGTCGAAGCAGACACCGACGGGACCTGTTCCCACGCCGTACGTGCCGACGGTGGCTCCGGTGCTGGCGTTCAGCTTCGTCACGTTGTTGTCGTTGTAGTTCGTCACCCAGATGTTGGCACCGTCGAAGCAGATGCCGCGGGGATTTGATCCCACTGCGTAAGTGCCAATAAGGGCTCCGGTGCTGGCGCTCAGCTTCGTCACGTCACTGCTGGCGCTGTTCACCACCCAGATGTTGGCGCCGTCGAAGCAGATGGCGCGGGGAGTTGTTCCCACAGCGAAAGCGTTATTGAAAGTCGTGTTGGGGGCCCATTTGAGTAGCGCGATATTCTTGAGGTTCGCGTTCGTCAACCCTGAGCCATCGCCGACGAAGGTGCCGGTCACGGTTCCGGCGGCGAAGTTCCCGTTGGCATCGCGTTTCACAATGGTGTTCGGGATGTTCAACGGCGTCGCGGCATTGGCGGCGACTTCGGCGGCATGGACGTTTTCGGCCGTAGACCCGCCGACGCTGGCGACGACGGTCGCACCCTGCGAGCCGGTCACGTCACCGGCAAGACTCCCCGTAAATGTGCCCGCGGATCCGCTGACGTTACCCGTGACGTTGCCGACGAATGTGGGCGCGGTTACCGTGCCCGTGAACGTCGGCGAAGCCAGTGGTGCTTTGAGCAGGTCGTTGCCATTGATCTTGTTGAGTGCTGTCAGAATCGAGTCCGTCGCAGCAACCGTCCCGGCGCCCGAGACAAATCCAGTTAGCTTCTTGTCCGTGACGATTGCATCGTTAATGGTCGTTGCACCTTGAGTCCCGGTGACATCGCCAGCAAGCGTACCGGTAAACGAACCGGCCGAACCGCTGACATTGCCCGTCACATCCCCCACCAGCGGCCCGCTAAACGTGCCGGTTGTCGTCCCGCCCAGCGTGAGATTCGAGCCGAGCGAAAGCGTCGTGCTTCCGCCCAACGACACCAATCCACCGCCCGTCAATCCCGTGCCCGCCGTGACGGTGAGCGACGAATTCACAAGCTGCGAATTACCTAGCGTCCCCCAAATCGAGCCGCCGTTGCCGTTGGCCTGCAACACCATGCCCGATGAGGCCGCGCCACTGTCGATATCCGTGCCTTTGATGAACGCCCATTTCGTTAAGAGGCCAGTGCCATCGGCGGTCAGCGCCTGTCCGGCGGGCGCGGCAACAATATTGGGCTTAACGCCTGTCGTACTATTGAACTTCGCGTTCGACGGCGTGGGCAATGGCTTTGTCGCACGAACACCCGCGTTTGGTACCAGCTGCGGCGCGGGTTCCTCGGCACAAAGGACGCAGGTGAGGCATGAAAGCAGGGCGATGACAGCAAGTGGACGCATGGGAATCCTTCCGGTTCCGTGAGAAAAGTTGGAAATCAAGATGTGAGTAGACCGTGCCGACGCCACGGCGACGCGAATTCGAAAGAATTCAATTTTAATGGAAGGGTAAGGGGTGATTGAGGGGATTCGAACCCCCGACCTTCTGAGTCACAGTCAGAGTCGTCCCTATGACAGAAGCCTCTCTGGTATAACGTTGGTATAACGTTTTTGGTATAACGCGTGGTTCCGAGGGTAGGCCTACTTTTCAAACACGCCGTAATCTTCCACCCGAATGCTCCGTTGCATCGACAGCGCCACGCCGACAACCCAAGTCTTCCCGGATTTGGCTACGTCGTGAGCGCGCAGCTTGTCGAACACCAGTTTCCCATCCCGTTTCAATACGCAGTATTGTTCGCTCAGGTGCAGATTCATCGCGGGGTGCGGAGCGCAGGTTTGGATTAAAACAAAGTCGCCGGCCAGAAAGTAATCCTTCTTTTCCGCCAGTCGCAAAAAGTACCGGTTCGGTCCAACCTTGCCGCTGTCGGTTTGCAATTCAGCTCGCATCACTACGGGGCCTGTATTCTGTAGACTCTCGATGGGTTCAAGGAACAGGGGCAGGCTGGTGCTCGATGCTTGAACGTTGGGACTGGTGTCGTATTGAATCTTTTCCGAGCCGCCCTTCAATACCCACTCCGCGCTGACACCTTTGCGTTGTTGAAGAAGGTTCAGCGACCGCCGGCTGGGGCGCACCTTTCCGTTTTTGTAGCGATAAACGCTGACTCTGTCCACATCCATGCACTTGGCCATTTCGTCAAGGCTGCCCTGAAACACATCAGTGAGCACCTGCTGTAGACGGGCTTGAATCTGCGTCATTTTTAAAATCCTCAATCACAACACTTGTAAAACAGAGTATATGTGTTATACACACATACGTAGTATCGGCGATCCACAGCAATTTGTCAAGTCCCACTCGGCCAAAGTGGCTGGCGGGAAAGTCAGACCGGGAACCAATCAGATTTTGTAATAATGTTACAAAATCACCTTAACAAGGAGGACGAATGAACATGAACACCAGTGCGTGCAGCCGGCAGGCCACTGGAGACGAGACCGCCCGTGCGGGCACTGCCGCGGCACGCCCCTGGATAGAAGCTGGATACAAGTACGCGTACCAGTGGAACTATGCCCGAGCCGTGTCATACATCGCATATCGAGCCTTATACTTCAAAGGTTACCTCTCCCGTGACGAACGGTCGTTTGCCTTCGTCTCGGCGGGCGGATACCCACACACGCTGTTCGACCTTGTTTGTTCCTACCAATTCATCAAAACAGCAATTGATGTCACGTCGCTGAAGGGTAATGCGCCGGGACCGGATGGCATGACGTTCTACATCCTGTACCAGTGCAACGACCTTGGCGAATCTCAAATCCGCGCACTGAAGAACGCCCTCCGCTATGGAACATACCGTCCTGGTGCCTGGCGGACTGTAAGGATACGGGTCGGAAGCAAGATTCGTATTTTACACATCCCCAATGTCCAAGACCGTGTAGTGGAGCGCGCAATTGCTTCAGTACTGACTCCGCTGGCCGAACCCGCCTTTCATCCGTCGTCGTACGGATTCCGGCAAGGGATCTGCATCGCGGACGCCATCCGAGGATTTGCATCAATCGTCCAGCAACACAAGCGCTATGTCGTCGGCAAGATCGATTTGAAGGATGCGTTCGATCGCATTCCCCAGAACCGGCTTCTCGACATCGTGGCGCTGCATGTGCCGGACGCCAAATTGCTGGGTTTGATTAAATTGGTGGTGACGGGCAGGGGCTGGGCAAACAAACATGGCAAGACCAACATTGGGCTGCCGCAGGGCGGTCCACTGTCTCCACTGCTGTTCAACATCTATCTCAATCACGTATTCGACCAGGGCATGGCTAAGCACGGCGTTAAGTTCATACGCTGGGCTGATGACATCGTACTGATCTGCGAAAGCGCTGCGCAGTTGCAGGCGAAACGTGAACTGATTGAGAGGATGTTGAACGGTGCGGGGCTGGCACTCAACCGGGAGAAGACGTTCTCGCCGGGAGCGACTGCGAACTTGCTGGCAGGTGAATGCCTGGAATTTCTGGGCATGCGTGTGGGACTCGATGACTCCAAAACCAATGTCGTTCTAAATCTGACCGAGGATGCCTTGTGCAGCCTCCAAGCCCAACTACTCCTGGTTATCGCGGGGCAGAAGCCCAATGTAACCTGGAGTGGCAAACGGACATTTATCACCGCGCAGGTACAGACGGTGATCGCCGGATGGCTGGAGGCTTTTGCAGGTGCTATCCCTTGTCAAGACTGGCCACTTCTTCGAAAGACAATCAAAGGCTGGTTCCTGAGCGAATCAGGATCAACCCCATGGATACTGGAACAATGCCAAGAACAATACGAGCATCTCCCGGTGGACTGTCCTTCTACAGAATCACTTAACGGCCTATTCGAACGAGCAGCCACACACTGGCAGGCACGGATGGCACACAGTACGCCTGAGGTGATTGACAGACTGGTGGGGCGAGGAGAACGCGACGCGAACTCAAAAACTTCAACCCGGCAGCTGGTGCCGGACGACCTATCCGACGGGGCCGACCTTGTGCCTGCCCCGTCGGCATTCATACACGCGGCTGGGGATAGAAAACCCGGCGCGGACCTGGTGGACTTCAGACTGGAACTCGCCGAAGCTCCGTTTTGATTGTTGTGGATCGACCTTTTGGAACACCCTGTTTCCCTGTGATCAATGTAACCCAGTTCATCTCGTCCCCCACTTTGCGTTTCTGGCCGCACCTGAAGACATCAAAAGAAAGGATATTGGTTGTGTGAGATCGCTAAAAATGAAGGTCAATCAAGACCAACTGCCATGGTCCGATCAAATCACGACCGCCCGCGACGAACCTCAAATACGAAAAGTGCCGGGCGCATTCCATAACGCCCGGCACTCCATATCAACTCCGTAGCCATTAGCAAGATCGCGGTAGACGGACTACCGTCGGTAGCAGTCAGGGCATTTCCAGTAACCGCGTGGCAACTTGCCGCCGCGTTGAATGTTCGGACTCCATGCCTGGTAGCAGTGCGTGCACATCAACCAAAGCGTGTAAGGGTCAATGATCTCCACTCCGACTTTCGCAAGTTCGGAGTCAGTAAACCGCCTTGGACGCCGAACCTTTTGGATGTTATTCATGGGTCTCTCTTTCAATAATAATGCGTTATCGTGTTTCCCAGCGGGCAATCCCGCGGGCAAGTACACCACGTTGATTGTGCCGGCGTGCGTCTGGGCCATCGTTCGGCCCCGGCGATTTTTAAGTCAACCTTCGTCATTTATTCCAGAACCCAGTGCTTTGCCTCATGAGCCAATCGGGTGTTCAGTTTCGGATCAGAGAAAAATCTACATTCTTGTTCGACAGTCTCACCGTTAACGTCGAAAGTCACGAGGAGCCGAATCAATCCCTCGCGCAACCTCGACAAGGAGAACCAGTACTCGGGCAAACTGAAAATCTGCGCATGATACGGTTCGAGAACTAAGTTGCGATCATTCTTGATATTAAGGAACATTTTCTCCGGGTACATGTTCTCACCGGGTTGACGCCCTATCTTGCCAGCAAGGATTCTCGCCACATGTGGTTCGATATCCCATCGGCCTTCAAATTCAATCTCGCCGAGTGAAATCAAGCAGTCGTTGGGTGAAACGTTCACACGTGCGACGGTCTGCGTGTGTGTGCCTTGAATCATGCCGAAAGCCACGATAGGACCTGCAATTATTCCTTGATCAAAGGCTGAACCGAGTTCTGAGATGATCTGATCCAAATCGCTTTCGATAATCTCAGGCGCGGGTTGCGTCATGAACTCAGCCCACGAAAGGACTTCTTCATTGGTCATCCCATCGACAAACTGCTGAGCTTTTTCCTCGTTGTTAGAATTCTTCGTCATTGTCCTTAACTCCTCTCCAAAGCGATCAACTTCAAACAGACTTACTTCGAGTCACGTCATTAGCAAGGCCTTTACAAGTTCAGAATTGAGGTTGCTCCTGAAGGGACGGAGCGAATCGCTATTCTAAGTCATAAGTTGGTCCCCTCCTGTTGTGCGCGCACCAGGCGCTGGCCAGTGTTGATAAACTTCGCTTCGTTCACTCGCGCTCTACCTTTATCCACGAATGGATCAAAGCATTGCATGTGCCAGGCGCTGCGATGCCGTTTGCCGCACGATTTCGACAGGCTTCCAAACCGCCGTTCATAGGGAACGGCGTGACGAAGATTTCTTCTCCCGGACTGTCAACGGTGTATTATGCCATCGCATTTCGCATCACTGGTGTATTATGCATCATCAAATTTGAGGACAAACGCAATGGATGAACGTGAAATTCCTGCATTGGCAGGCCCACTCGTGGGGAATCCCTTTTCAATTGAGTCTTTCATTGCTTATCGGCGGGCGGCACAGCAATTGCATTCCATCGAGAATGCTTTGGGCGGATTGCTAGTCGAGTTATGTCATGCGGAGCGATTTGTAGAGGCTATTCAATTGATCCTTGGATGGGGTCACGTGCAAGTGCGGAATCTCGATTCGATGTCGAAGGAATACGTCCTTGAGGAACGGGTCGTCCCTAGAAAAGTAACGGATCTGATTCAGCCCTTTTTGTCCGACAAACTCACCGGACCGACAGGCAGAAAGGGGGAATACGCTAGACAAGGGCTATCAAACCTAATTGCCGCTGCGGGGCGCTGCTACCATGGGCTTCAAGCCATTGTTGGCTTTTCGGGTGCCATGACAAAGATCAGAATGAATGCCTGGTCGGCATGCTTTGGGCAATCCTTGGAAGATGCACTTTTTGTACACAGGATTATTCGTGATCAGAACGTACTGATCCTTGGAGAAACCGGGACGGGCAAAGAGTTGGTTGCGTGGGCAATCCAAGCTGGAACCGTTGGTCCGGGAATTGCCGAAGTCCAGCATCCACCGACAGCGGCAGTCAATGCTGCCGCCTTCCCGGAGAATCTCGTGGAGAGTGAATTATTTGGACATGTAAGAGGCGCTTTCACCGGCGCTGTTGCAGAACGCCCCGGCAGAATCAAACTGGCCAATAGGGGCACATTCTTTCTTGATGAGGTCGGTGATTTACCCCTGCCGACCCAGGCAAAACTATTGCGGGTAATTGAAACGGATCGTTTGATACCTGTTGGCTCAGATAAAGAAGTCGACCTGGATGTTCGGTACATTGCAGCAACAAGCAAGGACGTGGATGAGATGATAGGTAAGCACCTCTTTCGCCGGGACCTACACCAGCGCCTGGCCGGAGTCGAATTGAATGTTCCACCGCTCCGGGAACGACCAGAGGATATTGTACACATTGCTGAAGCGTTCGTTACGAAGATTCGGGATCAGAATCGGGGAAAGCACGAGGCGTTTTCATCCCTCGCATCCCGGATCGGCAGCGTTCAAGAGCGGGTCCGATCCGTCGAATTTCAAAGTTATCCTTGGCCCGGAAATGTGCGTGAACTTGAGAACACGATCAGGACGCTGATACTGAATCCAGAAATGCGGAAAACCGTTAAACCCGCCGCACCGGTCGAAAGCAAAACATCCTCAGGCCGGATTCCAACGGAGATCGAAAAAGGGCAAGCCAGTCTTGCAGACGTAAAACGCTGGTATACAGGGCACGTGCTGGCGCTGAACGACAACAACCTGACTCATACGGCTAAACGTCTGGACATCGACCGCTCAACATTGAAGCGGTCCCAAAAGGAGGAAACCAATGAATGATAAATCGGATCGATTCTATAAGGATTTTGACTATTTTATGAGCGAACTTCTACAGGAACGCGGTAGGTGCAAAACGCTTTCTGGCGACTGGGTGGCGGCAAGTACGGACATGCTGGGGACAGGTAAAATGAAGGCTCTCATCCCAGCGTTGGCAGTTTTTGGGGCAGCGCTGCTCCCTGCTTTTTCGCTGGTCGGTGGACTCGTTGCAGCAGGGATAGCGAGTCAGACATATAAAGCGTTATTGCGCAATAAAGCGTCCGTGCTGGCGCGACTCGAAAAGGCAAAGCATCTATTTCAAACCCTCAGTCAATTGGTAGAGCGTGGTAACGCCGATGCCAAGGAGGAGATCGACCGGCTCTTCAATGACTTAGTAATGGACCGAGACTTCATTTCTTAATAAATGTATGGTATGGCTGTTGCTAACAAAAAGTTTAGTTTGGAGATTGTCCTAAATGCGGATCAGACCTACTCAGCCGGATGCTCCTGCCACTTATGCTCGACGCGTGTGTCTTCCGGCTGTCTCGTCAAATCACACCGATTTGACATTCCGCGATGCTCTAAGACGCTCTTCCGTCCGTTCCGCTTTTCAACGGGCGTAATTTCCATACCCGGCCCCGAGAAGTTTCGGTGCCGCAACACATGATCGCAGCCACATCAAAATCCCGTTCTTTCACAGCCTGCTGTCGTCTAAGGCTGTCGCGCCGGGCCATCGTTGGCCAAACTGCCATGCACGTTGTATTTCGAGCGTTTCAATCGCAACTTTTGCGGTCGGCGCTCACGTGAATTGTAGAAAACGCAGACGAAAGGACGACTCTCATGGACCAGACCATTACGGAAACCGTTCAGGTTTCTAACACTGAAATTCGCAACACGCCCTATCCGGCGCACCCCATGGCCGAGATCTGTCCCAAGATGTCAGAGGACGAATACCAGGAACTATTGATTGGCATCAAGCGCAACGGCTTGATGAATCCGATCGTCATCCTCGATGAACAGGTGCTTGACGGGCTGCATCGTCAGCGTGCGTGTTTCGACACGGGCACCGCGCCGAAATACGTGAACTTCATAGACTTGAATCTGGGTGTCTCTCCCGAAATCTTCGTTCTCGGCCAGAACATTCTGCGCCGTCATTTGACCGTAAGCCAACGCGGAATGCTGGCGGCGAAACTCATCGAATCACGCGGCGCGGATAACCCAGCCGCAAATTTGCGGCAGGAAGGGCGCGTGAGCGAAGTGTTCGCGGAAAAGCTGGGTATTTCGCCGCGCACGATCGAGAGCGGAACGAAGGTGATGAAGAAGGGCGCAGAGGAATTGAAGCAAGCTGTGTACGGGGACGAGATGAGCATCAGCGCGGCAGCGGCGATCGCTGACTTGCCTCATAAGGAACAGAAAGCGGCGGTAGAGACCCACAGAAAAAAGACAGCTGCCGTGGCGACGAAAGAGGACCGTAAAAAGAATAGCAAGGCTTGCGGCAATCCAAAATTCAGCAAACCGTTCGTGTGGTGGGGCAAGTCGTTCAAAAACATCAGCGGTGCACCGAAGGCAACGAAGGATCAAGACGCCGTCGTGGTGGCGTTCGAGCCGGCGATCATGGAAAAGGCGACTGAGCTATTGAATCAATTGGTCGCCGCGGGATGCAGTGTCCATGCCACTGATGGATTCAAGTTCCAGCGCACCAGTGGTGAAGAGTCGAACGCCAACGAGCACGGGAAATCGGGCAAGAAGGAATCACGAAAGAAGCGCTCAGTGGCCGGCAAAGCTGCCGCGTGATGTGACGCAATCGTAAGCCATGGTTTATAGCCGCGCTGGGCAGGAGATCACCAAGCAATTTAGATCTCTTGCCCGGCGCGTGGTGTTTTCAGAAAACGGACTCGCTGGATTTGCGGCTGATCTTCGACGCTTGATAATCAGAATCTTGGAATCCATCGCATGACCGGAAATGCCAGGGCTGATTTCTGTAATTGTAATTGATTACAATATCAAAGCTATTGGCCTGACCTATCGTCTACCGCTAGCCAAAACGAGCGGGAGGGCGGCGGATGGGAGTCCATTTGGGCCGTGATTTTAATCGAATCGCTCACCGGAAACGCCGTGACGGATGCCGGCGCGCTCGACGTCGAGCCATGCTTCGTCTTCGAGCGACACGGATGAGAGATTCTTGATACCATTTTGGGCTCATCCGACTAACGCGTACTTCACTTTGTGCAATGCGAATATCTTCA
>JBAXUS010000490.1:0-1939 GCA_037129555.1 Planctomycetota bacterium
GGCGAGTTAACCATATTTGAAGAAGAGAAGCAAGAGCGTTTGGAGGGAAAGCTCCCGCGCAAGAAATTCTGGGGTAAACAACGAAAACGGCCACACGGCCTTTCGCGTGAGAACCCCACCAATGACGTCAGCGGTCTCGATGAGGACGACGATTGAGCGGCGGCGTCAAGGGCTTCTTTTTCCGACTTGTATATGACCATATCCATGTCGAAAAACGAAACACTTCCCATATCATTCGGCTCAAACTCCGCAGCGTGAACGGCTCTTGTCGTCTCAAACATCACAATTGTCATGCCAACGAGTGGCGTTGCTCTTTCGGAACTCCATCAGTTTAAACGAGCCCAAGCTACGCGCTACGTGTCAACGGATGATGACTCCCGTTAGTGCGATGGAGACATTTATCTTTGAGCACATCATCGCGCTAAAAAATACTCTCGCGTGCGGACTGGGTTATTGCGACGACCGCGGGGTGTTTCAGTTTGCGTTCCATGGAGATCGCGAAGTAGCGCTCGCGAACTTGACGCGCTTCACCGCTGTCAGCAAACGCAACAAGATTGACGCCATGGTTCTCCCCAACAATGCCACAGGCAGTGCGTCACTTTTTTCTTAAAATACCTGTCAGGATCGTTGAATTCATGTGTTCAATATGCGAAGTCTTACCGTTTTCGGTTATGGAATGGCCGCATGCCTCTCGCTCAGGAAGAGATTGTCAAGACGCTGCTATCATCCCGGATGCGGGTTCTCGCCTCCTTGTGGGTTATTGTGCGCGATGCCCCAGCAGCAGAGGACATCTTTCAAAATGTCACGGTGAAGGCGTTGGCTGGCGAGACGCGCTTCGCGCGCGAGGCGGAGTTGATTTCGTGGGCGCATGTCACGGCTCGCAATGAGGCTCTGAATTGGGTGCGGGCGAAACGCAGTCAGGCTGTTGCGCTGGACACGGCGGTTCTTGAAATGCTCGAACGCGAGTGGGCACGGGACAGCGCACATGGCGGCGCGGATCGCGTGGAGGCTTTGCGCGATTGTCTCGCGGCGCTGCCCGCGGCTTCACGTCGTGTGCTGGAACTACGTTACTTTGATGAGCGTTCGTGCGCTCATGTCGCGCGTGAATCAGGCGTGGGTATCGACGCAATTTACCAGCGGCTTTCGCGTCTGCATCGCGCGTTGAAAAAGTGTATTGAGCGGCGGTTGGCGGGTGAAAGTGCGCGTGTTGAAATGGAGGCGTCATGAACACCTCTGATCGTGATCGCGACGGCCTGCTCATGCGCTATTTCGACGGGACGATTTCGCCCCAAGAGCGTACAGCCTTGAACACGTTGCTGCTGGAGGATGCCGACGCGCGGGCCTTGCTGCGGGAGATCGTTGAGCAAGCCGTTGCGATGGGTGATTTGGCCCGGGAGCGCGCCCACGCTTCTCCGCGAGTGCTTTCGGAACGAATGCGAAGTCCGGTTCGATGGCGAATGAGTCTGGCTTGGGCTGCCATTGCCGCAGTTGTTCTGATGGCTGGAGCGGCTGCCCTGTGGTTTTTGCAAGGGCCTGTATCGGAAGTCGTCACACTCGAGCAGATTTCGGGCGCAGTCACCCTCAGCACGGACAGCGGGCCGGCTCAAAATGGCTTACAGTCTGGGGCCACGATGCGCGCCGGAACATTGAGTGTAGAAGGCTCCACAAGCTCAGCACATTTGAGATTTATCGACGGCACGTCACTGACACTCTCCGGCGAGTCCGAGCTCGCACTCACTGGTGAGACCCAAAAGCGAATGACGCTTCGGCGGGGCTCACTGAATGCGGATGTGCGTACCCAGAAACCCGGTCAGCCCATGCGCATCCTCACATCCACGGCCGAGATTGAAGTCGTGGGCACGCGTTTCCAACTCTCCACGAATTCGGGAAGCACAACGCTTTCCGTTGAGAGCGGCCATGTTCGCATGCGCCGGCTCGC
>JBAXUS010000491.1:0-1930 GCA_037129555.1 Planctomycetota bacterium
AGCGTGGCGGCGAGGCGCGTGGTGAAGCGCCGGGCGAAAGGGGTGGCGGTCGATGAGGTCATGGGTCGTGTCTGTCTGTCGTAGTTCGAACTATTTCTTCTCTTCCGGCTCGCCCACGAGGCCGAGTGATTCTTTACGAACTTTGATGCGGACGTCGTTCTTTTTATCGATGATGATGGTCGCGTCGTCACCGTCCATGTCGGCGATGGTTCCGTAAAAGCCGGCGCTGGAGAGCACTTTATCGCCTTTTTTCATGGTGGACATCACGGCCAATTGCTGCTCGCGGCGCTTTTTGTCGGGGCGGATGATCAGGAAATAAAAGACGAGAATCATGCTAACGATAATGGGCAGCATGTCTGTAAAGCCGCCACCGGCTGGCGCGGCGGGCTTGGGTCCGGACGAGGAATCAGCGCCTGTAGAGGACTTCGTTTCGCCGGGCTTGCCCTGGGTCATCGTTGGTGCTTCGGCTCCTGCTGTTGCGGGTGCCGTTACCGGAGCCGTACTGGTGTCTTTCTTTTCGTCAGCCATTATTTACTCGTCGCCTTCACCTGAATTCCAACGCGCCAAAAACTCCTTCGAATAAGCTTCGAAGCGAGCGTTTTGGATGGCTCCTCGAATCTCTTTCATGAGATTCAAATAGAATGCCAAATTGTGCAAGCTAATAAGGATAGCGGCGTTCATCTCGCGGGCAAGCAATAAATGGCGCAAAAATGCGCGGCTGAAATGCGTGCAGGTGTAGCAGTCGCAATTCGGGTCGAGTGGTTTGTCGCTGCGCGTGTGTTCGGCATTCTTGATGCGAACTTTGCCCTGGGACGTGAAGGCCAATCCGTTACGACCGTTGCGCGTGGGCAGCGTGCAATCGAAAAGGTCGATGCCGTGTTTAACCGCGATGAGAATATCGATGGGAGTGCCCATGCCCATCAGGTAGCGCGGGCGGTCCACGGGCATTTTCGGCGCGGTGAAAATGATGCCTTTGTGCGTGTCTTCGATGGCTTCACCGACGCAGAAACCTCCGAGCGCGAGGCCGGGAAACGGAATCGCGGCGGTGGCTTCGAGCGAGCGCTGGCGTTCGCGTTCGTCAAATCCGCCTTGGACGATGCCGAAGAAATTGACGTCGGAGCGACCGGATGCTTTCGCGTGTTGGTACGAGCGTTCGGCCCAGCGCACGCTGCGGTCCACAGCCCCGGTCAGTTCCTGCGGCGTACACGGAAACGGTGGACATTCGTCGAGAACCATGGCCATGTCGGGCGCGAGAGCGAGTTCAATATCGACGACGGATTCGGGCGAGAAGAGACGGACAGTGCCGTCCACAGCGCTGGCAAAAAGCGCGCCGTCTTCGTTGATTTTGCGCAGGCCAGGAAGCGAAAAGATCTGGTAGCCACCGGAGTCGGTCAGAATGGGTTTGTTCCATCCGGTGAATTTATGGAGGCCGCCGAGGCTCTTGACAACGTCTTCGCCCGGACGCCACGCAAGATGGAACGCGTTCATGAGCATGACTTGTGCGCCGCAATCGAGAATCTGCTGCGGGGTGACGCCTTTGGGTGCGCCGAGTGTTCCGACGGTCATGAAATTGGGCGTATCGATGACGCCGTGATCGGTCGCCAACGTGCCGGAACGGGCGAGGCCGTCGTGATGGGTGATGGAGAGTTTGAGCATGGACGGGCTGGGGCCTTAAAAGGAGCGACGTTATCCATCGAAGCTGATCGTTCAAATTTTTGAATAGAGAAATTCGAATGGAAGACTTTATACTACGAAATCACTCGCGTATCAATGCCGTCCAGTACCGCCAAACTTTCAATCAAGGGAGTTGATCTATGCCGGACACGCCAGCCACACCATTACCGATAACCGAATTCATTGGGTGCCAGATCGTAGTCGATACGGATTCGCATTACGTGTACATCGGGAATCTGGAATCGGCGGGTGGAGA
>JBAXUS010000492.1:0-1929 GCA_037129555.1 Planctomycetota bacterium
TTCTGGATTAATCTCGGCCAAGCGCAATGACAAAAATGCGCGTATCTCGGATGACTGGTCAACGTGCAAATTTAATCCGCGCGACACGACGGCAGGATTGCCGCCGCTCCTTGGGAAAAGTTCAGCCGGATTTTTCTGGACGTGTCGGCGGTTTTCGTGTCTATTAGATGGTGATCCAATCTGGAGATGCGATGCGTTTTGGTTTTCGACTGACTTGTTTGTTCACGCTGTTCGCCGCTGCACCGTGGTTGTGCGCGGGCGATGTTGTACAGCCTCGACCTACATTGCCGGGGTTTGTGAACATGAACAGCGCGGAAGGACGCGCCGTATCCGACGACATGAGCGAGAAAGCGCGATACGACGAAGTGGTTCGCGATTTGATGGATCAATTGCAGAACAAGCTTGCACCGATCAACAATAAGAATGCATCACGCTTTCAAGCAAAGCCCGGTAATGACGTGGTCAATTCTGCGGCCGAGAGAGAGCAATTCAACTCCAACGCGCAAGACGCCGCGCTGAAATTAGCGAAGATGGGCAAGCGCGCAGTGCCGGAATTGTCGCGACTTTTCAGTGAGACGTACAACAAGCCTGGCAAAGATGCGGCGGCTGAGCGCGCGGTGCAACTGGCGTATTATTCGGCGTGGTCTCTGGCGCATATCCGCACGGCGGAAGCGTCGCTTGCCTTGCTGCCACTGATGACCAATCCGGCGGCTCCGCAGGATTTGAGGCTGATTGCGGTAGACGCGTTTGGTTGGGAGAAAAGTGCGGAGGGAGTTGCCGTTCTCGAAAAAGCCGCGCGGTCCGATACAGACATCGAAATCCGCAAACATGCCTTGGGGCAATTGTCGATGATGCCCGAGCAATGGCTGAAAGTCGAGCCGGTGTTCATCGCCGCGTTGAGCGATCCGAACGACGACATCCGTGTCCAATCCGCGAAGGCGTGTCATTACTCGCACATGTTTCAGAAGGCCAATCCCAAACTGGTAGAGCTGCTCGAAAAGGACCCTGTGCCGATGGTCCGGATGTACGCGACATTGACGGTGGCGCGGATGAAATTTCAGAAGGCGCAGCCCGCACTTGTCCGCGTCCTGGCGAAAACGGACCTCGACGACAAATCGCGCAAGAATGCGCTGAACGCGATCACGGCGATCAGCGGCGTGCCGTTTCGCGGTCCGGAAAACGTCGCCGCGTGGTGGGAAAAAACGGGGCGCTTGGAATTTGAAAAGAACGCCCGGATTGAACAAGAAGCTGACGAACGCGCGGCAGACATCAAGGCCAACCGGCCGATCAAGTCGGCGCCGAAATCACTGACTGATGAGGCTTCGACCGGTGGAATAATTCCCGCACCCGGCAACTCTCTCGTCGGGGAGATCGTACCGCTCGATCCGGAACCGAAAGAAGTCGAGCCGAAAGTGGTGCGGACGGAAGACGTGCCAGTCGTTTCTGCCATCGTTGAAAAAACAGCGGTCATCGATTCGCCGGAGACGACGCTTAATCCGAAGGAATCGACCGGCTCCCAGCGTCGTCGATTGCGTAAAAACGATTAAGATTTTTGAGAGACTACGGGCGGCGTGTAGTGCGCGTTCTTTGCGCGGAAGTGCAGCATCAATCCGAACCCGACGAGGATAATCGGCACCGCCAGCCACTGCGCGACAGTGACGGCATCCGAAATTCCCGGGAAGGGTGGTGCGTCGTCGTTGCGCAACATTTCTTCGAAGAACCGTGTTGTCCCGGCCATGATCAATGTCAGTGACAAGACCTGGCCATCGTACTTGCGGCGCGGCCAATACGTCACGAGAAACGCGTAGGTTAAAAAGGCCGCGATGGACGCATACAATTGTGTCGGATGCACAGGATTCGAGCGCGCGGCCATTGCGCTGAGTTCGCCCAATTTGACTTGCGCTTCAAACGGCGGCGAGCCCATCAAGC
>JBAXUS010000493.1:0-1919 GCA_037129555.1 Planctomycetota bacterium
AGAATGTACATTCTAAATGCGGATGAGTGCCGGGCAAACACAGAATCCACGCATGTCGTTACGAACACACAGTCCACTCCGCGTCTTCAAGGCAATACTCGTGCGTCGCCTGCCAACGCGCTTCAATCTCTGACGGGTGAATCGTCCGCCACACCGTATCTCCTTTAGCATCCAATCGGACCAGTGCGCATTCGTCAGGACGTGTGTCGGTCGTTTCAATCAAAATGGAAGCGACCGAGAGCGTGACATCCTGAAACGCGGGAGTGCTACCGGGCGGAGCGGTCCGGATAAATCGTGTACGCGGGTACTCGGGCACAGTTACGTTTGCTTCGGATAATTTTTTCGGCATGTCCGGGCACCTGGATTTCTAAGAGGGTGTATAAAAAGTCGGCGTGAGTGGAAATCGAGCGATTTTTGTTCGGATCGAGGCGTGGACTTCATGCGCTATTAGGAGGAGATAACGCTTGAAGTCCACAACGAAGAGCCGGGCAAAAAGCGCCGATTTACGCTCGCGTTGACTTTTTATACACCCTCTAAGCATCAAATACGAATTGCAACACATCTACATACTCCTATTCTTCGGCATCGTCAATCAAGTGGGGTGCAAAAAACTCTGTTCTTCGCGTGAAAAAAAACGTATCATGCTCAGATCATGCCTCTCCCGGCAGCTTCGATACGCTTAGATTCTCCCATGACGACGCCCGTGCGCCGCCACGCGCGACGTGACCGGACGGTGTTGCTTGCCCTTGCGATTCTGCTCTGTGCGCTTTCACCCGATGTTCGATCAGAATCAAAAGAAGCGCCGCCCAAACTCATCGACCTGACCGACGGACCCGACGCGCTCAAAGACTTCGCGCCACGCACCGTCGCCGACATTGTCAACGCCCAACCCGCCACCCAAGCCACCGCGCCCGACGGCCTGCCGCAGGTGAAAATCGCCATCGATGGCGACGTCTATCCCGGCTCCTGGCGCAAACTCGAATGCCGGATCACGGCGCCCGGAAGTGCCGCGACAGCGTTGAAAATTACCGATGTCGAGTGGCTGCAAAAAGCCGGGCCGAAGACACGGATTCCCGAAACGTTCTTCAAAAACGCCGACCTCTGGCTCTTCCTCATCACGCCCGGAAACTACGCCTTCACGGTCCGCGCGAAAAATGAAGTGGGCTGGAGTGCGCCCGCCGAAGTCCGATTCGCGGTCATGCAGGGGCGGCCATATCTCAGCGAGCGCGACGGATTCCAGCGCGTGGGAAGTTGCGAGCGCGTGGTCCTGCCCGGCAAAGCATGGAAGCAAATCGCCGGGCCGGCAGCAGCAATTCGCCCCGCCGAAAACGGCATCGCCATCCGGCCGAACGATGCAGGGCTTTATATTTTTGAAACACTTCGACTCGATGAGGGCCAGTCCGAACGCCGCGGCATTCTGGTGCCGGCTGCGCGCGATGGAAAACTTGGCGACCGCCGCCCGATCGCCAATCTCCCCAAAACGCTCACGGGATTTGCCGGGCGAACGGTGGTCGTCGATGGCTCACTCTCAAGCGATCCCGACGCAACCGATTCACTCACTGCGCGCTGGAGCACACCCGATTCTAAACGCGGCGCATCGATCACTGCGCAGCCGGGATTACGCGCGTTTTTTAAAGCCGAACGCCCGGGAACTTACACAGTCACCGTCACGGTTTCAGACGGTCAACTCGACTCCGCACCGGTCTCAGTACAGATCGAGATTGCGCCAGGCGATGACGGCTTGGATGATCCCATCCGCTTGAACGGCGACGCGCAGGTTCCCGCCGCAAAAGACTTGTTATTGAAGCGCGTCTCACTGGCGATCTGGCCACCCGAACCGCTCGCCGACGGCTCGCTGATCATTCCGGAAGACTCGGGCCTTCAACGCGCCGTCGAGCTGTTTTCACGGCGCTGCGATG
>JBAXUS010000494.1:0-1907 GCA_037129555.1 Planctomycetota bacterium
ACGTTCCGTTTGTGCCGGGGCGTTTGCTGAATTTATTTTCAATGTAGCCGCCTTCAGGCCGGGCGAGCGTGCTCAAGAATGCGCGCATGGAATCGATGTCGGGAATCGGAATTCCAGTCCGGGCATGAAGCGATGCAGCGATAAATGTGTGATAGAGGCTTCCATGTGTTTCGATGGTGGTCTTCGCATATCCGCCATCCGGGCGGCGCATGGAATGAACGCGGTCGAGCGTGATCGATTGAAGCTGTTTGCGTTCGGATTCGTCGAGCAGTTTGCCGGAGACTTCTTCGCAGAGTATCAATGAGTCCCACCACGAGGTGGCTTGGACAGTGTCGCAGAACGCGCCATGCGGTTGGCGCAGTCGAACAGTGTCGGGAACGCGAGCGATGGTCGTCAGCCACGATGCGGCTTTTTGAGAAATAGCAGGCGTCAATTCATTGAGCGCGGAAAGACTGCGCAGCGCAAACGCTGTGTAATACAGATCGACTTTGCCGCGCCGATTGGCGAAGCCGCCTTCGGGGCATTGCTGGGAGATGATCCAGGCTGTGTGACGCGCGCGGAATTCAGGCGACGTCTTGGCGAGGCCATCGCGGATGTCGTCGCGGAGAAGGGTTAAGAAATCCATTGAGATTAGGCGGCGTGTCC
This sequence comes from Planctomycetota bacterium, assembly GCA_037129555.1. Taxonomy (GTDB): domain Bacteria; phylum Planctomycetota; class SZUA-567; order H5-PLA8; family H5-PLA8; genus JANXLS01. The sequence continues at coordinate 646 of JBAXUS010000494.1, forward strand.
GGTGGATACTTTACCGATGACTCGACCGATTTGGCTACACGTCGCACCGAGTTTCAATAACGTACTGAAGAACAAATCCAACGAAACACTGGGATCGGCGGATTCGATTTTTGCGACGCGCGCCTGGCTAGACCCGATTCGCTTTGCGACTTGTTGCTGGGTCAGGCCCAGTTTTTGCCGACGGTTCTTCACGCAGTCCGCGAGCGAAAGGCGCATGTCGATAAATGCCACTTCTTCGTCGGTCAGCCCGAGTAATTCTTGAACGGTCACCTCTTTCCAACCGGCTTTTTCCAACCGTTTTCGTTTTGTTGCGTTCATACTTTTCGCCCCGTTCACCAAGAAAATGTAACATTGATATCTGGGCGTCGCGACAACAATGTGTACAGGTCGTTGAAATCAAGTGACTGCATTCCATTCGCCTGATGAGAGGCCCAAACTGCTCCAGTATCGCCGACTACAAGCGCGAATTGACCGCTTACGTTAACAGTAATAAATACACCCGCCTTGGCGCTCGCTGTGGCAATTTGGGCCGCCAACGTCGGAGAAGAATTGCGAATAGCGATTTGGCGCTGTTTTGGGCCGCCGCTAGGTTTCGCCACTTGAGCCAAAACCGCCTGTGTCACCGCGAGCGTAATATGAGGCACGTGTGGTCTCCGATTTATGAACTCGTGAATAAAAAGTTTATCGTATTCAAGAATCAACGTCAAATCAATCCAATAACGTCGCCGCCAGGAACGTAAACAGCGCCTGCATGCCGTCGTGATTCACGTGCTGCACGGCTTGCATGGCTCGGCGGCGTTGGTGGACGGCGAGCATGTCGGCTTGCGACGGGATTTCGTGTTTGAAATAGATGTCTTTGAGCGCGTCGAGTTTCACCGTCGTCTGCGGGCCTTCGCGGGCGGCTTGGAGCAGGGCGGCGCGTTCGGATTCGGTCGCGGCTTCGAGCGCCATTGCGAAAAGGAGCGTCGGGCGGCCTTTCAGAATGTCGCCGCAGACATCGACCTTATTTTGTTCGTCGCCGGAGACATCTTTCAGATCGTTTTGGATTTGGTACGCGACGCCGAGGTGTTTGGAGAACTCGGTGAGTTCCGCGTCCCACTTGCCATCGGAGCCGGCGAGCACGACGCCGGAGTAGAGCGCGGCGTCGAATGCGGGGGCGGTTTTCAACGCGTAGAGGCGCAGGCATTCAATGGGCTGGAGGTTCTTGTCTTTGCCTTTGCGCCAGAGCAATTCAGCGCCTTGGCCTTCCGAAAGCTTGACGT
>JBAXUS010000495.1:0-1891 GCA_037129555.1 Planctomycetota bacterium
CGAAGCGCGTTCGGATGCTACGCCGGAATCGCCGGACGCACGAGACATCGCGACGGACCGCATGGATCGCGCGGCTGCATTGGCTGATCTGAGTGAATACGATGTAGAGCCCGTGTCAGACGTTTCAGAGGACGGTTCCACGACGCCGACGCGGACACTCGGCGCGGTGGAAGACGATTCAGACGAAGACGAAGACGAAGAATTGGACCCGGATGCGCCCGAAACGGTGTCCGTGAATGAACTCGCCACACGCTCGCTTGAACCGATTGTTCCAGGTGATGCGAATGCGTCGGGCGGAGAAGCTAAGCGCCCACCGAGCCAGCATCGCAAAGGTGGTGGACGCAAAGACCGCGCCTTCGACCGCCGCTATACGATTCAGGAAATGCTGCGCGAAGGCCAGGAAGTTCTCGTGCAAGTCGCCAAAGAAGGCATCGGCCAAAAAGGTCCGGCGCTGACCACGTACATCAGTTTGCCGGGACGTTACCTCGTGTTGATGCCGGCGGTCAGCCGCCTTGGTGTCTCCAAGCGCATCGATAGTGAAGAGCAGCGCCGGGCATTGAAGGAAGCGCTGGCTCAACTTAATCCGCCGGATGAAATGGGCGTGATCGTCCGCACCGCCGGGATGGGTCGTTCGAAGGACGAACTCCAGCGCGATTTGGACTATTTGATGTGCGCGTGGAACGGCCTGAAAGACAAAACGAAGTCGTCCAAAACGCCGAATCTGATTTATCAGGAAGGCGACGTGGTGACGCGCGTATTCCGCGACGTGTTGACCGAAGACGTGACCGAAATCATCATCGACGATCCGGTCGTGATGGAACGCGCGAAAGAATTCCTGCGCGAAACGTCGCCGGGATCCGAAAAGAAATTGAAGTTATATTCCGATTCAGAACCGCTCTTCCACCGGCACGGCGTCGAGCAGCAGATGCAGCGCCTGTTCAACCGCAAGGTGAATTTGAAGAGCGGCGGATCGATTGTGATCGAACAGACCGAAGCACTGGTGGCCATCGACGTCAACACTGGACGCTTCCGTGAAAAACGCAATCAGGACGACACGATTCTTCAAACGAATCTCGAAGCGGCGCGCGAAATTGCGCGGCAGTTGCGGCTGCGCGACATCGGCGGATTGGTCATGATCGATTTCATCGACATGGAAATCTCCGAACACAAACGCAAGGTCGAGCGCGAATTGAAGGCGTATCTGGCGCGCGACAAGGCGAAGATTAATGTGCTGCCGGTGAGCTCGTTGGGCGTGGTGGAAATGACGCGTCAGCGCATCCGGCACAGCTTGAAAAAGACGTTGTTTGATCGCTGTCCGCATTGTTCGGGATCGGGGCATATCAAGTCGCCGGAGTCCATCGGACTTGAAATGCTGCGCGAAATTAAATCGCAGGTACGCGATAAATTGGTCCGAAAAGTCAAGGTGCTCTTGAATTCGCACGTGGCTTATGGGATACTGAACCAGTTCCGTAAAGAACTGGTTCGCATGGAAGAAGCCAACGGAATCACGATTGAGGTCTGCGGGGACCCAGGTGTCGCGTTGAGCCAGATGCAAGTGTCGATCGCCAAAGAAGGCGGCGACTGGGTTCTCAAGAAAGTAAGTGAGGTAGATGACTATGTACGCAATTCTTAATGATCGCGGCCGGCAGCATAAAGTTTCGACCGGAGATCTTCTACAACTGGACAAGCGCCAGGATGCAGTCGGTGCGACGATCACGTTTGATCACGTGTTGTTGGTCGGCGGCGAAGGTGGCTCGGTGAAGGTGGGTAATCCCAACGTAGCGGGCGCGAAAGTGACCGGCGAAGTGATTGAACACACCAAGGGTGAAAAGACGATCGCGCATCACCGCGTTCGCACCAACAGCTTGGGCCGCCGCCGTGGTCACCGCAC
>JBAXUS010000496.1:0-1878 GCA_037129555.1 Planctomycetota bacterium
AAACCAAGATCGTCAATCAAATAACCGGCTGTTGCAGTTCAATTTTGAAACCGCCAAGCCTTATATTGGCCCGAAGGCCGTCCGCGGCCCGATCTGGATATTTTGGTCGCGGGGTGCGGCACCATGCAGGCGCCTGTTCTCGCCTACAGCAATCCCGAATGCAGAATAACTGGCATCGACTTTTCGCAGACCAGCATCTCCCACGCGGAGCGGCTTCGCGAACGGCATAATTTGAAAAATTTAACGCTGCAAAAGATGGACTTAAGGGACGTCGCCAAGCTCGACCGGCGTTTCGACCTGATCGTCAGCAGCGGTGTATTGCATCATCTTCCGAATCCAGGCGAGGGATTACGGGCGCTTGCATCGGTAATCGAGCCGAAGCATGGCGTCATGCTCCTGATGCTGTACGGGCGATTTGCCCGCACCGGCGTTTATGCGCTCCAGGAAGCATTCCGTCGCATGAATATCCCTCACACTGCCGAGGGCATCAAACTGGTTCGCGCAATCATTCAGCGCTTGCCCGCTCGCCATGCAGCGCGTTGGTATTTCGACACATCGCCGGAGATGAATTCGGACGCGGCCATCGTCGATACTTTTTTGCACGTGCAGGATACCGCCTATAGCGTCGCAGATGTCCTAGTCGCTCGAGTCACTCGAACTGAGGGTACAGTCTCTTGAGCTTGACGCGGGCGTCGGCGGTTTTGAATTGCCAGTTGGCCTTGGCGTGGTGCTTGTTGCGGTGCTCCTGCCATGCGTTGACTTGGTGGGCGAGGATTTTCTTGTCGGCGATGCGGCGATCCAGACATTGCGACGCGAGCACGCCGAGTTCGGATTCGGCCATGTCGAGCCAGCTGCCGTGCTTGGGCGTGTAATGCCATTCGAAGCGCTCTACGAGCCGGCGGGCCTCAGGAGCGGGGAAGGCTTCGTAGAGCGAGGCTGGCTTGTGGGTGTTGAGATTGTCCTGCACCAGCACGATTTTCGCCACGCCGGGAAAATGCACGTCTGATAGGTCCCGAAGCGCGTAGGCGTAATCGATGGCGGTGTGACGATCGGTTACTTTCACATGCCGCCAGCCTTCCAGCGGCGCGAACATCATGAACAAGTTGGCCACGCCATTGCGTTCGTATTCGTAATCGTGACGCGCCTTTCGTCCCGGCTTCGCGGGGATCGGCGCGCGTGTTTCGACCATCATTTGCTTGGAGGTTTCGTCGAGGCATACGACGGGACGCTCAGGATCGCGCGGCCTCTGGTAAACTTCCAGAACGTCTTCCATGTTGGCGACAAAGGCCGCGCTGGCGTCCGGCGGAATCACCCACTGTTGCTTGAGGTGCGGTTTGAGAATGTTTTTTTAAGCGTCCGCCCGATCGTGTTGTCGCTGGTTTTCCCGACGATGTTGAGTTCCAAGACCTTCTCCTCAAGCAGGCGCAGGCTCCATCTGGCGAAGCCCTTCGGGGCTGGCGAGAGCGTCAGCGCGATCAATTTCGCTTCCGCCACGCCGTCGAAAATCCGGGGCGGGGCGGAGTTGGGATTGTATTTGCGGGTCAGCACCGCCGCGAACCCCTCCTCGACCAGTTGCCGCCTTGTCCGCTCGATATTGGCAATGCTGGTGTCCAGCGCCTGCGCGATCCGGCTGTCGCTCCAACCTGCGCCTGCATCCGACATGTCCGCCTTCAAGAGGATACGCGCCTTCGTCAGCATCTGCGCCGAGCGCTTGCCGGAGCGGGTCAATTCGTTGAGTTGATCGCGCTCCTGCGTACTCAACCTGACCACGTATTTCTTGACGGCGATCTCTTTCCCGGCCACGAATCACCTCCATCGCTAACTTGCGCCGACAGAGATTCAGAAATTCCCGTCACGATCAATGACGAAGGTGACTAG
>JBAXUS010000497.1:0-1873 GCA_037129555.1 Planctomycetota bacterium
AAACAAAAAACGGCACCCTCTCGGATGCCGTTTCTCCTTCAATCTCTCGTCCGCACGAACTCCTACGCGTGCGTGCTCTCCTCCAGGAAACCTTCCAACTTCCGGCTCCGCACAGGATGCTGCAACTTTCGCAACGCCTTCGCTTCGATCTGGCGCACACGTTCGCGAGTCACCTTGAACTTCCGGCCCACTTCTTCCAACGTATACGTATACCCATCGCCCAGCCCGTAGCGCAGCTTGATGATCTCGCGTTCGCGGAACGTCAGCGTGTCCAGGACCTGTTCGATCTTGTCCTTGAGCATTTCGTAGCTCGCGACGCTGACCGGAGATTCGACCGATTTGTCTTCGATGAAATCGCCGAAGTAGCTGTCGTCGCTGTCGCCAATCGGACGATCCAACGAAATCGGGTGCTTGCTGATCTTCAGAATACGCCGCGTTTCGCTGATCGACAAACCGGCTTCTTCCGCCAATTCTTCGACGATCGGTTCGCGATGCAATTCCTGCACGAGTTGCTTGCTGATCTTGCGCAGCTTGCTCATCGTTTCGATCATGTGCACCGGAATACGAATCGTGCGCGCCTGATCCGCAATCGCCCGCGTGATCGCCTGACGAATCCACCACGTCGCGTACGTCGAGAACTTATACCCGCGCTGATATTCGTATTTTTCAACGGCCTTCATCAAGCCCGTGTTGCCTTCCTGAATCAAATCCAGGAACTGCAATCCGCGATGGCGGTACTTCTTCGCAATCGACACCACCAAGCGCAAATTGCCCGCGCTCAATTGCTTCTTCGCGCTCTCGAACGCAGCATAACGGCGGTCCATCAAATGGACGCGCAACGCCATCTCGTCCGGCCCTTCTTTGATCTGCTCAACAATCCGGTCCACTCGGCGGCGCAGACGTTCCAGCTTGTCGGCCTTGTCCGGGTTATTTTCAATGTTCCGGATTTCGGTCATGTAGCTCTGCGACTGCTTGTTCAAATCGCGCAGTTTTTCCATCAACGGCAGCAATTTCTTCGTGCGCAAACCCAACTCTTCGAGCAGCTTCGCCGCATTCAGGCGTCGCTCCTTCAAGAGGAGCCGCAGAATCCGAGCCTTGTTCGCTGTCGTGTGCGGATCCTTCAGCAGCGCCAAATCGTCAGCGTTGCGTTTCAAGATCGCGTGCAGCGTGTGGATGTGGCCTTCTTTGCGTTCAAAAATATCATCACGTTCAACGCCCGACGAACCCGACGTCTGCACCGTTCGGTCGAACGCCAGATCGGCCCGGTTCAAGGCTTCGAAAATCTCAATCGCTTTTTCAATCACGAAATCGCTGGTCAACACCTTGCGGCGGAAACCGTTGTTCATCAGCTCAATCGTCTTGGCGAGCTTTATTTCCTGATCGCGCGTGAGCAGCGGAATCGAACCCATCTGGCTCAAATACATGCGCACAGGATCGTGCAATTCGCGCCCTTCGGCCTCTTCGTCAACGATTGATTCGCCGTCGTCAACCAACACCGGTCCTTCGTCGTTGCCAAGATCCTTCATGGCTTCACGCGAACGAATGTCGGCCTCATCGCCCAACTCAATGCCCTGCTCCTCGATTTTCGTCAGGATGGCATCGATCACGTCCGGAGTTTGCACTTCGGTCGGAAGCTGTTGGTCGAGTTCTTCATAACTCAGCAAGCCCGCGTCGCGGTACCGCTCGATGATTTTCTCGACGTCCTCTTCTTGCTTGGGCGACAGAATGGAGTGTGGCTGAACCAATTTACATGCTCCTCTTAACTACTACCGGCATACCCCGCAGACTCTTAGAGTCTGCCTTGAAACAAAACGGAAAAGTTTAATCCCGTACTGCAAAAAAGCTATCGAATTCTAAAATACTTTTCACTACC
>JBAXUS010000498.1:0-1852 GCA_037129555.1 Planctomycetota bacterium
GCGATAAGTGGACGCCGTGGTGCGACGGATTTCTGCCGGGCATGATGTGGATGTTTTATCAAAACACAGGCGAAGATTATTGGATCAACGCCGCGATCAAATACACCCGCCCGCTCGAATCACGCAAAGACGATCGCAACGTCCACGATCTTGGCTTCATCTTCTTCAGTTCGTATTTGCGTTGGATGCTCGCCATCGAAGCGACCGATCCGCAGCAGGCGCAGGAACTCGACAACGTCATCGTCACAGCCGGCTGCACCATGGCCAAGCGCTTCAAAGAAAAAGGCCAGTACCTGCGCAGCTTCGTTGAGGATTCGTCCACTTTCATCGACATCATGATGAATGTCGGGATCATCTATTACGCATCGAAACGCTTGCGCAAACGTGGCAACAAAAAAGAGTCCGCGGATTTGTTGCGCATCGCCAATGCGCACTGCCACACCACGCTCCGCACGCTGATTCGCGGTGATGGATCGACAGCGCACGAAGGCTTGTTCAATCTCGATACCGGTGAATTCTTGCGCCAATCCACGCATCAGGGATTCCGGGGCGATTCGTGCTGGTCGCGCGGACTGGCCTGGGGCATTTACGGATTCTGCACCGCTTACAATTTCACCGGCAACACCGATTTCCTCGACGCCAGCGAACGCTGCGCACGCTACTACATTCGCAACACGCCCGACACCGGCGTCCCGCCGTGGGACTACGACGCCGACACGGAAGAATCACTCTCGCTCGTGGATTCTTCCGCTGCTGCCGTCGCGGCCTCCGGGCTGTACGACCTGTCGCTGGTCTCACCGTCGTTTGAACACCGATACATCTACCGCCAATATTTCCGTAAAATTATGAGCTCGCTGTGCACCAGCCAATTCATGAGCCGCGATTCAAATTGCGAAGGCATCTTGCGCCACGGTGTGTACCACATCCATAAAAACTTGGGCGTCGACGAAAGCGTCATGTGGGGCGAATATTACTTCGTCGAAGCGCTGTCCAAGGCGTTGTCCGAGCAGCGGTCGTAACGCGCTGTTCCGGGTTTCGAGTTTCGTGTTAGTGCTCGTCACGGAGAACTACTCTGAACCAGAAACCAGAAACTAGAAACCTTTTGTTTTCCCCCGATTGACAGAATCCGCGCGCTCTATACAATCTGTGTTTTGAATCTTTAGCGATGGGGGCACGATTGAGCGACGCAGCAGTGAAGGCGTCAGGCGATGATCCGTCATTGGATCTGCCGCCGGACGCGTTTGTCAAAACGATGCAACCGCACGAGCGGGTTTTGGTGGACCTGAAGGATTTGCTTTACGAAGGCTCATGGGAACGCGTAGTGGCGGATTTGGTCGCGGCAAACGACAAGAAACCGTATATTTACAGACTGTCCAACGCCATTGATCGGGATTTAAAAGCAATAGAACGACTGCGGACATACGAAGCAAAACACAGCATCAGTTTGTCACAAGCCATGAAGCAGAGTTGAACGGATTGGAACGACACGACGCGAACGCAGCGGATGCTTCGTTCGGCAGTAAACCACGTCACATAAAATGGGTGCGCACGAGAATGAAATCGAATCACATACGGGCAGGCGGATGGGCGGCTTTGGCCCTTGCATGGGTGCTGGTCTGTGGCGCTGTGCGCGCTGAAAGTTATTACTCCGGTACGCTGCCTGCGCCCGAGGGCATGGAAGTGGAATGGCAGTCCGTCGCCGGATCTGGCGGCACACCCATCAAAGCATGGGTGCGCGATGACCTGATTCTCATCGAAACCGACAAGCACAGTCTCGAAGCCATCCGGCGTATCGACGGCTTCCATTTGTGGCGCTGCGATTTCGACAAACCCATCAAATTCGCGCCGTCGG
>JBAXUS010000499.1:0-1850 GCA_037129555.1 Planctomycetota bacterium
GCGATAAGTGGACGCCGTGGTGCGACGGATTTCTGCCGGGCATGATGTGGATGTTCTATCAAAACACCGGTGAAGATTATTGGATCAACGCCGCGATCAAATACACCCGCCCACTCGAATCACGCAAAGACGATCGCAACGTCCACGATCTTGGCTTTATCTTCTTCAGTTCGTATTTGCGCTGGATGCTCGCCATCGAAGCGACCGATCCGCAGCAGGCGCAGGAACTCGATAACGTCATCGTCACAGCCGGCTGCACGATGGCCAAGCGCTTCAAAGAAAAAGGCCAGTATCTGCGCAGCTTCGTCGAAGATTCGTCCACCTTCATCGACATCATGATGAATGTCGGGATCATTTATTACGCATCGAAACGCCTGCGCAAACGAGGCAACAAAAAAGAGTCCGCGGATTTGTTGCGCATCGCCAACGCGCACTGCCACACCACGCTGCGCACACTGATTCGTGGCGACGGATCGACGGCGCACGAAGGCTTGTTCAATCTCGACACCGGCGAATTTTTGCGCCAATCCACGCATCAAGGATTCCGGGGTGATTCGTGCTGGTCGCGCGGGCTGGCCTGGGGCATTTACGGATTCTGCACCGCGTATAATTTCACCGGCAACACCGATTTCCTCGACGCCAGCGAACGCTGCGCGCGCTACTACATCCGCAACACGCCCGACACCGGCGTTCCGCCGTGGGACTACGACGCCGATACGGAAGAATCGCTCTCGCTCGTGGATTCCTCCGCCGCTGCCGTCGCGGCCTCCGGATTGTACGACCTGTCGCTGGTCTCACCGTCGTTTGAACACCGGTACATCTACCGCCAATATTTCCGCAAAATCATGAGCTCGCTGTGCACCAGCCAATTCATGAGCCGTGATTCAAATTGTGAAGGCATCCTGCGCCACGGTGTGTACCACATTCACAAAAACCTGGGCGTCGATGAAAGCGTCATGTGGGGCGAATATTACTTCGTGGAAGCGTTGTCCAAAGCGTTGTCCGAGCAGCGGTCTTAACGGACTGTTTCGAGTTTCGTGTTAGTGACCCGTAACAGAGAACGACCGAAACCCGGAACCCGGAACGCGAAACTCGAAACGATTTCTTTCCCGATTGACAGAATCCGCGCGCTCCATACAATCTGTTTTTTGAATCTTTAACGATGGGGGCACGATTGAGCGACGCAGCAGTGAAGGCGTCAGGCGATGATCCGTCATTGGATCTGCCGCCGGACGCGTTTGTCAAAACGATGCAACCGCACGAGCGGGTTTTGGTGGACCTGAAGGATTTGCTTTACGAAGGCTCATGGGAACGCGTAGTGGCGGATTTGGTCGCGGCAAACGACAAGAAACCGTATATTTACAGACTGTCCAACGCCATTGATCGGGATTTAAAAGCAATAGAACGGCTGCGGGTATACGAAGCAAAACACAACATCAGTTTGTCACAAGCCATGAAGCAGAGTTGAACGGATCGGAACGACAAGATGCGAACGCAGCGGATGCTTCGTTCGGCAGTAAACCACGTTTCATAAAAATGGGTGCGCACGAGAATGAAATCGAATCAGGTACGGGCGGGCGGATGGGCGGCGTTGGCCCTTGCATGGGTGCTGGTCTGTGGCGCAGTGCACGCTGAAAGTTATTACTCCGGCACGCTTCCCGCGCCCGAGGGCATGGACGTCGAATGGCAGTCCGTCGCCGGATCGGGCGGCACACCGATCAAAGCATGGGTGCGCGATGACCTGATTCTCATCGAAACCGACAAGCACAGCCTCGAAGCCATCCGCCGTATCGATGGCTTCCATTTGTGGCGCTGCGATTTCGACAAACCCATCAAATTCGCGCCGTCGG
>JBAXUS010000005.1:0-73951 GCA_037129555.1 Planctomycetota bacterium
GGTTGGGAGGGCAACTCGTGAAACGTGCAGGCGGGACGCCTGCGGTACGCGAGCTACGCGTTCGGATTTTCTGGGAGGTCTTTGCCGGCGGCCAGCACGTCGCGATGGCGTGTGACATGGGACATGCGAACAATTTTGCGTGTCACGCGGCGCGGCTTTTTGAATTCTTCAATCGTTGCCGATAACGCGGACATGTCGGGCGTGATGTCCATGTCTGCTTTGCGAGCAGGCGATGGAGCGGTGGCGAGTTTCGATTTGACGCGGGCAATCGCCGCAGCATAGCCGCCTGCGGGTTCGGGAATTTTGGAGAGCGATTCGTTCAAGGGAGCGCGAAGATTTTCCATGGCGTTGACCTGTTCAGAAGAACATACAGGAGCCGGGGCGCTGCGCAATGCAGCCATCACTCGGGGCAGACCGACGACCGGCGGCGGGATGGTGGTGAAGAGACTCTTGAGCGCCCATTCGGCGGCGAGTTCGCATTCCAGCTCCGCGCGTGCTTGCAGCGGATTGCTGGACTCTTCGATCGCGCGCTCCAAGCTTGCGAGTGAGCCGCGGCCTTCCACAAATGCGTTGATGATGTCAATTGACACGAGCCACCGGTCCTTTTCGCACGATGCGAATCTTGGTCTTGCGAACCATGAGTTTTTTAAGCGATGTCCGCGCTCGATGCAGCAGCGCAGCGACCGCGTTTGGATTTTTGCCGAGCCGTTCCGCGATTTGAATCACGTCCAAGTCTTCCATGTAGCGCATCGTCACCACGGCGGACTGTTCGGGTGACAACTTCGAAACCGCCGTCCGCAATTGGTTGCGTTCTTCTTCCGCTTCCGACCGTTCCACGTCGCGGGTGGCGACGATCGGTTCGAGCATTTTTTCGCCGTCAACCATGTTGCTGGCGAGGACGGGCGTGTGTTTCTTGCGCATGTCACGGGCTACGTTCTGAACAATCCGCACCAACCAGCCCGTCACAGCCTGCGGGTTGTCCAAGGAATTTAACTGCGAGAACGCGCGCAGCACCGCTTCCTGCGTGGCATCTTCGGCGCTTTGAGCATTGCGTAGAATGTTGTAGGCGATGCCATACATCATGCGGTAATTCTCTTCCACCGCGCTATCAAACCAGCGCCGCGCTTCCTCGGGTTCCAACATCGCCATTGCATGACTCCCAGATGCCCTGCCAGTCATGCTTCCGTTGGAACTAACGACCGACGGAGCGAAGCATGACGCATGATTTTGAAGAATAGTGAACCCGACGAACAAATAAACGTCAACGTGAGAAATCCGAAAACGCCCATTTTTTTCAGCACACCCCTTTTATACACCTCGACCGTCCGTGTGAACAATTCAAAACGAGCGGGGCTAACGTGACGAACTGAATCGCTGGGAACACTGAAAAAGGGGGATTGACAAATGAGGATCAAATTCGTTGTAGGTTAAGAAGGTGGACGCGGGAGGAAAATACGGAGAGTGAGAGGACGCAATGTGCGGAACGGTAATTCGTCGAACATAAAGCACAATGTGCATGTTTGGGAATGGAAATGCGGAATAGAATCCGAAAACTGGTGAGGACCACTACCTGTAGGGGTCGGAATGGGAGCGAGACCGTGCACATGTGCATGTTTGGGAGCGGGAGTGGCGAAATCAGGGGCGGAAGGCCTGCGCTACAATTTACAACTTTTCTTCTTCTTGACACGCGGAAAGGGATGATCTAACCTAAATTGATATTCATACTCCTTATAGATGCCTGATTCTTTACCATTTGACGTTGTATATTCCAGAACTGGCGGGGGCGGAGCATGTCCGGACCCACTCTATCAGAAAGGCTCTCCTTATAAATTATGAGTGAAAAACCATTTGGATTGAGCCGTGACGGATTTCTCTATCACGCACTTTCCCCCCTTTACGAATTTTATTTAAATGCTGTCGCTGGCAGTTCGGGCATGGAACGAACCGTCAATGGCACAGCGTTGCGAGTTCTGCCCGCTGAACGGCGTTTTTTTCCGCCAGACTACGATGCACCCGTTGCTGTGTTTATCAAAGCTCGCATCAAACCGGGCCAGACGTGTATCAATGTGGGTGCCAACATTGGTACGTACGTTTTACAATTCGCTAATTGGACCGCCCCCACGGGTCGCATCATTGCCTTTGAGCCCAACCAAGGAGCGAGTCGAAAGCTCAAAAAGCATGTCGAAATAAACGGTTTCAAAGATCGAGTGACGATCGTTGAAGCGGCTGTTTCCAATGCACCCGGGAAGGCTGAATTTTTTGCGTGTGATTCCGACGGCATGAGCAGGCTCGGACAACCCAATCCACAATTGAAAGACAAAGCTGTCTCTCGCCAAGTTGATGTTGTCACGTTGGACGATTATTTTGAACAGCACCCCACGAAACCCGACTGGCTGTTGATCGATACGGAAGGCTATGAAATCCAAGTGCTGGAAGGCGCGCGCAAGACCCTCGAAGCAGGCCGCGGCGCGTTGACGATTCTCGTTGAAATGCATTCTGATGCGTGGGCCTCCACTGGACGTAAACGCGCCGATCTGGAGGCTCTGCTGGCTGAATTGCGGATGGAAGCCATTCCCATAACAGGCCAGCGCGATCCGTTGAAGGACTACGGCATTGTCGCATTGATCTATAAATAAAGATGAAACCGTCCCTCTCCATCTCAGCCAACGCCACACCCGGCATTGGCGGCCAGGGGCTGAATTTTCAGCACATGCCGATGATTTCGACCGATTTTAGTGCATACGCGATGCAGGCTTTGGATCCGACGTCGCGTTTCTATTCGAATTTAGGAAAATTATGTTTAATTGGTTAAAACCAGGATGGCCTGACGCTGCACGACTGATCGCGCAGCGCCGGACATTGATGCACGTTTCATCATCCTACCCGTTGACAGGACGTTGCCTTAACGCGGGATGTGGAGAAGGCTTGTACTGTCCGTTTTTGGAACAGTTTGCTGTAACCGAAATCGTGAATGTCGACTTGGCGAATACGTCGGGTATGCTCGCCCGATTTAAGGATCCTCGACACCGAACCCTCGATGCCTCGCTTGTTTCACTGCCACTTGACGATGGCAGTTTTGACAGTTGTTTGTGCACGGAGGTCATCGAACATATCCAGGATGATAACAAAGCCGTCAATGAACTTGCTCGATGTTTGCGTTCTGGTGGGCGATTATTGTTAAGTGTTCCGCATCCGCCCGCGCCTTTTGACAGCAACCACGTTCGGGAAGGCTATACACTTCCATCGATGACAAGTCTTTTGGAACGAAATGGATTCGACGTTGTTGCATCGGGCCGGTGTTTTGGACTTTGGATGGATTGGTTTATTCGCATTTGGCGCTGGCAACACCAAACTCTGGGTAAGGGGCGGCGGAATTACATGCCGATGCTGCTCGTCTGGGCATTTGGATATTTGGATCAGTTTCTTCCATTGGGTCATAAATGGGACTTGGTCGTGATGGCTGTCAAAAAATAGCCAATGACATTTTTGGAAAAATGCCTTTTGAAATGCTAGTTGGAAATAACGAACGTCATACTATGAAACCCACTCTCTCCATCTCCGCGAATGCCACACCCGGAATCGGCGGGCAGGGGCTGAATTTCCAGCATATGTTGGAGGTGTTCGCCGCCGATTTTGATGTAAGCGCATTCGGAGCGGGGTTGCGTTCAGATGATCGCGGGTGCGTCATACCGCCGTCTTTCATCGCGGAGAAGATTGGACGTATTCCCCTTGTTCGACGATTGCGGGACTGGCAACATTATTTTTCCGAAACTGCATTTGATGCAGGTGTCGCCCGAAAACTGGCACGTACAGATCTATTTCAGGGCGTGGCTGGACAATGTTTACGCAGTTTGCAACGAGCGAAAGAACTGAAAGCCCGGACGGTTGTCGATGCCGTCAATCCTCATGCTGAATTTTTTTATCGAGAACTGGCTATCGAATGTGCGCACTTTGGAATTCGTACGCCTTTGTCTCGGAACGTGGCTGAAAAGACGACTGTTGAATACGAAACGTGTGATGTGATTCGGGTCATGTCACGGTTCGCCATGCAAACGTTTGTTGAACGCGGCGTATCGCCTGAAAAAATAGTGGTCGCACATCCACCCATACAAATTGAAACGTTTCCGCAGGCTACTTTTTCAGAATCTGTTTTTCGAGTCGCATTCGTGGGCCTCATCGAGCCGTGGAAAGGCTTCCATTATTTGGTCGATGCGTTCAATGCCATGCGTGAACCGGATCGCGAATTGGTCTTTTGGGGCGGAACAGGCAACCGACGCATTGCGGATTATTTTGATTACCACATGCGTCAAAATCCACGCATTAAAATCAGAAGCGAATCTGTTCGTGGTGCTGGATTTAATGAAGTATACGGTAAGGCGAGTGTCCTGGTCCTACCGTCTCTTGCAGAAGGATTTGGTTTGGTTGCTGGGGAGGCAATGGCGTCAGGCATCCCTGTGATTGTGACGTCGTGCACAGGGGCGGCTGATTTAGTAGAAGAGGGTGTAAATGGATATGTTGTACCCGTTCGCGATAGTGGTTCAATTTTGGATCGATTGAATCTGCTGGCGACCTCTCCAGGTACATTAAAGGCGATGGGTCGTGCAGCGGCTGAGCGTGTCAAGACGCTGACGTTGACGTCGTTTAAATCATCATTAGTTCCCCGCATTAAAGACTTATTGAATCATTAATGAGTATATTTTAGAAACGATGGAGACCTATATGTATGAGTAGTATAAAAGTAGTTATCTTGTGTGGAGGCAAGGGTACTCGTTTGGGGAGCACCGGTCTCTCAGTACCGAAGGGGCTGCTTGATATTGGTGGTAGCCCGATACTTTGGCATTTAATGAAATTCTATGCACAGCATGGATTGACTGAATTCATTCTTTGCGTAGGACATCTTGGGGACATGATTCGCACGTATTTTGTGCAGAATCCTATATCAGGGTGCAATATTATAGTTGCCGATACTGGGGAAGAAACACAGACTGGCGGACGATTACTTGCAGTAAAGGATTTATTAAAAGATGAAGCGGAGTTTTGCGTGACGTATGGAGATGGATTGTCGGACGCCAATATCACGAACATGCTTGCATACCATCGACACCATGGAAAAATTGCTACACTTGCCGCTGTCCATCCACGCAACAATTTTGGTATCATTGAGTTAAATGCGGATTCGTGCGTCACTGCGTTTGATGAAAAGCCCATGATGAAAGAATGGGTAAATGGTGGATTTTTTATATTTAAATCGCAGATTCTCGACTACGTGGATGGCAACACGGCACTCGAACGGTCTCCTTTCGAAAGACTTGCCGCGTTAGGTGAACTTGTTGCCTATCAGCATCATGGCTTTTGGAAATGTATGGACACGTACAAAGAAAATCTAGAATTCAATCAATTGTGGGAATGCAATGAAGCGCCTTGGAAAATTTGGGACACGTGTGATAATCAGACTATGAAGGAGTCACGATGAACAATTTTTGGAAAGACCGCACTGTTTTTATAACAGGATCCACGGGCTTTGTGGGAGCTCATATTGCATCAGCGCTTCTTGACAAGGGTGCGCACGTTGTTTGTCTTCAACGTGATGCTATCCATTTAAACTCGCTCGATCTGTTTAAGTTGCGCAATCGTGTGGATGTAATCCAGGGCACCATCGAAGACGGTACTCTCATGGAGCGAATCATAACAGAGTATGAAGTCGATTCTGTGTTCCATTTGGCCGCTCAGGCTATTGTTGGCGCAGCGAACCGGTCACCCCTATCGACGTTTGAATCGAATATTCGTGGGACTTATTTATTATTAGAAGCGTGTCGTCGAAGCGAAACGGTTAAGCGTGTGGTGGTGGCTTCCAGCGATAAGGCGTACGGATCTCATACCAATCTTCCGTACACGGAAGAGTTCCCGCTTCATGGTCTCTTTCCCTATGACGCATCGAAAGCATGTACAGATATTCTAGCCCGATCATTTGCGCATACATACGGAACGCCTGTGGTCGTTACCCGATTTGCCAACATTTATGGACCTGGGGATACAAACTTTTCGCGCGTGGTGCCCGGAACGATAAAAGCGGTTCTTCAAAATGAGCGCCCACTTATACGGAGTGATGGTACGCCGGTACGTGAATTCGTACACGTCTCCGATGTGGCTCGCGGGTATTTATTACTCGCTGAACGAATATCTGAAGTATCCGGGCAAGCATTTAATTTTGGGACTGGCGAGGTCGTGCAAATACAGGATCTTGTACGGCGAATTATTCGACTAGCAGGAAAAGAAAAGACGCTAGAACCCATTATCGCGCTTGAAACCAAGATCGGTCGGGAAATCGACGCGCAATATCTTTCTGTCGACAAAATCCACGCTAAGCTGGGATGGCGCGCAGAAATCCCGTTGGAGCAAGGTCTCGCTCAGACAATCGAGTGGTATCGCTCTCATTTGGCGTCATCGTAGAACACCATTCCGACTGTATTATTTGGAAATGACCATTTCTGAAATCGTGCGTAAAGACGCGCGAACGCGGCAATCCCAAGTGCTGAGACGGATTTTATCATTCTCGATTCATCGCGCATGACGCGCCACATCCTCTTTCACGTCCCCGCACCCATCGTCCGCCATTTGGGTGCGGCCAAAGCGTTGCTTGAATTTGGCAATGCGCTCAGCGCGTTTGGCTGGGAGTGCGATTATATTGATCGCGAAAAGCTTGCGCCGTCGAAAGCGGAGTTCGTCGCGGACTACAAAGGCGAGCATGAATCCGACTGGCTCAAGCGCCATCTGCTCGATCATGCTGCGGCGTATGACGTCATCGATTACGACCACACGTGCCTGCCTTTTTCGCGAGCGCTCTTTTCGCCGAAACCGCTGTTTGTGGCTCGCTCGCAACTCCTGTTGCATTCCATTGCTTCCTCAAACATTCCGATCAAACGCGGTCTGCGCCCATGGATCGGCGACATGCTACTCGGTGCAACTCGTCGCCGAAAATTGGCTCAAAAAGTCGAACGTGCAACGACCACGGTGACCGAAGCAGACGCAGTGCTTGTTCTGAACGACGATGATAAACGCGTCCTCGAACAGATCGGTCTTGCGCCTGAAAAAATCGCGGTGTTTCCTAACGGGCTGGATGCGCGGCGGCTTGACGCCTTGGGCCGAACACCGCATTCAAAAAGCCGCGAACCCCGCGTTGTGTTCGTCGGCACGTTTGACCCTCGCAAAGGCTCCCGCGAGTTTCCGCGCCTGGTGGATGCCATCATCAAGCACGTTCCCAACGCCACGTTTCGATTGCTGGGAACGCGCGGGATGTATCCGAACGCCGAATCTGTCTTTGCCGAATTTCCGCGCGCGTTGCGTTCACGCATTGACGTCGTGCCGTCGTTTGATTCCGACGCGTTGCCTGCTCTGCTCGCGGATTGTTCAGTCGGGATATTTCCGTCGCATCTGGAAGGCTTCGGACTCGGCGTGTTGGAGATGCTCGCGGCTGGAATTCCGGTCATAGCGTACAACGTCCCCGGCCCGCCGATGATGCTGCCACCGGAGTATCTCGTGGATCGTGGCGATTGGCGCAACATGGCCGCAAAAACTGTTGCGCTGCTTCACGACTCCGCCGCTCTGGTTCGAGCCACGGAATGGGCGCGCACCCGCTCGCTCGACTTCCAATGGCCGGACATCGCCGCCCGCATCGACCGCGATTACCGCTCGCGTATCGCCGCACGTCACGCCGCATCACGTTAAAAACGACTCAGCGAAATAAGGATTGACCACCGATTCGAATTCGGTCAAGATGAATTGTAACGGATTCCTGGGATTCGTTCATTTGACAAGGAGGACTCATGACAGCTCGATCAAAGACTATTTTCGATGAAGCCATGCGGCTACCCGCAGACGAACGCTCGCAAGTCGCTCTGGCACTTTTGGATAGCTCGTGCGAAGACGACGACACAGCCGATCCGGATGCCCAAGCCGCGTGGGACGCTGAGATCGATAAGCGTATTGCCGAGATTGATTCGGGGACGATTCCATTTAAATGCGCGTTTGAAGATCTCGACGAAATCAGGGCACTCATCAAATGAAGTCGCTTTCGCGGCATCAAAAAGTCCGCACGGACCTCGTTTCGTCGGCCACATGGTATAACCGTGAACAACCGGGCGTGGGCCAGCGTTTCATTGATGAAGTCCAATTCACATACGAGAAGATTCGCGAGCGTCCCACGTCTTGGCCCAGCCGTGGAAAAGGAATTCGATATTGTCCTGTAAAAGACTTCCCCTTCAATGTCGTCTATACTGAACGCCCCAACACGATCTGGATCGTTGCCGTAGCGCATCGTTCGCGCCGTCCAGATTATTGGCAGATGCGATTGAAGGACATTCCATCGTAAGCACGGTCGCCACCATATCTGAGCCGTTCCTACACGTTCGAAAAGAACACTATATCAGGCTTCGACGCTCTCGGCTTCATCGTCGCCGAGACTCAATAACATGTCTTCGTCCTCGGCTTGATCACGCGCTGAGCCGCTGGCGTTACGGCGGAAGACGCGAGCGAATTCGTCGCTTCGCGCATCGATGACTTTGACCGCGTTGTCGCCGACACGCAGCCAGTTCAGTGCGTTGGGCGACCGAAGCGAACCCAGACCAATCACGAGGATGTAGGTGCCATGCAAACTGCGTCGAGGAAGGATGTCAACTAGCGCGTCGAGACTTCGCGAATCGTCCCGGCGCAACAATGCAAGCATTTCCAATAACGCATCCAGATTGCGCCGGGCGCGGCTGACGGTAACGCGCGCGAATTGGCCATCAGGCTGGGGCGCTGCGCATTCGATTTCGATTCCGCGCCGCGCGAATTCTCGGACAGCAGTCGCGGCAAATGAAATCGCGTTTTCGAAGACGGCCAAGCGCTGCTGACCCATGCCGCGCAAATTGGTGTCGAGCAACAACAGCACACGCTTGGACAGCGGTTCTTCAAATTCTCGAACGAGCAACTCGCCTGCGCGGGCCGAACCACGCCAGTGAATCCAGCGCGGATTGTCCTCTTTGCGGTACTCGCGCAAGCCACGAAATTCTTCTTCCGAGCGCGACGGTCGAGAGCGCCGCATCGCTTCAAGCGAGCGTTCGATGTCTTCGTATAACGACGCGTTGACCTCACCCAAACGCGGATAGACGATCACCTGCCCGGGCGCTTTGCGCGCGGAAAAGCTCCGGAAAAATCCCAGCGGGTAAACGGTCTCAATGCGTGAATCCGCGAACGCATACATCCCGCGTTTACGCAGAGACAGCGTGTACGTCGCGCGCCCGGTTTCGTTCCCGGCAAGCGCCATCATAAACGCGCTGCCGTGCGCAGCGACGACCGAAATCGCGCGCCGCACCGGACCAGTTGAAGACGCAGGCGTTTCGCGCGTGATGGCTTCTACGAGACACAGGCCGGTCACTGGAAGCGGTGATGCGTTGGTCAATTGAACCGTGATCGTGAGCGGCTCACCCGAGAAAACATGCTCGGCATTGCGCCGCTTGAACGAGACCGATTTCAACGCGCGCGTTCCGAACCACAAGGACAACATCCACAGCGCAAACAGCACCAGCGCGATCAGCAGCGGAATGTTCGACCATGAATTCGATCCCAACGACAACATCCCGCACATCACCGCCAGCGCGGCGAAGAGCAGCCCGTCCGGCGTCATGCGCATCAGGGTGCGGAAGGGCCAGGTGAAGGCATCAAAAAGAGTATCTTTTATCCGAGTGAAGTTCATGGCCGGACGGCCTCACTGTGAAACGAGGACAACGGGGCAGACTCGTCCCTATTTCCTCAACAAAAATTCCAGCACCGCGATGATCAGCATCGTCGCACCGAAGATGCACGCCACGATCACGTACATGCGCAGGCGTTTGACTTCTTCGCGCAAGACTTCGATTTCGCTCTTCGCGCGCTCGACGTTTTTTTGCGCGTTGTTGATCGTGCGGATGATCGTCGATTTGCCTGCATCGAGCGGTTTGTTCGACGGGTTCTGACCGATCTTGACGAGCTCCATATCCTCGATCAACGCCGTCGCTTCGTTGAAACGGTCGCTCGGATTCTTCGCCATCATGCGTTCCAGAATCGTCATCACCGAGTCAGGAATTTTGGGATTCATCGTGCGCGGGTCGGGCAACTCCGAGCGAATGTGCTGACGCATCACCGAACTGCCCGAGCCCTCGTACGGCGGCTTGCCGGTCAGCATGTGGTACAGCGAACAGCCCAGCGAGTATTGGTCCGAGCGCCAGTCGATATTATCGTTACCCATCGCCTGTTCAGGCGAAATGTAATCGGGCGTGCCGAGCACTTCACCTTCAGTTGAAATCACCGGATCGAGCTTGGATTTGACGAAGCCGAAGTCGCCGAGCTTGACCTGTTTTTTGCGCGTCATCATCATGTTGCCGGGCTTGATGTCGCGGTGAACGATGTCCCATTGCTTGATGTAATTGATCGCCTGCATGATCTGGATGACGATGTCCAGCGCGTCTGGAATGTCCAGCGGCCCGACGCGGTCGATCATGTCTTCGACGGTTTCACCATCAATGAATTCCATCGAAAAATAATACACGCCACGGTCACGACCGACGTCGTAGACCTGGATCAAATTCTGGTGGCTCAAGCGCCCGGCTAAACGCGCTTCAAGCAGAAAACGCTTTTTGAATTCTTCGTCGCCGAGCCACTTCTTATGGAGTACTTTCAGCGCCACGTCGCGCGACATGGAAATCTGCCGCGCCTTGTACACAGTCCCCAGCCCACCGTCACCGATTTTGCCGATGATTTCATAATTGCCGATGCGCAGCACATCGCCTTTTTCTTCGTCGCGTTGCAACCGCCCCAGCGCCGTTCGCACCGCGCGGATTTGGTCCTCGGTCATGTAGCCCTTGGACTGCAGAATCGTATCAATCGTTATGGCGGACTCGCCGTCGTCTGTGCTGCCGCTCGGCGAGGACTCGTGCGCCTGTGACAGCGCCGCCAGGCACTCCTGCACCTGCATCTCCGTGACCAGACCGTTTTCAACGGCCAATTCTTCGAACGTCGTCGCTCCCTTACGGGCCATTTCGTCGCTGCCTCTCGTGGACGTGTGTGTGTTAACCGCTGTGCATTTTAGCGCATTTTCGAAAACATCTATAGCAGAGAAAATCTTTGAGCGTGAAAGCCTCATTTCTTATCATCGTGCCTTTGTGTCTTGGCGTCTTTGTGTTAAAAATCTCGCATTCAAGACGTTCTGAAAAAACATGAGGAGAGTCAAGCTGTGCAATTGGACCCGACGTTGACCCGGATTGCGGTGCCGAGCAAAGGGCGGCTGCAAGAACCCAGCGAATCGTTGCTGCGAGCTGCTGGCATCAAATACCGCAAGCGCGACCGTTCGCTTTTTTCGAACGTGGACGGACTGCGCGCCGCAATTCTATTCGTGCGCCCCGACGACATCCCTCTTTTGGTCGCCGAAGGCGCGGCGGACATGGGCTTGGTCGGTGAAGATTTGATCCACGAAAACAATTGCGTCGGTCGTGTTGAGAAGAAGCTGGACCTCGCATACGGCCATTGCCGACTCGCTGTCGCCACGCGTGTTGATGGTGGAGCGAAGACCGTCGAAGCATTGCGCGGCCAGAAAATCGCCGCGTCGATGGCTGTCTCCGCGCGCGAATTTTTCAAGCAAAAGAACGTCGACGTCAATCTGCTCGAAGTCACCGGCTCGGTTGAAATCATGGTCGCGCTTGGGCTGGCTGATGCGATCGTCGATCTCGTCGAATCCGGCGACACACTTCGCGACAATGGATTGGAAGTCATCGAAACCGTCGCGCAATCGCAAGCCGTTTTGATTCAAACACCGAAGCCGCGCGACGCACAACTCTGTGACTTGATCATCCGCCGATTGAAAGGCGTCTTGACCGCGCAGCAATATTCGCTGCTCGAATACAACATCCACCGCGACAAACTCAAGCAGGCTGAAGCGCTCACGCCGGGTTACAATTCGCCGACGATCAGCAGTTGCGAAGATCCCGAATGGGTGGCGGTCAAAGTCATGGTGCCGAAGAAACAATCGATCATCATCATGGACGGCCTAGAAGCGCTCGGAGCGTCTGCGATTTTGGAGACGTTGATTTCGAATTGCAGGCTGTAAACACAGTTCAACGTGTGACGTGAAAGCGATTCGTGCCTCGGATATGAATGATCGCATTCATATCCGAGGCCGTTTTTTTTCGTGCATTCGAATTGATTCGCAGCACATCACGTTCATTTTTCCTCTAATATCGAGCAACTCAGCGCGGGTAAATACACACGTTGCGCTCGCAGGCGCATGCAAGGTTTCAAGAGTTCACACGTTCGATTGGAAACAGAGACCATGAGTTCTTCCGACCCCATCGCAGCACGTCCCCAGATGACCGTAACCGGTGAAGCCACCGCGATTCTTCCGGCTCGCAACAACGCCGGGAAACCGATTACCGTGATTGGAACCCAGACCATTCGTGACGGTTTCGATGCGCGGTGTTTGGAGCAGGCGTTGAATTCGCGCGGGGCTCCGGGCGTGACGGATTTGGTTTTGAATCCGGACGCTCACGTCGGATACGGTGCGCCGATCGGATGCGTGTTGGTATCGCCGACGCACATTTACCCCGGGCCGGTGGGCGTGGATATCAAGTGCAGCATGAGTTTGTTGCAGCTTGATTTGCCTGCCGATGCGGTGAAAGACCGGACCACTCGCCGCGCGTTGATCGATGCGATTTTGGAACGGACTCCGACCGGGCCGGGGCAGGGGCAGCGTTCTGCAAAAAAGTGCCGGCAGGTGGACGAGGCGGTGGGGCGTCGTGCGATGACCACTGGCGCGTCCGCTGACGTCTGCAACGCGCTGGGAATTCCGACGGAGTGGGCAGACATGTGCGAAGATTCGTGCCACGTCGCTCACGATGGAACGGCGGATTCGTTGGAACTGCGTCTCGATCAGATTTTGCAGACGCCATTGATCCGCAATTTCAACGACAAGGTCCAGCAGCTCGGATCGTATGGCGGAGGGAATCACTTCGGCGAATGTGAAGTCGTGACGATCGAGGATAACGCCCGCGCTCGGACGGCGGCGGATGTCTTCGGTATGCGCGACAATTGCGTCGCGTTCCTGTCGCACTGCGGATCGCGCGGCTTCGGAAATCTTCTCGCGCAGGGACAGTTCCGCGCGTTGCAGGCGATGTTTGAACGCTGGAGCATTCCGTTGCCGGGAGGCGACCGCGAGTTGGTGTATGCGCCGCTTGGAACGGCTGAAGCGGATTGCTATATCGACGACCTGTCGTTGGGATCGAACTTCGCGACGGTGAATCACATGCTGATCAACGCGCTGGTGCTCGAAGCGTTTCAGTCCGTGATTCCCGGGACGAAGGGGCAGCTGGTTTATTTTATCAGCCACAACATCGCGCGGCAGGAGATCGTCAATAATCAAAAGTGCTGGGTGCATCGGAAGGGAGCGACGCGCGCGTTCCCGGCGGGACATCATTCATTGAAGGGAACGCGTTACGAAACGACCGGTCATCCGATTTTACTTCCTGGAAATCCGACGGCGGGAAGTGTAGTCATGGTGGCCGATCCCGGCGCGGAGAAGAGTTGCTACAGCGTCAATCACGGTGCAGGCCGGTGCAAAGGACGTAAGGCTGCGATCCGCGAACTCGATCAGAAGACCGTGGACAAAGAAATGCTTGACCACGATATTCTGAGCAACTGCCGCCAGTATCCGAAGGACGAAGCTCCGGCCGCGTACAAGGATTTCGACGAAGTCTTGAAGTCCGTCACGTCGGCAGGATTGGCCAGCCCCGTTGCGCGGTTGAAGGCGCGGTTTGTGATCAAGGACAGTTCGGGCGCTGATGATTAGAACGGACTATTTGTCATTTGTGATTTGTCATTTGGTATTTGTCATTTGAACAACAACAGCGCCTTCGCATCGGTCGCTGTTAAATGACAAATCACAAATGACAATTGACAAATGACAAATGCCGTTAAACCGGTTTGTACTCGAAGCGAGCGTTGCAACGTTCGTTCTGCATCGCGCTTGTTGTTTACGACGTAGCCCCTATTATATAGTAGCGGAAAATGCCGGCGCGGAACTCGCACTCGCGCTGAGTCGGACAACAAAGGAGCACTGCCGTGGCGTTGGGGAATTTTTTCAAAAAGATCGGGCAGGCGGTCAGCAACACCGTCACGAACATCGCGAAGAAGGCCAGCGAGTCGCTCGTGGCGACCGTCAAGCCCATGACGCGCCTGTTGCGCAACGGCTTGGATTTTCTCGTCGGGCGCAAGATCGATGACGAAGCCGCAGACCGCATTCGCGACACGCTGATTCAAGCCGACGTCTCGCCACGCATGGCCGAGGACCTCGTCGAAAAACTTCACGCCGCATACAAAGACCGCGAAATCAAAAGCACTGACGAAGTGATGCTCTTTTTGAAGGAGCATCTTAAAAAAGAATTCCCGCCGCAGAACAGCGCGTCCAATTGGGCACCGCGTGGCACACCGACCGTGATCCTGATCGTCGGTGTCAACGGTTCCGGAAAAACAACGTCGATTGCAAAACTAGCGTATCGATTCAAAGCCGAAGGCATGAGTGTTCTGCTCGCTCCGGCGGACACATTTCGTGCGGCTGCGGTGCAGCAATTGATCACGTGGGCCGACCGCGTGGGTGTCGATTACATTCCGTCGAAACAGGATCAAGACCCATCATCGGTCGCGTATCAAGCCGTCGAAAAAGCACTCGCCAAAAATATCGATGTGGTGATCGTCGATACCGCCGGGCGTTTGGACAACAAAAAGAATCTGATGGATGAGCTTGAAAAAATCACACGCGTCATCCGCAAAAAGCTCCCGAACGCGCCGCACGAAGTTCTGTTGGTCCTCGATGGAAACACCGGCCAGACCGCAGTGCGACAGGCGAAGAATTTCGAGAAGACGGCGGGTGTGACTGGCTTGATCATCACGAAACTCGATGGCACAGCCAAAGGCGGCGCAGTGATTTCAATGCGCGCGGAAGTCGATCTGCCGGTAAAATACATTGGTCTCGGCGAAAAAATGACAGACCTCGAACCGTTCGACGCGGATGTGTTCGTCGATGAAATTTTCAATTCAGAAGAAACCAAAGAAGGCTGATGTCCGCGCGCTGCGTGGCAGGAACTTTATTTAATCGGAACACTGCGAAACACCATGCGAAAATTGATGCGACTGATCGGGATGGCGGAATATGGCTGGGACGAATTGCTGCTGATGATCGCGGCTACTGCGGTCGCGGAAGGGCTGCTCCGGATTTTCCTGCCTCCTATTCTTTGGCCGTTGATGCTGCTGCCGTTAATCCCTCTCGGTGTGGTCGTGTGGTTTTTCCGTGATCCGGATCGTCGTGGACCCAACGAACCGAACACCTATTTGTCACCGGCTGACGGTACGGTTGCGGACATTATCGAAGTTGACGCACCCGATTTCATTTGTGGTAAAGCTTTGCGTATCGGTATCTTTTTGTCGCCATTAAATGTCCACGTCAACCGTGCGCCGTGTGACGGTGTCGTACGTTTCGTCCAATTCAAGTCCGGCGAATTTCTCCCTGCTTACGACCCCGAAGCGCCCACACGCAACGAGTCGGCGTCGATGGGTATGGTCTCGAAAGACGGGCACAAAACGATTACGAAACAGATCACCGGCCTGCTCGCGCGCCGCATTGTGTGTGAAGCGAAAGACGGCGACGCGCTCGCGCGCGGGCAACGCTACGGCATGATCAAATTCGGCTCGCGAACGGAACTGTATATTCCGCTCACGGACAAGCCCGCATCGTTGGTGAAAGTCGGTGACGTAGTCAAAGGTGGTGAAACAGTTTTAGCCCGGATCAACTAACAGATCACAGGAGCGAACATGGCGAGATTCGACCGATTTCGAATGGGGCGGACTAAAGGCGATAAGCCGAAGCGACTGCTGCACGGCGTCCATCCGCTGCCGACGATGGTCACGCTCGGAAATTTGATCTGCGGTTTCGCGTCGATTTTATTATCAATGCGCGCGAATATGCCGGAAGCATTTGTAGCGTCGCGCGTTCCGGCTGGCACGGCTCCGTACACGCCGACAGATTATCTTTACATCTCGGGGCTGCTGATTTTCTTTGCGATGATCTTCGATGTGCTCGACGGAAGCGTCGCGCGGCTGACGAAATCGACGAGTAAATTTGGGATGGAAATGGACTCGTTGTGCGACGTCGTTTCGTTCGGTGTCGCGCCTGGAGTGCTCGTCAAAAATCTGATCGATCATCACGCCATCTCCGGCGAACTGCACCCGATGCTCGACCGCTATATTTTCCCACTGCTCGTGATTTACCTCTGTTGTGCGACGCTGCGTCTGGCGCGTTACAACGTTGAAAGCGAAGCCGGGCATCGCAATTTCTTTTTCGGAATGCCGTCGCCGGGAGCGGCGGGGTGCGCGGCGGGACTTGTGATTCTCGCTCTGCCCGCCTCGCATCATTGGACGATTTCACCGTTCAGCGTTCAGGTCGACCAGATCGAAAGCTATCTCAAACTGGTCCGCGGCCCGATCATTTTGTCGCTGCCGTTTGTAATGCTGGGATTGGGCATTCTGATGGTGTCGCGCGTCCATTATCAACACGTCGGCGACAAGATGTTGAAGGGTAAGAAATCGTTCATGCATCTGCTGGTTCTGTGCATCGCCATTGCGCTGATTGTCATGCATCACGAAATCATGCTGGCGATCATGTTTAACGGGTACATGTTGGTTGGATTATTCAACGAAATCCGTTTTCAGCTTTTCCCGAAGCATCGGCCGGAAGCGTGGAACACTGCAGCGGACGAAGGTGTATTGGCCGGAGCGGAGACGTCGGTTAAATCGGAAGCACCGGCCAGTGGCGAACCGAAGGCCTGAATTCAACTCAACTCGTGAGAAGTGAAACAGAGACGATGGATCCCGACTTCATGACCGATGAAATGCTGACCGATAGTCCCTGGTATAAAGGGGGCGTCAAATTCACGTGCCAGTCGGGATGCGTCCGCTGCTGCGGCGGAGCGCCGGGGGATGTGTTTGTGACGCGCGAAGAAGTGGACGCCATCGCAGCGTTCAAGGCTATTCCGGTTCAAGAATTCGAAGACAAATTTGTGCGGCACTATTATTCATTAAAACGCATGTCGCTGACAGAGCGACGCAACGGTGATTGCATTCTGCTCGATTCGGCCAAGGGCTGTTCGGTCTATGATGTCCGCCCGAAACAATGCCGCGATTATCCGTTTTGGCCGGAGGTGATGAAGAGTGTTTTTTCGTGGATTAAGGAAGCGGACCGTTGCCCCGGGATTCAGGTCGGCGAGGTACACGAGGCTCCGAAGATCGCGGATTTATTGAGAAGTCAACAGTAGGCGGGGACTTTTTTCGGCCATCGTGAGCGCCATGTCGAACAAACAATCAACCGACTCCGCATCAGATATGAAGGCGAGACACGTGCGCTGTATGTTGACGCTTGCTATGTTTGCGCTGGCGTGTGGGTCGGGATCTGTTGCACCGACATGGTTTGAGACGCTTTATTTCGCGGTATTGTTTTGTGTTGTGGTGATTGCGTCTGTGGTTGCGGGCGGGCCAAGGCAGCTCGGGCAAAGCGCGGTGGGGCGAATCATTCTAGTTGGCTGTGCACTGGCCGGAGCATTGGCGCGGAATCCGTCCTACCACTTACCGGCTGCGGGCATCACAGCGAACAACAGTATAAGTTTTGAAATCATTTC
Source organism: Planctomycetota bacterium (assembly GCA_037129555.1). GTDB lineage: Bacteria > Planctomycetota > SZUA-567 > H5-PLA8 > H5-PLA8 > JANXLS01. The sequence goes on from JBAXUS010000005.1 coordinate 17,730, forward strand.
ACTCATCGGATGTATTTTGATGTGGGTTCTCGGAGTGAAATTACCATTCCTCGCGAGGGAGCGTGGGCAATCCGGTGCAGAGAAACTCGAAGCGCTGCTGGTGCTGCCCGGGACGCGGTTACAGCTGACGATTGCGGCGATGATCGCACTGCCGGTCATGGCGGCGTTGAGCGGAATGCCACTTCAATCCGCGTTGTGGTCCACCGTGTTTGCAGGCGCATTGATGCTGGCGTTACACGGCTTGTTCGCGGTCGCGTCCAATTCCCGCTGCGCGCAGTTGCTCTGCATTTTGATTTTAATGATGTCAGGATTCACAATTGCCCTGGGACTGAACGCGTATTTCAAATTACGTTCGGAAGCCGACAGCGCCGTCGTTCACGCATCAACCGGTCGCTTTGATCTTGCGCAAACGAGCTATGAATCAGCGCTGCGTTTGACGCAAGCTTTCCGAGCCAATGGTCCGCGTATCGACATGGAAACGCGCCTCGCTCAGCAGTATGAAAAAATGAACAACCCTGTATCTGCATTGGCACATTGGGAAAATGTCGTCACGTTGACGAAGGCCGACAAGAATTCATTTCCACCGATTCGTCGAGTACGTTGCGCGATGGGTGACAGTGTTCCACCATGGCGGCTGCTGGTATTTGAAGGCATTCCTGCCATCGCCAATCCGGACATGGCTCCGGGCGTGATGCGCCTCGTCGACACCGCGCCGGATGTCCGAGCGAAATTGCTCGGCGCGTTGCTCGCGTGGGATCAGCAAGCGCCAGACGATGAGCGACGGAAGCGACTCGAAGCGGTGCAAGCCGTCGCTCCCGGCGAGCCGACGTCGTTGAGTTTGTTGAAGCGTATGAATGTCCCAACGAAAGACGTGCCGTTGTGGCTTCCGGCGGATTTGATCATCGGCACGGTCCCGACGTATCAATCCGCATTGGGAACCATCGAAGAACTCGGCGAGGCATGCACGATAGTTTGTTTAAATGCCGGGCGCTGGGAGATGAGTTTGAACGCGTCGGGCACGCCGCTGCATGAAGAGTGGCCGGTTGTCCGTGTCGAGCTGAACGGCAAGCCGCTCGCTGCGACGCAAGTCAATAAAGCGCTGCCGTACGATGTGCCGTTCACGTTTGATGTGACTCACAATACGATTTTTAAAGTGCGGATCGTGTTTCAAAACCGGCAGGACGATCTTGAGGACGGACGAGCGGCGCGGCGCGGGTTGAAAATAATGGGAATCAAATTCAACCAGGCGAAGTGAACGCGGACGGCTCCTGATTTCGTGTACCATTTGAAGCGGGCCGGTGTAATTCTGGTGGTCGAGAGAACGTAAGAATTCAAGCCATTGTGAGGAGTTTTAGATGACGATGCAATCCCCTTCGCGCCGGACATTTTTGGGAGCGGGCGCTGCTCTTGCCGCAGGAATCGCGCTGCCTTTTGCCATGCCGATTCGGTCGCGCGCGGATGGAAAAACATTCCGAATCATGCTCAACACCAGCACGATTCGAGAGTGCAAAGTTGATGGGAAAAAGCTCACGATTGAGCAAAAGGTCGATGTCGCGTCGAAGGCCGGTTACGATTGCATCGAGCCGTGGATCAACGAAATTGCGGATTACGTGAAACGCGGGAAGTCGCTCAAGGATTTGGCCAAGCAGATCAAAGATGGCGGCATGACGGTGGAAAGCGCAATCGGTTTTGCGGAGTGGATTGTCAGCGACGACGCGCGCCGCACGAAGGGCTTGGAGACGGCCAAGCGCGATATGGACATGGTGCTCGAAATCGGCGGCAAACGTCTCGCCGCTCCGCCGGTTGGTGCGACGAAAGCGGAAGACGAAACGATTCCTGTTGAGAAAATTGCGGACCGATACAAAGCACTGGCCGAACTCGGCGACAAGGCCGGGATTCTGCCGATGGCGGAAGTCTGGGGCTTCTCGAAGACGTTCAAGACGCTGAACGAAACAGTCAAGGCCGCGATGATCAGCGGACATTCGAAGGCCGCGATTCTGCCGGACGTGTACCACCTTTATAAGGGCGGCTCGTCGTTCGATGACATGAAGCAATTGACGAACGGAAATTTCCATGTGCTCCACGTCAACGATTATCCCGACATTCCGCGCGACAAAATCGGCGACAAAGACCGTGTATATCCGGGCGACGGCATCGCGCCGTATGCGCAGATTTTCAAGGATTTGAAAGCGATGAATTATGCCGGGATGCTGTCGCTTGAGTTGTTCAATCCTGAATATTGGAAGCAGGATCCGAATGTCGTTGCGAAAGCGGGGATTGAAAAGGTCAAAGCGCTGATCGCGAAGGCGTGATGAGTTTGGATCAAGTCTGAGAATTGAGCGAAGGAGTTGGTGCGGCAAGCGTCTGACTCAGCGACGAAGTGCTGAAACGGCGCTTCATAACGAAAAGGAGGGTATGGATGTTGTTGAAAACCATCAGTGCCACGATGTTGGCATTGGCTTTTTGTGCAGGTTTGCGCGCGGACGACTGCTGCAAGCCGTGCGAAGAAAAGAAGCCGAAATGCTCGCCGTGTGAAACGGTCAAGCGATGCGGCAACCCGATCAAGAATTTCTTCGTCCACAGTGTGGGCGGAACGATCGGCAAAGGCTTCGGCATGAATGGCTGCAACACGTGCGAAAAAGCACCCGCTCCGAAATCGGATTGCGGCTGCGGCAAGTAGTCGAGTGTTAGACGGTTCTTGAAGCTGTCGGTAAACGGCCCGTGATACGGGCCGTTTATTTTTTGATGGTCCAGTACCCTTCGCCGACGACCGGCGTCGCATTGAATTCGAGTTTATCCCAATTCGCTTTCTGCCAGTCGAGCACGGATGACTTCCACGCGGCGGACTTTTTTTCGACATCGGCGGCACTTGAATTTGGCGGTGTGTCGAAGACGTGTCCCAGCACATCATCGAGTTTCCCGGCGATCAATTCGCATCCGCGGGGATCGGCGGTGTTGAGGTCGGCCAGGAGTAATTCGAGGCCGTGTTTTTGTCCGCGTCGCGCGAGCATCAAGGCGGTCGTCTGGCGGACCACGGCGTCACGGCTTTGCGCGAACGCCATCATCGTCGCGGCTGGAATGTCGCGGTCGCGTGTGTTGAGCGCGGTGAGCAGCGCGAATTCGAGATACGGGCTGCGCGTCGAAAGTTTGGCGAGCTTCTCGCATGCGATTTTGACGTTCGCCGCTTTAGCGTTTGAAACGATCTCGGACAATTCTCCAGCTGTTGCGGATGCGCGTGGATAAGTTGTTTCGAAGTCGCGCATATACGTTTCGAGCGCGGCTTTGTCGGTAGGAAGAATGCGCGCGAGCTTGGTGATGTCTGCTTGAACTTTGCGCAGTTTCCAGGCTGTGACGACGATGTTTTCGGCTTCGGCGTTGAGCTTCATGTCGCGAATTTCCTGGGACATTGCGTCGTCCTCATCGAGTCCGACGACCGTGATGAGTGGCGGCTTGTGCAGCTTTTCTTCCAGCGGTTCCGCCGTCCCGCCGAGCACGGCGAGCACCAGCGCGCACGCTTCGGCGTATGTCGGGCGCGCCGTCCAATATTTGTAAACGCGCCGCGCTTCGTCGGTCTCTTCTGTGAATGCGAAGCCGGTGCCACCGGCTGGAAGTGCTGTGACTTCGACGGCGAGAGTAGCGATCTTTTTTTCGGCGGGAGGGTCCTGTCTCTCGCCCGGTTTTGCCGGGGTGACGGGTGCATCGTCGCGGCGGGTCACGATAATTGTCCACGCCGTGGGCGCGTCGCCGCGTTCGTCGAACGCCTCCCATATGGCAGCGCGCATGTTTTTGCCAAAGATGTTTTCGCGGACGAATCCTTTGGCCTCGCGCGCCAGTTTTGATTTTCCTGCTGAGCGAATGTCGCGCATCCGTTCGACGCACAAGTCGGCGGCTTCAAGTTGCCCCAGGGCGTGGAGTGTCATGATGCGGCACAGGCAGATGTTCCACTCGTCGTTTCCTCCGAGTTGCGTTTTGTCATTCAACGTGTTCAGAAATTCCATCGCGCGTTTCGGCTGGCGCGCCCAATACGCGGCGGCTGCGGCCAACAACTGTGTCTCGCGTTTGGCGGTACCCGTTGCGATGGCTTTTTCGAACGCGTCGAGTGCAGCGGTGTAGTGCGCTTGCTCGAAGTGTTTTCGGCCCTCCTTAACAAGGTCCGCTGAACTTGGAGCCTCGCCTGCGAGCGTGAAGCATGCGAGCGAAAATGAAGCGATGACGAGAAGTGTCGGTACGATTAGGTTGCGCATGCGGCGCTCAAAAAATGGAGTCTAAAAAGTGACCATGACTAGTTTAACCGCTGAAATGAAAATATGTCATTCATGAGCCGAAAGAATTTTAGCGCGGGATGGTTTGTGGCTTGTTGAAGTCGGAACTACGAACCGGTCACCGTCCTCGCGCGCGGGGTGGAGCAGGCGTGGTGGGCGCGGGAGGAGGAGTGGTTTTGGGTTGCGGAAGGGGAGGGTTTAAATCACCGGGAATGGGAGGGGCGTTGGTGGGCGATGTGACGTCGTCGCCGATGGGGTTGGAGACTTGTGGAATCGCAATCGCGACGTAATCGGCGGGCAAAGATTTAGTCATGAGCGGCTCGCGTTTGCCTTGGAGGCACTGAATCACGAAGTCGCGCGCCCAGCTGTAATCGCGACCGTCCGCGCCCACGTGCCAGATGTTCATCCACCCGCGATTCGCTTCGGAGATGCAGAACAAACGCCGGCCTGTCGCGTCGTGAAATGCCGACGCTTCAATCAGAAAGGTGCTGACCGTGGCGTGATTTTTATCTTCGAGTTTGAAGAGCCACAAGCGCCCGTGTTTTTTGGGCTCGAAGAATTCGTAGCCGATCAGGTGCATCGTTCCCATCGGAATGTAATCGCGCGTGAGGCCTTCATAGCCTTTCAAAATCACGCTCTCTTTTTGCAGGCGCAGTTTCTCCAGTTTCTCGCGGTAAATACGGACTTGTTCGTCGCGTCCGATGCGCTCGTAACATTGGATCAATTTGCGGATGACGAACCAGTCTTTTGGACCGGCTTTGTGCAGGACTTCGAAATGGTCTGCCGCTTTTTGATATTGCCCGGAATCGTACGCGGCCATCGCGGCGTTTAAACGCGTGGAGACAAATTCCGGATGTGTGGCGAGAATTGATTCGTAGCGAATGAGTGCTTCGTGAAAGCGCCCTTTGGAGTCGAGCATGCGCGCGTCTTCGAAGACTTTTTCCAATTCAATGCGTTCGCGCGGATCGATGCCGCGCAGGTCGTCCTGGCATCCGGCGATGCAGAGCAAGGCGATCACGAGCGCTGCGCATTTAACCGCCGAAGAGAGCATGGGAATAACTCCGATAAAAAGCATGATCGATCACGGCTACTGTTTAACGCAAGAAATTCGCGCGGCAAGCTACTTTGCTTTTTCCATGATGGAGGTAAGCGCATCGAACCACTTCGCGGCCATCTTTTCAGCACCGGCGGCGTTGGGATGAACTTTGTCAGCGATGGCGTCTGTTGCCGGGTCGAAACCTTCGGCCTGATTCACGAGAATGATACGTTGCTCGGGCGTGTTCAGTTTGAGTGCAAGTTTTGCGAGCTCTTCGTTGAGTGCCGGAAGATAACTGTATTTTGGGAGCTTGCCGCTGGTGATGACTTGGGCCAGCAAAACCTTCACGTTGGGATTGAGAGCGCGCAAAGACGTGATCAGCTTTTCGGTCGAAGCGATGATGGTGCCGACGGGTTGTTCCTCGGAAGTATGATTGTGCCCGGCGTGAATCAAAACGATATCGGCGGGATGGTCTTTGAAATTCTTGGGGACGGTGATTGCCAAAAATTCAGCATTCCTCCCGCCATACCCTTCGTGATTCAAAGCGCCGTGCGGTGAGTCGCTTTTCTTGGAGCCGACAAATCGAAACGCGTAACCGGCGGCGTGAAGCTTCTCCCAAAGAACAGGCCGGTACACGACAAACGTCTTGCCACCCTCGGTGATCGAATCGCCAATGGGCATGATGCGATAGGGTGTGGTGGCGTCAGCGGCGGAGACGATGCAGAAGCAAATGGAAAGAAGAAGTGAGTACGGAAAAAATTTCATATGACGCTTATCCCAGCGCGATTTTCGAGCGCGCGACTTTGAAGACATCGACGTATTTTTTAGCGCTCGCTGACCATGTCCAGTCCTGGGCCATGCCGGTGTGTTGGATGGCGGTCCATGTAGTGGGATCGGTGTGGAAAATATGGAGAGCGCGGTCGAGCGCGGCGAGCATGTCGAGCGTTCCGAATGAGCTGAATTGGAAGCCGGTTGCAGTGCCGGCGGCGAGCGTTTCGGGCGTCGTGTCCACGACGGTGTCGGCCAGTCCGCCGACGCGATGAACCACGGGCGGAGTGCCGTACTTTAACGAATATAGCTGGTTCAAGCCGCACGGTTCGTAGCGGCTGGGCATCAAGTAAATGTCGCTGCCGGCTTCGATCAAATGCGCGAGGCTATTGTCGAATGCGAATGAGACCGCGACTTTGTCCGGGTGCGATTTACAGACCTGTTCGAGCAGTCGGTGGTACTCTTCGCGGCCGGTGCCGAGGATCACCAGTTGGATGTTCCGGCGCATCAAGTCGTCCATAGCCTGGGCGACGAGGTCGAAGCCTTTTTGTTCGAAGAGCCGCGCGATCATGCCGACGACAGCGGAGCCGTTAGTGGGCAGGCCGAGGCGGTTGCGCAGTGCGGCCTTGCATTTTGCCTTGCCTTCCAAGTCGCCGGGCTGGTAAGCCATCGGCAGCAGTGAATCCGTGGCGGGATCCCAGTCGTGATCATCGATGCCGTTCACAATGCCGGTCAGATCGGCGGCGCGATCACGTAGGACGCCGTCGAGGCCGAAACCGTTTTCAGGCGTTTGAATTTCACGTGCGTAAGTTGGTGAGACGGTCGTGAGTTTGTCGGCGTGAACGAGTGCGCCTTTGAGCAGATTCATCTTGCCGTGAAATTCGAGTTCCTGCCAATTGTAATGTTTCCACGGCAGATTCAGAATCGGCCAATCCCAATGCCAGAATTGGCCTTGATAGCCCATGTTGTGAATCGTGAACACACTCGCTGCGCCCGAGAGCAGCGGATGTTTATCGAACACGGTTTTGAGGTACACCGGAATCAGCGCGGTCTGCCAATCGTGGCAGTGCCAGAGATCGACGCTCCACGCCATTGCCTGGACGGCGGCGAGACACGCGCGGCTGAAGAAGACGTAGCGCTGGCAGCTGTCATCGAAATCGCCTTTTGCGGTGCCGTACAAGCCGTCGCGGTCGAAGTACTGATCGCAGCCGATAAAATAAATGAGTGCTCGATCTTTGGAATTGACGGTTGTCGCAGCGGCGTACAGTGTCCATCCGATAGAGTCGCCGCCGACGGGGACGAATCCTTGCGCGATCTGGCGAGGCTTGGGTTCCAATTTTTTAACGCACCGATAGTACGGCGAGAAGACGCGAACGTGGTGACCGAGCTTCGCCAATTCATGCGGCAAAGCGGCTGAAACATCGGCCAAGCCGCCCGATTTGGAATACGGAGCTATTTCGGATGTGGCGTACGCGATGTTCATGATGGTGTCGGCCCGAGATTCGAATTCAATCCAATCGTACGGTCAAAATCGGGCGCGTGACATACGAGGTGGCACACGTTCCCATTCTGTCATCGGCATTATAAGCGTCGATCCCGACGAATTCAGCGGTACTTTCAATGCGAAAGCGCAAATTGCGAGGGGGTCGATTATACGAGCGAGTTCGGCGCTCCATCTTTCGATGATGATGCGGTGGTCGGGCGGTTGAGAATTTGGGAGTCGCCCCGGGCCAAAATAGGAAGAATGACGGTCATCGTCGCGCCTTTTCCAAGGCCTTCGCTCGCGGCGTGAATTGTGCCACCGTGCAGCTCGACGAGATGTCGGGCGATGGCCAGGCCGAGGCCCATGCCGCCGTGCCGTCGTGTGCTGCTGGAGTCCTCTTGCGTGAAGCGTTGAAACATGCTGGGAAGGAATGCGGGATCGATGCCGTTACCATTGTCTTTTATGATCAGATGGACGTGGTTTTCGATGATCGAGACCGAAACTTCTATCAGACCACCGATGATCGAAAACTTCACGGCGTTGAACAGGATGTTGAACGCGACTTGATACAATCGATCGGGGTCACCCATAATGCGCGCAGGATGCAGGAGCAGTTTGAGCTCAACTTTTTTAGCGAGTGCCGTCGGGCGCACAGCATCGACAGATACGGCCACGACCTCGGCCAAATCCAGCATCTGCATCTGTACCCGAATTTGTCCGGTGACGATGCGTGACACGTCGAGTAGATCTTCAACCAGTTTAGCTTGTGCTCGGCCATTGCGTAAAATGGAGTCCAGTCCCCGGCGCAGCGTGGTGGGTTCTGCCGGAGCTTCGGTGAGCAATTGCGCCCAGCCGACGATGGCTGTCAGGGGAGTGCGCAATTCGTGTGAGACCGTGGCGAGGAATTCATCCTTCAATTGTGTGGCGCGTTCGGCCTCGCTGCGCGCGGATTTTTCGCGTTCGAGCATGTGTTCGCGTTGGGCGTCGATCATCTTGCGGTCGGTAATGTCGATGGTCGCGCCGATAGACGATGTTGGGATGCCGTTTTCGCCGACGACAATTTTTCCGTGTGTGGCGAGCCAGCGACACACACCACCGGAGTGGACGACACGGTATTCGAAACTGTATTCCTCGGTGGACGTTATCGCGTCCTCGATTCCTTTCAAGAGGACGCATTGGTCGTCGGGATGGACGCGGGTGAGCCAGTCGTTGAACGTAAACGATACGCGGTCGGACGGCAGGCCAATGAGTTTTCGAAACTCGGGTGAGCATTGAATGACGTCGGTCGAAAGGGTTCGTTCGTGAATGCCGATGCCCGCCGTGCGCTGGGCGAGTTCGAAGCGTTCGCGAATCTGCTTTTCATTGGCGAGCAGACGTTCGCGTTCGGCGGCGGATTCTTTTTGCGCGGTGATGTCCTGCTCGACTCCGATGAGGCGCAGAGGCTTGCCGTTTTCGTTGCGCGTGAATTTGCCTTTGGTGGTGATCCAATGAACGCTTTTGTCGGGCCAGATGACGCGATATTCAACAGCGTAGTCGTTGCTCGATGATTCAAGCGTGGCGCGCGAATTCTCGGCGACTCGCGGCCAGTCGTCGGGATGAACCATCCGGGTCCAGTGTTCATACGTCTGCTGAAATTCGCCACGATTGAAGCCGTACAGTGCTTCGAGTTCCGGAGAGAAATGTGTTTCACCAGTGCGAGCGTCCCATTCAAACGTGCCGATTTCTGCGGAGCGCTGGGCGAGTTCCAAACGCATGCGCGTTTCACGTTCACTGGTCAGAAGTTTTTCGCGTTCGACCTCCGCCTCTTTTTGCGGTGTGATGTCCAGATTGACGCCCAGTGCGGACAGCGGAACTCCATTGTCGTCGCGGAATACTTTCGTTTTACTCGACATCCAGTGCACACTTTTGTCGGGCCACACGATGCGGTACGTGGCACTGTAGACGGGCCGGTCCTCGGTCATCAGGATGCGTGTATTTTCTCGAACCATTAAAATATCGCTGGGATGAACGAGTTTTTCCCAGGTGTCGTATGATCCATCAAAATCGCCAGGCTTGAATCCGAACATGGCTTCAAGTTCGGGAGAAATCGTTGAATGGCCCGTTCGGAAATCCCACTCGAACGTGCCGATGCCGGCGATGGTTTGAGCCAGTTCCAACCGATCGCGCGCCGCTCGCATCGCCTCCGCATCTTTCTTTCGTTGGCTGACATCGCGGACGATGGCGGATAGCAGGCGACGCGCTCCGGCACGGGTTTCGGAGTATGACATTTCGAGCGCGAATTCGGAGCCGTCTTTGCGCAGGCCCGGGAATTCGATGTGCTTCCAATCGACCGTCTTGAGACCTGTTTCAGAGTAACGCCGCATGCCGTTTTCATGGCGCTCGCGCAGATGTCCTGGCACAAGTGCGGTCAGATACATGCCGATCAACTCAGCGCGCGGGTATCCGAAAAGGGTCGCGAATGAGGTGTTCGCGTACAGAATTTTACCGCGTTCATCGACAGTGACGAATCCGTCCACCGCACTTTCGGCGACGTTGCGGAATTGCTCCTGGCCGTCGCGGACGATGTGCTCGACGAGTTCCTGTTCGGTTACATCACGAAGAACGCCGACCAATTTCACCGGTTCGCCGCGATCATTATAGAACGGTTGGCCGTGCGACTCGACCCAGATGATGTCACCATTCAGCCGGATCATGCGGTAGCGCCCGACGTAGTTCTTGTGCTCCTCAAGCGCGGTCTTCGTGAGGTGCTTGATCATCGCCACATCGTCGGGATGAACGTAGGTCAGGAAGTTGTCGCGCATTGATACATCTGCTCCGGGAAGCAGTGAATTCATGCGGCTTGAAATCAATTCTCCGGACGACAGTACCCACTCCCAAGGGACTAATTTTCCGACTTCGAGCGCGAGGTGAAAACGTTCGGCGGAGATGCGTGTTTCCTCTTCGATGCGGCGTTGTTCGGTGACGTCACGAAAAACCAGCACGACAAAGAGGGGTGTATCAGGTGACGAGGACATGACGGCGGCGCAGTCGTCGATGATTTTGCGGCGACCGTCTTTTGCAATCAGAATGACCGACTCGTCAAAACGGACCGGGGTTTTGTAGCGGAGGACTTTGGTGATCGGGTCTTCGAGATTTTCTTTGGATGCCAGCGAGGCGATTTTAAACACGTCCGAGGACAGTTGGCCAATGGCTTCCGGGCCGACTCCAGTCAGGTGTTGAGCCATGGGATTGATGTATGTGATCCGCCCGAATTCGTCGGCTCCGATGATGCCATTGTCGATGTGAGCAAGCGCGAAGCGCAGCCACTCCGCCTGCTCGCGAACTTGCGCTTCTGCGTTGCGTTGCGAACTGGCGATCAGATTTACTAAAATAAGTAAGGCGAAGAAAATAAGTTCACGCGCAATATCACGCCATATATCGAACGGAGTTGTTTTGGGATACAGTATGAAGAGCCCATAACTTGTCACCGCAACGAAGAGTAGACCGGACAACAGAGCTTGTTTAGGGCCGAGTTTCCACGCCAACACCATGACGACGGCCACACAGGGCAAGAAAGGCGTGCTTGAACCTAAAAGGAAATAGGAGAAAAACAGTGCGGTTGCAGAAGCGGCGAGCGCAATGGCGTAGTCGCGCCAGATTGATTGTCTACTCCACGCCATGACTCGCTCCCACTTTCAGTGCTCGAACGCGTGGTGACGTTAACGCGAAGTGCCACTTGGATCAAACGAATCGTCGAGCGAAAAGTAACCGAGCGTCGTAATGGCACCGGGTGGACTTGCGATAGCTAGAACATCGTGACTGTGGCCCGAGATGATTAATGTGGCTGGGCCGAACACTTTTTGTACGACACGGGAGCCGTCCTCGGCGTCGTCGGGTTCAGTCAGATTGAATCCCAGCAAACCCAGCGCGTCAATTGATTCCTTGGGCATTGAAAGATACGGGCACGCTGAATTCATCCCGGCATTCAGCGTGACACGACGCACGGATTCCGCCGCCAAAAGGCCTTGGCGATTCAACGCTTCATCATAGGAGTTCAACACGTCCACGCGCGCGACGATGTTGTTTTCAATGGCCTGTTCCATGGCGGTCGTAACTCCCTCTCATTGGAGATGAATCGCGTACACTCGTATTAGGTTTATCGTCAAACACAGCCCAAAGCGCGATAAGAGCGCCCTCATTTTTCACAAAATGACACATCGCTGGCGGATCGATCAAGTCATTTTTCCAAAAAATAACTCTTTTTGATGCGTATGCAAAGCTTTTCGCTCATTTCTCTTAAAAGTGGTTCAAAATAATTTAGAAAATATATTAAAGTGGAGTATAGTGATTGTCGATAGTGATAATGAGCCACTGCAAACAGAGTGAATAACAGTTGAGCAGTGGACCAGTTTGCCACGGGACTTTGGGGGGGAGCCCAAATAACCCGGAGGTCGCAGTCATGCACCTGAAGCGTCTCGAAGCGTTCGGATTCAAGTCGTTTGCAGACAAAGTCGTTTTCGATTTCGAAAAGGGCTTTACCTGTTTTGTCGGCCCCAATGGATGTGGAAAATCCAATGTCGTCGATGCCTTTAAATGGGTGCTCGGCGAACAGTCGGCCAAAGCCATGCGCGGCGGCGAAATGCTCGACGTTATCTTTAATGGCTCGGGCAACCGCAAGCCGTTGAGTATCGCCGAAGTGACGCTGCTCTTCGATAATGCGTCCGGCAAGCTGCCGCTGAATGCTCCCGAAGTCTCGGTGACGCGCCGCCTTTATCGCTCCGGCGATAGCGAATACCTCATCAATAAGGCGCTCTGTCGCCTCAAAGATGTCCGCGAGCTTTTCTGGGATACGGGCATCGGTACGTCCAGCTATTCGGTGATCGAGCAGGGTCGCGTTGCTGCGCTGCTTGAAGCCAATAGCAAGGACCGCCGCGTGCTGTTTGAAGAAGCTGCCGGCATTCACAAATACAAAGAACGCAAACGCATCGCGCTGCGCAAGCTCGAACGCGTCGAACAAAATCTCGCGCGTCTCAACGATCTCTTGGGCGAAGTGGATCGCAACTTAAAGGTTGTGACGCGCCAGGCTGAGAAGGCGCGCAAGGCCAAAGAATTCACCGACAAGCTGCGCAGTGCTCGCATCGACATTCTGTTGAGTGATGCGTTTGCGAGCCGCGAATCGTTGCGCGAAGCGACAGCGAGTTTGCAGCTCGCCGACGAGCGCGTCACGACGTTGGCATTGGAACTCGCGACGGCTCAAGCGCTGACGGCTGAGCATCAGACGAACATGTCTGAATTGGACGGCCGCTTGAATGCTGCGAAGCAGCAGCTCTCTGATGCGGGTAACCGCTTGCACCGCATTGAAGCTGAAACAGAAGGTGAACGCCGCACGATTGCTGAATTGGCAACTGAGTCCGATCGCGCGCGCAACGCTGCTACTGCTGCGGGTGAACGCGCCGCTGCGATTTCGCAGGAACGTGAACGCGCTGAGATGGATGCGGAGCGCGCAGTTGAACACTTCAAAACGTGTGCTGAAAAAGCAACTGAATTGGCCGCGATCGTTGCGAAGGAATTGGATCTTCGCGAAGTTCGCGTCAGTGACTTGGAGTCGGCTCGTAAGAAAGCCGTTGAATCGCTGGGACGCCGGGCGCAGTTGCAGGACACGCTCGTCCGAGCCGAAGCCGAACTCGGCAGTCTCGAATACCGTGTCCGCCGAACGCAGGCGCAGATGAGTCGCGCCGATGATCAATTGAAGTTTGCCCAGGCGGAGTTGGAAGAATTGCGCGGACGGTTGGAGCAGGTCAAGCACCGCCGCGAAATGCTCGAGACCGAACAAGAAGGCATGAAGGCGCTGCAACGCAAGACGCAGGACGAGATCGACCGACTCGGCCGAGCGATCAGCGAACAGCAGCGCGAACTCGAACAACGCCACTCGCGACTCGTCGCGTTGGAAGGCTTGCGCGAAAGCGGTGAAGGCTTGTCGCCCGGCGCGCGAGCTGTGTTGACGACGCTGCGCTACGACATGAATTTGCAGAACGAAGTCTACGGTCTGGCCGTCGATTGCTTGAACGTTGAGCCCCGCTTGGAACAGGCGATTGAAGCGGCGCTGGGTGATCACGTCGAAACGATTGTGGTTTCGACTGCGGAAGTAGCCCGATCGCTGGCAGCGAAACTCAGTGAAATGGAACTTGGTCGCGCGCGCTTCTTGCCGTTGGACAGCGCCGAAGCCGTGCTCTCCGCCCGCCGCGCACCCGAAGCTGGGAACACGCCGGGCTACTTGGGCCGAGCCTCGGACCTCGTCACCTGTAAGGAGCGTTTCGGTGCCGTGGCTCGCGCCCTTCTGGGTGAAGTGTTTGTGTACGACTCCTCTAAGGCAGCATCGGATGCGTTCGAACAAGGCATGGCTCTTGCCTGCGCAAGCCGGGTGTCGCTGGATGGCGATTTGTACGAATGCTCGGGCACGTTCAGCGCGGGCCGCTTCAAGGCGCAGCGCCTTGGATTGATCGCGCGGAACAATGAAATCGCTCGGCTCGGGACGCAGATCGAAGACGTCCGCCAGCGCATCGAAGGACTCGCAGAACGCTCGGCCTATCTCGAAAAACGCGCGCAGAAGATCGCTCGCGATGAAGAGCGCATGAGCGTTGACATTCACGCGTTGTCGATGAGCCAGACGGAATTGAAGAGCATGTTGGCCGCGATCGAACGTGAAGAATCGCGCAGCTCGGAAGAGAAGAATCTGGCGGTCAAGGAAATCCACGAACTCGAAGCCGAACGTTCGGCGCACACCACTCGAGTGGGAACTATGCGTGACGAGTTGGACGTTGCCCGTCAGACCGAATCGACGACAGCGGCGAGTGTGCAGGCGTTTGAAACGGAACACACTGAACGCGAAAGTTCGCTCGCCGTATCGCGCGCGGGTCTCTCGGAAATGGAACGCGAAGCCGCGACGTGGCGCGAACGTGTCACGGCGTTGGAACGCGAAGGCCAGTCGTTGTCCGCGCAATTTGCGGAACGGCGCGACGAAGCCAGCCGCGAAAGCATGCGTGCTCAATCGATGGATGAACGCCGCGTGATGCTCGAAGCGACGCTCGACGAAAAGGATGTCACGCGCACACAATTGGCTGCATCGATTGAAATGCTGTCAGTTGAAACGGCGGCGATGCAAGCGAACAAGGACGCGGCCCGCGAAGGCTTCGACCGAGCGCGCGGCAGCGAACGTGAAATCGCGACCGAACAGCAGAAAGCAAATGCGGAACTGACATCGGTCCGCGAACGCGAAGTGAATCTGCGTGTGCGCTTGGAAGGCAAGCTGGAACAAGCGCGCTCGGAATTCCAGATGGATGCGGATACGGAATTGAACACGCGCGGCGGACCGCCTGAAGTTTCTGCGGATGCGGTTGAAATGGTGCGGGTGCTTGAAGAAAAGCTGGCACGAATCGGACCGGTAAACATGTACGCGCTGGAAGAACAGCAGGAATTGGAAAAACGCCACGGATTCCTGAAAGTGCAGTTCGAGGATTTGGATTCAGCGCGCGCAAGTTTGAAGGACGTGATCTCGCGCATCAACCGCCGCAGCCGCACCCTCTTCCAGGAAACGTTCGAAGCGGTGAAGGGCAACTTCAACGAAATCTTCCGCAAGTTGTTCGGCGGTGGAAAGGCAGAATTGGTGATGGAACAAGGCGAGGATATTTTGGAAGCCGGGATCGAAATCATCGCCCGCCCGCCCGGAAAAGAACCGCGCAATGTGATGTTGTTGAGTGGTGGCGAAAAGACGATGACGATGATCGCGCTGTTGTTCGCGGTGTTCCGCTCGCGCCCTGCTCCGTTCTGTATCCTGGACGAAGTCGACGCGCCGCTGGACGAAGCGAACGTGGACCGCTTCAACCAGATCGTGAAGGAATTCACGGACCAGAGTCAGTTCCTCGTGATCACGCACAACAAGAAGACGATGAGTTACGCGAACATTCTGTACGGCATCACGATGCCGGAACCGGGCGTCTCGAAGCGCATCGCGATCAAGTTCGAAGAATTGGAACGCCACCTGCCGATGGACGAAATCGACCGCGCCGCCGAAAAAGCCCGCCGCGACGCCGCAGCGAAGATGGAAGCTGCCTCGGAGAAAGCGGAGTACAACGCGAGTCAGCAGAAGTCGGATGTGGAGAAGGAATTGGTGATGGCGTAGGACGAGTGTGGATTGAAGTAAAAATAGTTGGGAATGCGCCCGGCTGGGGAACTCGCCGGGCGCATTGTTTTAAGACACTTTAACAGCTGCATCGGTGTATCTCCTATGGAACGTTCGTATCCCCCTTTTTAAGGAACCGCAATGAAAAAGTCTGCTCTTCTGTTCGCCGTCCTGGCCCTTTCGGCTTCGATGGGAATGACCCGTGCCGAAACCACCAAGCGCGATGATTCCGCGTCTGAAAAGCTGGGTATCAAATTGTCGCTGCAATGCTACACGTATCGCTCGATCAGTTTTTTCGAGACCGTTGACAAAGCCGCCGCGATGGGCATCAAGTATCTTGAAATTTATCCGGGCCAGAAACTGTCGCCGGCGTCGACCGCGAAAGTCGATATGAACATGAATGAGACCATGATCGAAGACATCAAGAAAAAGTTGGCCGAAGCGGGTGGATTGAAGCTGGTCGCGTACGGCGTCGCTGGCATCCCGGGAAAAGAAGAAGATGCGCGCAAGATGTTCGAATGGGCCAAGAAGATGGGCATCGAAGTGCTCGTCACCGAAACGAAGCCTGCTCCGATGCACGACAAGCTCTGTACCGAATTCAACATCAAGATGGCACTGCACAACCATCCCGGCACGTGGCCGCCGGATCAAGTGTTGGCCGAAACGAAGGAACGCTGCGCACTGATCGGTTCCTGCTCCGACACCGGCCACTTTATGCGCCGCGGACTGGTTCCGACCGAGCAGTTGAAGAAGCTTGGCGCTCGCGTGTTGCACAGCCACTTCAAGGATTTGAACGATTTCAGCTGGGTCAAAGACGCGACGCATGAGAAGGGCGGACCAGGCGTGCATGATCTGCCGTGGGGTACTGGAAAGGGCGATGCTGCGGGCATTTTGGCCACACTCAAGAGCATCGGCTTCAAGGGCTACACGTCGATTGAATACGAGACCGGTGGCGTCAAAGAGCTCGACGAAAACTTGCCGAAATGTGTCGCGTTCTATGACAAGACGCTGACCGAATTGGCGAAGTAACTACATTGATATTGCCGGGCGATGAAGTCGCGTGGGCAAAGCAAATGAATAGTCAAACAGGCCCGGCGAGGAAACTTGCCGGGCTTTTTTTTCGATTATTTGCGTAAGAACCGGCGCGTTCATTCTTAGTATAGGTGTGAATGCGAACACGGATTCGAACGTTCGAATGTGAGCCCGCATGCACATGTCCGGCTACGCCATCTGCGCGCGTTGTTGGGATTCGAGTTGAGAGCGCGGGCGGAGGTGTTTTTTCGATGGTCAAGGTCACAGGCATGTTACGCCGGGCGTGTGTGCTGGTCGCTGGAGTCGCTCTTGTGTATGCGTCGGCAGTTCGGGCTGCCACGTTGGAAAGCGTTCAGAAATCCATTTCGGATGCGTGGGAAAAAGCGTCGTCGGCAACGTATGACATGGAGACGATTACCGATTCGAGCGGTCCAGGGTATTCGATGAAGATGACGATGACCGGCACAAGCGAAATGTCGCGCGCGGGTGGGAAGTACAAAATGCGCATGGAATCAAAGGCGGTCACGGATCAAAATTTTGGCGGCAATGCGTCAAAGTCCGAGAGCAAGAGCACGATGATTGTGGATGGCGATTTCGCGTACACGATCATGGATACGGCAGGCCAAAAGATGGCGATGAAGATGTCTGCGGCTCCTTACACAGAAAATGCAGGCGGCGACAAGATGTTCAAGAGCATCGCGGCGTCGAGCACTTTAACGTTGGCGGCGGATGAGTCGGTCGATGGGCAGGCGGCGTATGTGATCGAAGCCAAAGAAAAAACGCAAGGTTCTGTGATGAGCTATTATTTCAGTAAGGATAATGGCTTTGTGCTTCAAATGATTTCGAAAGGCCCGGATGGCAAAACGATCACGACAACGAAAATGAAGAACATCAAAATCGGCGCGAGCATTCCGGCGGACCACTTCGTCTTCACAGCTCCGGCGGGTGTGCAGGTGCAGGACATGACGAACGCCGGGAAGTAATAATTCATTTTTTTTGAGAGCGATGCGGAGCAAAACAATGCTTCGCATCGCTCGTTTTATTTCAAGTCATTCCGAACGCAGATGCTTCCAATTTAAGACACCTTGATGTAAAAGAGTGAGTCGAATTTCCATTCACTCATCACATGGCGGCCCGCATGAAAACTCTCCGAACGAGTATTCTTCTCCTGATCGCTTTCGTCGTTTTTTATTCTGCATTCCACGCATCTGCGGGTGAACCCGCGAAGGCGGAGTGGAAGCTCGTTTGGAGCGATGAGTTTGACGGGACGGAGATTGACAAGACGAAATGGGATTTTGAACGCGGCAGCGGATCGTGGAGCGCGGACGGAAAAACGTGGCTGCCGGGATTCGGAAATAACGAATTGCAGTTCTACACAAAGCGCCCGGAGAACGCTCACGTCAGAGACGGCATGCTCCACATTTGCGCGATCAAAGAGCAGTATAAAGGGGCGGGGTACACGTCGGCCAAATTGAAGACGCGCAAAGCGGATTTGAGTCCGTTGTACAATAAGATGTACGGGCGTTTTGAAATCCGCGCGAAGGCTCCGTTGGGCAAAGGGCTGTGGCCTGCGATTTGGATGTTGCCCCAGGACGACAAATTCGGCGGGTGGGCGTCGTCGGGTGAAATCGATATTCTGGAAGCGCGCGGGCAGGAGCCGAACAAGGTTCTTGGGACGTTGCATTATGGTGGCAGCTGGCCGGTCAACACGCACACGGGCAAAGATTACATTCTTCCGGACAACGGCACCATCGCGGATTTTCATGTCTACACGGTTGAATGGGAACCGGGCGAAATTCGCTGGCTAGTCGATGGGAAGTTGTATCAGACGCAGAATTTTTGGTGGAGTTGCAGCGACAAGGACGGGCCGAAAGGCGTCAATCCGGTCAACGAATCCGAATTGAATCCGTGGCCCGCGCCGTTCAATCATCCGTACTACATTATTCTCAATCTTGCAGTCGGTGGACAGTTCCTGGGCAATCCGGATAAGACGACAATCTTCCCCGCCGAAATGGTCGTTGATTACGTTCGCGTCTATGAAAAAGTCGGCGGATACGGTCCCGTGCCCGCGCGCGGCGAGGGAAAACTTCCGTTCAATAAATGAGCACTGAAATGACTCATGTGTGGCTTTACTTATTTTATGTGTTGCCGTTTATCGGTGTGGGAAGCATCGTGCTTGGATTAAAGAATTGGAAACACTATGAAAAGAAATTACTTCAATGGCAGCGGATCGATGGGCATGTTGTTGATGTCATCGCACACTTGGGCGGCGTTGAGTGTCCCGGCACGATTACGCTGAAATACATGTATGACGTTGGCGGCAAAGCATATGTTGGATTCTACGCGAATTGTACGTCGCTGGAATTCAAGGTTGGGGACAGTATTCAGATCTTATCGGATCCTGACAACCCATTCGACTCCGTTCCAACCGATGCTTTGAAGAACGGGGCAAAATTACTTTTTGTGTTTGGAGCTGTATTCATCTCCGCCGGTGCATTTATTTTTGCGGTCAGGCACCTAACGTAAGATATTATCGTAAACTCCACCTGAGCTTCGAATTGTCTTTTCGAAAGAGCCGGAGGAAGCTACCGGCTTTGACTTTTGTGTTTCCATCCAGATCCAAATCGACTGAGACGGCCATGTCGGCGCGCGTGACTTGGCTGGTTGAGATCGCCATGCCGGAAGGCGTTTCGCCGGTCGCGGGAATGCCTTTGAGATAGAAGACAAAGCCGCCGGTTTTTTGATTGTATTGAAACGATGTAATACCGCTTTTGACACGTTTCGGCGCGTAGCTGTACACGGTTCCGCTCAAGGTTATCGAAGCGACAGGCACATCTTCCGAGTAATTTCCGAACGTTAAACGCCATACGCCAGACGAGGCTTTCGTCAATGTTTTGCCGGCTGGCAATGTCAGATTTCCACCGGCGGCGAAATCGTGGACCATCGGGCCGGTCTTGCCATTTGCAAGTTTCTCCGTTGAGAAACCGGCGGTGACACCGAAGTATCCGTCGCCGGGGAAACCGGCGCTTCCGAGCGCATAATTGATTTTACCCGAGACGCCGACGGTCGCCGTGTACTGCGCTTGGAGTGTTTCCGTGGTTGTCAATCCGGCGAAGGAAAAGGAGATGGGAATTGAGACGTTGAGTTTGGATGCGGTCGTGTTGCTGACGCCTGTTCCGGAAAGTGCTGAGAGAAGTTGGTCGGAGGTGCCGGTCAGTGAGAATGAGCCGGTGAAGGGGTCGAGTTGAAAAACGAGGAATGGTTTGGCTCCGGTTGTCGAAAAGAAAGTTCCGTCCGAGAGTAAATTAAACGTGTAGGAATTGGTGCCGATTTTGGCTGTGACGGTTTGCCCTTTCACGTAAATGGGCTGGCGGGTGATGTCGAAACGGCCTCCGATGCGGAAGGTGTCGGCGCTGGATTTGACGAAGTTGAGTGTGGCTGAAAAACTTCCGAGGATCAGTTTTGTATTGATGCCGGAACTGATGTCGCCGGTGACGCCGCCGACGGATTGCGGCGGGCCGCCAGCACCGCCGACGCGACTGGTCTCGACGCCGATATTGAAGAATTGATTGTAGCGCAAGCCTGATTTGATCAGAGAGAAGACGGCGGTGTACGAGCCTGCGTTTGTGTATTTGTGAGTCGTCGAAAGTAGGTCGGACGTTGCGGAACCATCGCCGAATTCCCATTGTATTGTGTCATATAATCCGGTTGACGAACCAGGGCCGAATGATGTCGTCAAAGGGGCGATTCCGACAGACGGGCCGACGAACGCCCCGGGACGAAGGTAGGGGCGGAGCGAATTGCCGGCTTGAGTGCTGTCGATCAAAGCAGCATAGATGTTGGTTTGTTTTGGCGGGTCGTTGACGCGGCGGCGGCCGTCCATCCAAACGGTCAGATATGTCGTGCCGATGGCAGCGGCGGTCGCGCCATTCAAAATACCGCTGCTGGCTTCATCGACGACCGCCATGTTGAGATCGTTATCGGTGCCGTTGATGTTGACGCGTTTCATGAAGATGTGGTACGAAACGTCGCTCACTTTGCTATTGCGCAGGAAGAGAAATTCGAATGATCCGTTGAAGACGGCGAGCGGAAAATTATTTTCATCGAGTCCAGTCGATCCTTGTCCGACTAGTGCGAATGGCGCTGTTGACAGCAGAACGCGGCCATCGGGTTTGAGCCACGCGCGCGACACGCTGCAGGTAATTTGAGTGCCCTGTGAGGCGAGCAGCATGTACTCCTGGGAGTCCTTAAAATAAGCGCCGCCGATGGGTGCGCCCGCTCCGGACGGTGTCAAATCGTTGGTGAACATTTTGGTTCCGACAGACGGGCCGGAGATGGAATTATCCGCTTCGATGCGCACGGCGTACGAGGCGTTTGGAGTGGAGTCGGTGTCCTGATAGACGAGCAGATTTTCGCCGCTTTCGCCCGGGACGAGGAACTCCAATTTCTGTGCGACGGTGTTGGCGTTGGATGCCGGGACGGAGTGGATCGTGTCAATGACTCCGGTGATCGACACGCTGGTAAAATAAATTTGTGTGCCGGTGCCGGAGAGCGGAACGTCCTGCCATGCGACGAGGCAATTGCCGCCGCTGAAACAGACCTGCGGATTGATGTTGGATGTGTTGGTTGTCGGGGCGATCAGAAAATCCGAACTATTCACAATCGTGCCCTGGGGCGAAACGAGCGCGCCGCGGACACCTGTGCCGTTGGCCAACAGGTCGTGCCATACGACGAGGTAGTTTGCGCCATTGAACGATACGCGGACGCGTTGCACGGGGCCGGATTGAGGAATTGCGTTGGGGTTGGAAATTTGAAACGACGCAGACGCGACACCGGTGGAACTGACGATGGAGCCGGAGATTTGAGCGGCGTTGGAACCGCCGGATAGATCGCGCCAGACGACGAGATAATTCGTCCCGCCCGCTGCGACAGAGAGCGAGTCAACGGGTGCGTCGGGTCCGATTTGAAAATCCGGATTGACCAGCGCCGCTCGCGCGGAGAAGACAGTTGCAGTTAACCCAAGCAGCGTGGCGACAACCAACGCGGTCCGACGTGTTGACAAAAACTTCATGCAGCTCATCTCCCTGTTCACGATCATGAGTGACAATTGTAATGATGTGAGCTTACTTCAGACGTGTCAAATTACAGAAGCTTCGAATTCGACTTTAACTATCGGTGAATAACGGTGCTCGATGTCGTGGCGCGCTTCGATGTCGCGCGTGGCTGTTAGATATTTTTCGTACAGAGCATTGCGGTCTTCTTCGTAGGTTCGGTCGCAAAAATAAATGCGGCAGCCGATGGCTCGATGATCGCGCGCGCCGCAGAGCTTTCCGCGCAGGTACGGGCATTTTCCTTCGGCGGAAAGGGCCATGTCCGGGCGTTCGTCACATGCGGCCATTTCGGAGGCTTCGAGGTCGGTGACGTAGAGCATGTGATCGGTGGCTGTGAAATTACAGCAGAGTCCGCGGGCATCGCAATGCCGACGGAAGGGTTCGAGTTCGGAGGCGAGTTGCGCATATAGCGCGCGCAATTCGAGGCGCGCGGCTTCGGGGATGGTGAGCATGAGGAAATTATTCCGCAGCCTTGAGCATCGCGGCGGCTTCCTCGCGCGTGTGCGATGAGGCTTCCGAGCCGCGCAGCATGAGCGCGATTTCGTCGATGCGGGCGTCGCCTTGCAAGAGGCTGACGACGACAGTCGTGGTTTTTCCAGACTGGCTCTTGGAGACTTTGAACTGGCTTTGTGCGCAGACGGCGAGCTGGGGTTGGTGCGTGACGCAGATGACTTGGCGAACGGTGGCGAGATCGCGCAATTTTTTTCCGAGCATGGCTCCGAGGCGACCGCCGACACCGGAATCGACTTCGTCGAAGACGACGACTGGCAGTCGGTCCGCTCCGCCTGCCCGCGCGAGGACTCCTTTAAGAGCGAGCATGACGCGCGCGATTTCGCCGCCGGAGGCGCTTTCGCGCAGGGGCTTCGGCGGGAGGTCGGGGTTGGCGGTGAACATGATCTCTGCACCTTCCGCACCGCTGGATTTCAAATGCGCGGGGATGAGCGCTTCGGCTGAAGGGTCGTCGTCTTCGTCGGAGAGTGGCGTGGTGAAGGCGTCTTTTTTTTCGGGTGTGGCCGGAGTCGCTGCGATTTCGTTGGAAGAGAGTTCGATGCCTAAGGTAGCGTGATTGAGGCCCATGCCGCGCAGTTCAGTGTTAACCTTTTTTTCGAGTTGGCGCGCACCGAATTTGCGTTTGCGTGACAATGCTCCACACGTGGTCTTGAGTGTTTCGATGGCGGCTGTGAGCGCTTTCTCGCCGGCTTCGGTGTTGGATTCAAGTTGGTCCAGTCCCGACAATTCAGCGCGAAGTATGTCGCGGAAGGCGGTCAATTCGGCGAAGGTGCGGCCGTGTTTGCGTTGGAGCGTTTTCCATTTTGCGAAGACGTCTTCGAGTTCGCCGAGACGCTCGGGGTCGCTGCGCGCTTTGTCGGCGAGCGAGTTGGCGTCGTGCGAGGCGTCGCGGACATCGTCGAGCATGGACTCGATGCGTTCGCAGAGTTCCGCAGCGTCAGGCCCTGCGTCGCCAGCGGCTCCGAGGGCTTTCAACGCGCGCGAGAGAAATTGTGCTGCGCCGTCGCCGTCTTCGCCGTCGAGGAGCGCGCAGGTTGCGAGCGCGGCTTCGCGTATCTTTTCGGCTCCACGCAACAGTTTGAGTTCGCCTTCCAATTCGGCGGGATCGAAGTCGTCGAGCCGGGCGTCTTCCAATTCGTGGAGTTGAAAGCGGGCAAGGTCCTGTCGGCCTTGGCGATCACGTGCGGCTCGGCGCAAACTGGCGAGGCGTTTGGCTGCGTCCATGGCGGCACGGTGTGCCTGCTTGACGGCTTCGCGTTCGGATTCGGCTTCGCTGAATCGGTCGAGGATGTCGAGGCGCGCGGGGGCGCGCAACAAGGATTGATTTTCGTTCTGGCCGTGAATGTCGAGGAGGCGTTCGCCGAGCTCCTTGAGTGCCGGGAGGGCGATGGGGCGACCGTTGGCGTAGGCGCGGGAGCGACCTGTTTTGGGGATCGTGCGTGAGAGGACCAGTTCGCTGAAGCCGCTGCCGTCATCTTCGAAGACCAAGCCGAGGTCGCGGGTGAACGCTGCGACGAGGTCCTTGTCTTTGAGAATAAAACATGCGGAGACTTCAGCCTGCTCAGCGCCGGCGCGGATCATGCTGGCATCGCCGCGCGCGCCGAGCAGGAACTCGATGGCGTCGAGCATGAGGCTCTTGCCCGCGCCGGTTTCGCCGGTGAACGCGTTGAAGCCCGAATTGAATTCAATGCGGGCGTTGCTGATCAGGAGCAGGTTTTCGATGCGGAGTTCAGAGAGCATGGTTCGACGAATACCCGTTGACGTTGGTTAACTGACTACAAGTCCACTTGGAGCCGGGCCGTCGGTGGTGATGAGACGCAAGCCGCCTTCGGGCAGGCGCACGGCCAACAACATGCCGAAGCTGATTTCGCCGCGCAGTTTGGAGGCCTGGAGATTGTTGACGACGACGATTGTTTTACCGACCATTTGTTCGGGCGTGTAAAATTCGCGGATGCCGGAGACGATCTGCTTGGTTTCGTCGCCGACTTTGACTTGAAGGATCAGCAGTCGGTCGGCTTTCGGATGCGGGATGGCGCTGAGGACTTCGCCGGTCACGAGTTTGACTTTGAAGAAATCGTCGATCCCGATGAGCACGACGCCTTCGGCTTTGACTTCCGGAATTGGGGGTGTTGCCGGAGCTGCGGAGGGCGCTGCCACGGGTATGGTCGCGGCGGCAGTCGGGGGAACGAGTGCGGGTGGTGTTGGGACGGGTTCGGACATGGATGTAACACTCCTTACTGACAGTATCGGCTGAAATCGAATCGAGTAAAAAATATTACGCGAAAGCGGCAAAAGAAAAACGGAAGAATGGAAAAACGAATCGGGATCGGAGGGGCGGTTTCGGAGGAAGCAGTGCGTCGCTTCACGTCCGGATCCTCCACTCCAATCCCGAGTCTTACTCAATTGAGTTGATCCAACGACTAGCGATTGCGGTTGACGTCGGTGGCAATCGGCTGCGGGCCATCGTCTTCGATCAAGGGCGGCAGCACTTTGCGGATGACCGGTTTTTCGGAGACTTTGGTCGGGTCCTTTTTAGGCTGCGAATCGGCAACGTTGGGCTTCGCGGTTTCGGGCAGCTTGGCCTGGTATCCCGGTTCGAGTTTTTCGATTTGCTCGATGGCCTTGAGGCTGAGGCGGTCAGCGAGTGCGCTTTGGGCGGTGCCGTTGCGGCTCAAATCGACGACGGATTTCAAGCGCGTCTTGGCGCCTTCAGGGTCATTCTTTTGAAGCAGCGTCATACCGAACCAGAATTGGTGGTCCGCGTTTTCTTTCATCACGTTGTCTGCCTTCGTGAATGCTTCGACGGCACCATCCATATCGCCGGAGCGGAAAAGAGCGGCTCCGAGAATGGACTGAGCTTGGGCGCGGGTCACGTCTTCTTTGGCTTCATCGATCAAGAGCTTGGCGATGTCAGCGGCGACAGGATCGGCGGTCGTGCGATCCAAGCGGGAGCGGGCGGCGAGCATGCGCGCTTCGGTGGTCTTCATGATTTCAGCGGCTTTATCGGCAGCTGCGACAGTTCCTTCGACATCGGCGAGACTGTGGCGAATCTGCGCGAGTTCGTACCAGGCGCTGCCGTTTTCGGCGTCGATGGCGAGAGCTGCTTCGTAGTTCTTTGCGGCTGAGAACAGGTCGGGCATTGGGCGGCTGGCGAGCACATTGGCGAGACGGCAATGCGCTTTCGCGTCGGCTTTGACCTTCAACGCCATGTTGGCCGCGCGTTCCATGATGTCCCAGTGTCCGAGCTTGACGGCACTGTCGTACAAGGCTTCGATGAACTTCGCATTGCCGGGCGTTTTGGCGAGAGCGGTGTCCGCTGATTTTTCGATTTCCTTTTCGCGGCCCAATTCCTTGAGCATGTCGAGTTCGATGCCGCGCGCCTCGGTGTTGGAGTCGTCGATCTTGAGGCAGAGGCGGGCGTTGTCGAGCGCTTCGGTGTAGAATTTCTTCGCATCGTCAGGCTTGTTGTCTTTCTTTGCAGCATCACCCTGCAAACGGGAAATGAGCGCGAATTTGTAGAACGGTTCCGGGCGGTTCGGTGACAAATCTTTGGCGAAACTGAATTCGCGCTTGGCATCATCATACTGCGTCATCGTCAACAAAACGTCGCCCAATTCCAAGTGAAGGACGGGATCGGCGGCGCGGAAAATGACGGCTTGGCTCAATTCCTGTTTGGCGAGTTCAAGCTTGTTCTGCTTGATGTAGATCACAGCACGATTGCGGTTGGCTTCGGGGAGTTGGTTGCGCGGTGCGAGCTTTTGGGCGAAATCCAATTCCTTGAATCCGGCTCGTTCATCGCCGGTCATGGCGAGAGCGAGACCGAGTTCGGCGCGGGCTTCAGGATTACCGGGCGCGAGTTTGACGGCGCGTTCGGCGGCGACTTTAGCTTCGTCGTACTGCTGGAGCTGCAGGTCGGCACGGGCCATGTAAATGAGGTTTGTGACGTTGGCTCCGTCACGAATCAAGGCTTCGGCGTAGGCGTTGCGGGCGTTGGAGAAGAGGCGCAATTCGAAGAATGAGCGCGCC
Organism: Planctomycetota bacterium; assembly: GCA_037129555.1. Lineage (GTDB taxonomy): Bacteria > Planctomycetota > SZUA-567 > H5-PLA8 > H5-PLA8 > JANXLS01. The sequence continues at coordinate 44,116 of JBAXUS010000005.1, forward strand.
AGAAGGGACCATGCGCGAGCTTCGGCAACGAGCGGCAGTTGCAACTTCAATGCGTTTTCGAACGACTGCGCGGCGAGGTCGTAGCGCTTGCGCGTCATTTGTTTGGAGCCCAATTCGAGGTGCTTCAACGTGGTGTCGCGGAGGGCTGTTTCGGGAATAATTTCAGCGCCTTTGATTTCAAGCCACGGCGAATTTTCGCTGCGTGAGCGTTCCTGCACCCACAAGTGGACGGGCGTGTACATGGGAATGTGCGCGAGTTTATCAACGAGTTCTTTGCGGCGGCGATCAACGTAGAAGAGCACGTGAACTTGTTCGCGAGCTTCTTTGGTCCAGATTTCGGAGCCGTAAGACCACGCGCCGTAGTTCATGTAGCCTTCTTCATGAAACGGGGAGGTGAAGGGACGGTAGATGGAGCCGCTCTTGCCCCAATAGACATCGATCTGGCAATTGTGTTCCATGAAGTAGGCGGGTTCGGCGCGCATCTTGTCGAGCGTCGTCGGATCGAAGCCGTCCAATTCTTTGGGATAGACCTGAAAATATTTATCCCACGTGGTCCGCATGTGGTGGAAGACATGACGCCATTCGGCTTGCTGAGACTCGACGGTCACGCAGGGCTTGATGAAGGGATTCAACGTAGAATCGCCCGACTCTCCCGCGCGAGCGGCACCGACCAAGACAACCACGATGGCCACAGATGCCAAGGCCATCACCATCGGCTTCAGGGTCTTGAAACGCATTTCCATGTAGAGCGCCCTTTCTTCCAGTACGTTTGAAGATGCCTATCAGGCATCGGTCTCGCTTCGCATAACGATCATCGGTCATTTTGAGCTTCGCCCGATACTCAATTCGGGAGAAAGCTGACGACACGTTGATGCGATAGCTATGTGACCCAAGTATTATCGGCCATTCGCACTGGGGGCTTCATAAAAATCTTCGCCTCATTTTAAGAGTTCTAATCGGCGCGCGAGAATTCACCGAAAAGAAGAGTACACTCCGTAGTCTACCTCACGACGTGCACGTGTCTATCAAGTTGGCGAGGAAAAGTTGAGCGGAACTATGCACATGCGCTTTCGCAGGGTCGGAAGATTATGTGTACGCTTTGGCAGGGTGCCTTGGAGCAGTACTCTGCTCCAAGCCGTTAGGCGCGAGAGTAATTGAGGGAGAAGATTGTTTCAAGTGAGCGCGCAAAGGCACGGAGCAGGGTACTGCTCCGTGGCACCCGGCCGTCGCTCCTATAAAAGGCGCGCGAGTGTTTGCTCGAAGGTCAGTTCGTCCTGGGATTTTGCGTTGAGGTCTTTGAGCATCAGGGTGCCTTTGGCGATTTCGTTGGCTCCGAGAATGGCGGCGAATGGGATGCCTTTTTTGCTTGCGGCTGAGAGTTGCTTGTCGATCTTTGGTTTCTTCTCGTTGTCTAAAAGCATTTCGGATGCGATGCCGGCAGCGCGTAATTTTCCGAGCAGCGTGAGTGCCGGAAGGATGCCTTCGGCGTCCATCGGGACGACGCAGACGCGGCTGGTCGCGCCGCATTTTTTCACGACTTTCAATTCAGACAGCCCGGCGAAGAGGCGGTCGATGCCGACGCTGATGCCGACGGCGGGCGTGGGCTTGCCGGAGTAGCGCGCGATCAGGCCGTCGTAACGTCCGCCCGACATGACACTGCCGAAGCCGGGGAGGTCGGTGAGGAATGTTTCATACACGGTACCCGTGTAATAATCGAGTCCGCGCGCGATGGAGAAATCGAGGATTGGCGTTGGCTCGGGCAGAAGTAAATGCGATTGAGACGAATTTTTTGTGTCGTCTTCAATAGGAATTGCGGGCCTGCGTCCACCCGTCTGCGCATCAACATATTTCTTAACTTCGCGTAATTCGGAGACGGCTTCGTCGCCGACGCTGCCGACGAGCGCGCTGAATTGGGCGATCATGTCGTCAAAATTACCGGCGATGTCGACGAAGCGGATGATGGTTTCGATTTGTTCAGCGTTGCATTTGGCATCGGTGTCGAGAAGTTCGCGGACGCGTTGCTTGCCCTGGGACGGAAGTTTGTCGATAGTGCGGAAGATCGCCATCATCTGGCGTTCGTCGGCGACGTTGAGTTTCTGTCCGAGCGCGGAGAGGACTTTGCGGTTGTTGAAGCGGACTTCGGCCTTGACGCCGAGTTCCTGCATGACGGCGAAATCGAGCGCGATGCACTCGGCGTCGTACATTAAGGAGGCAGAGCCGACGATGTCGCAATCACATTGGAAGAATTCGCGGAAGCGGCCTCGTCCGGGATTTTCAGCGCGCCAGACGGGGGCGACTTGATAGCGCTTGAAGGGCTTTTGCAGGTCTGCGTATTGAGCAGCGACGCGCGCGAGCGGGACGGTTAAATCGTAGCGTAAACAGACATCGCGGCCGCCGTTGTCGCGGAAGCGGAAGAGCAGCTTTTCGGCATCGCCGCCGAGTTTTCCGAGGAGGATGTCGGTGTATTCGAGCGCGGGCGTTTGCAGCGGCGCGAAGCCGAAACGCTCGAAGACGCGCGTGATGGCTCCGATCATGGCTTGGCGCGGCAGCATGTCTTCGGGGAGATAATCGCGGAAGCCTTTGAGCGTGCGCGGTTCGATGACAGCTCCACCGGATTTCTTGGCTGATTCAAAATCGAGCAGTTGAAGGGACGCGCCGAGGAAGGCTTTGAGGTCGTCGGCGGCGACGAGGGTTTCGAGAAGCGGGTCTCCACTGGAGACGGCGATGTTTTCGGAATCAAAGACGCGACCATCGGCGACGACGGGGAACTTTTTTTCAGGTGCGTTGAACGGTGTCACAGCGTTCATTGGCGCGGCGAAATCGGCTTCGAGTTTTTCCTGCGGATAGTAATCGGCGTCCTGGCCGAGCAACTTCGACAGTGTTTTGAGATCGAGACGCTCGGGGGCTTGAAGCAGCAGCACGAAGGGTGCACCAGTGGCTTTGAGTTGCATGGCGAGCGCTTTGACGCAGTGTTCGGGCGCGATGTTGAATGCCTTTGCGAGTACATCAGCACGCTCGCGTGGATTCGTCGGGGCAGCGTTTAGCTTATGCTCAGTCAGTTGAAAACCACTGGTTGTAAAACTTGATTGAAAACTAAGCATTTCGATACCTTGGTTGGTCTGAGAATTTAAAATGATTCGGCGTGTAAATCCGCGCGCAAATTTTATGTCGCCCTTTCAGGGCTTGGATTTCTATGGGCGACGGACCTAGGGCTGCGCGAGTACGCTTAGCCCTAGGCTATATCATGCCGCCCCATTCGGGGCTGAAAAATCGGGGCTGAAAAACAACATCAATCCTTTCGGGGCATAAAACAACATCAACCCTTTAAGAACTTATAACAATATCAACCCAATAAAAATTATTCTCGAAGATTCGCGTCCATTCGCGTTATTCGATGTTAAAAAGCCGTTTTCTGTTCGCCGTTAATTCGCCACACCGGCTTCACGGTAACGTCCCAGGGCGCGGAGTTTTCGGTAGCGGCGTTCGAGCAATTGCGGCAGCGGTTGTGCGGCCAAGTCGCCTAATTCTCGGAGGATTGTTTTCTTGAGGAGCTTCGCGGCGGCGACACGGTCGCGGTGTGCGCCTCCGAGTGGTTCGGGGACGATGCCATCGACGATGCCCAAACGCAGCAATTCCGGCGCGGTGATGCGCAGCGCTTCGGCGGCGTCGGCTTTGCGTTCGGCGTCTTTCCACAAAATTGATGCGCAGCCTTCGGGGCTGATGACGCTGAAGTACGCGAATTCCTGGATCATCAAGCGGTCGCCGACACCGATGCCGAGTGCTCCACCGGAGCCGCCTTCGCCGATTACGACGCAGACGATGGGGACTTTAAGGCCGGACATTTGCATCAAATTATAGGCAATCGCCTGGGACTGGCCGCGCTCTTCGGCTCCGATGTCAGGTGCTGCACCTTTGGTGTCGATCAGGCAGACGATGGGCAGCTTCAACTTTTCAGCGAGGCGCATTTTCAGGAGCGCTTTGCGGAAGCCTTCGGGTTGGGGCGAGCCGAAATTGCAGATCGAACGTTCGTGAACGTCACGGCCTTTGTGCTGGCCAACAAGCATGAAGCGGACGCCGTCCATTTGGGCGAAACCGGAGAGGATCGCGCGGTCGTCGGCGAAGGTGCGGTCGCCGTGCAATTCGATGAAATCTTCGCACATCATTTCGACGTAATCGGCGGTCTGGGGGCGGTGCACGTGCCGAGCCATCTGGATGCGGTCCCACGCGGTAAGCTTCGCGCACATTTCTTTGAGAGAGAGTTCGCGCAGCGCATTCTGGCGATCAATTTCGGAGGTGAGATCGACGTTGTTCTGCTTGCAGAGATCTTCGAGCTTCCGAATCCGATCGTCAAAGTCCCGCAACGACGATTCGAAGGGTAAATAATGACTGCTGGTCGGACGGATGGACATGGATAGAGCCCCGGTAAAAACACGACAACACAATGCGACTAAGGGGGGATAAAATACCTTCTGGAGCGGTTGAATTCAATGAAAATGTGGGGGAGGGTGAGAAATGCTCGGAGCATTTTTGTCGGGAATCGACAAATAGTGTGCGTCTATAAAGGGTGGTGTTGCTCGCTTACAGGACGTTATCTTTCAAGCATCGGAATTTTACGTTATGCGGATTCTCTTCCCTTTAATGGTAGTCATCGTTCTCACTGCGAATACTGTATGGAGTGCGGATGACGCGCCTGCTGCCCAGACGGGTTGCACCAATTGCCGTATGGCGGTGACGGTTCAGCGCAGGACGCCTCAGACCACTCAAGTTTCCGAGGTCGAGAATTCGTATCTCGCGCCGTCGGTCACGATTCTTGTTGGCGATACGGTGACGTGGACGAACAATGGGATGGTGGATCATACGACGACCAGTGACGACGGGTTTTGGGATTCCGGGCGGATGGTTCCGGGCAAAGTGTTTTCGTATACGTTTAAAAAGGTGGGTACGTTCAAATACAATTGTGTCTATCACAAGTCGATGGGCATGAAGGGGACGGTCATTGTGCTGCCGCCTGCGCCAGTGATTACGAGTTCGTTTGTCGCGACGGGCGCTGTGGGGTTGCCTTTTTATTATGCGATTACCGGGACGAATTCGCCGGACACATTTACTGCGATGCCGTTGCCCCAGGGCTTGACGTTAAATGGGAATATCATTTCAGGAATTCCGGCTGCGTCGGGAAGTTTTTCGATCACCATCGGCGCGTCGAGTGCATCGGGAGGAGACACGAAGACGTTGGCGCTGGATGTTGTTGATGCGATAGCGGAGACGGATACAGATGCTGATGGTTTTCCGGATGCGTTGGAGATCGCGGCGGGATCGTCGGAGAACGATATGTCTGCGACTCCTTATAGTATCGCGTCGGGAGCGTTGACGCCGGTCCTCGGTTCGAAGGTGTCGGTCGCTTTGAATTTTACAAAGATGGGGAGCGACAGTATCAAAGTCACGGGCTTGTTGCCGGTGACGTCCGCGCCCATGGTGTCCGGAGCCATCGTGGCGGTGGATATCGGCGGTGTTGTGAAGACGTTCGAGCTTGACGAAAAAGGTTCGGCGAAGAGTGGTACGAGTTCTGCGAAATTCACGACGAAGACGGATCGGAATGCGGGCTTGGTTTCGGCGTTCAGTGTGAGTTTGAGCAAAGGCGATTTTGCGGTGACGTTGGCGAAAATTGGTTTGGATGGGAATGCAGATTTGAAGGCGGTTCGGAAAGCGATGTCGCTGACGATTCTGTTCAGCGGGACGCACTATCAGACGACGCGAATTGTGTTGTACACGTCGAAGATGAACAAGAGCGGTACGGCGAAATGAGTGGTGTCCGCTGCGTTGTTTTTACGTGATAAGAAGCCGACAATGACGTGCGCAATATAACATAGAATTTGCGCTATTGCGCGGATTGTATTTTTGCGTTCGCGGGTAATATGGTACTCAACCGGCGGGGTTCGCCGGATTTTGAGGAAACCATTCAATGCCCCTGACGCCCATCGCAACACCCAATTTCACACCTGTCGAATTGAAGGCTTTGGCCGGATCGCCGTATGCCGCTGCGTATCCGTTGCATGAAAAAATGCCGACATTGATCGTGAACAATTTCCCGGCACTTGGTCGGCTCGCTGCGATGCGATTCATTGAGTGGGCGCAGGGCAATCCGGGCGGCGCGATTTCGTTGCCGACTGGGAAGACGCCCGAGCATTTCATCGCGTGGGTTACGCGCATTTTGAAGACGTGGAACAGCTCCGAGATGGGCTTGATTCTCGAGCAGAACGGCGTATCCGTCTCGCGCGGTAAGCCGGATATGGGCAGCTTGAAGTTTGTCCAGATCGACGAATTTTATCCAATGCCCGCGCAGCAGAAAAACAGCTTCCATTATTATGTCAGTAAATATTACGTAGACGGCTTTGGATTGAACCGCGAGAAGTGCCTGCTAATGGATGCCGGGCGCATCGGATTGACGGAGACACAGAAGCTTGAAGACGTGTGGTTGGACGGCACGTGCGATTTGGAACTGCGAACTCGGCAGGCGCGGACGGCGTTGGAGCGCGTGCAAAAAGATGCGCTGTATCGCGTCGATCAGTGGTGCCAGGATTTTGAAGAGAAGGTCCGGCAGATGGGTGGCATCGGATTCTTCCTCGGCGGCATCGGCCCGGATGGGCACATCGGATTTAACGTGCGCGGATCGGATCATCATTCGACGACGCGGTTGACTCAAACGAATTACGAAACGCAGGCGGCGTCGGCGTCGGATCTCGGTGGGATCGAAGTCGCTCGCAAACGACTCGTGATCACGATCGGACTCGGGACGATCACATTTAATCCGAACGCGACTGCGCTGATCATCGCGGCGGGCGAAGCGAAAGCGCCGATTGTGTCCGCGTCGATTCAGCATGACGCGAGCGTGATTTATCCGGCGACGAGTTTGCGTGGCCTTCCCAACGCGCGCTTTTATTTGACGCAGGGCGCGGCGAAATTGCTGGATGCCCGCCGCTTGGTTGGGTTGGCTAATGTGCAAACCGTTACGGACGAAATTGTCGAACAGGCGCTGGTTGATGTCTCGGTTCGCAAGCAGAGGCGTTTGCTTGATCTGACGATGGATGACGTCAAGGGTGATGCGTTTGCTGAAGAGACGTTGCGGAAATATGGCGGGTCGTTGAGTTCTGCTGCGACGAAGATTCACGACCGCTTGGTCGCGAAGATCGAGGCTGGAGCGGCGTGTCGGAAAGACACGTGTTTCCTGCATACCGAACCGCACCATGACGACGTGATGCTGGGTTATTTGCCGGCGGTGGTGCGAAACATTCGCGACGCCAGCAACGAGCATTATTTTGCGACACTGACGAGCGGCTTCACGGCTGTGACGAACGATTTCGCGCGCGAACGATTCCAACGCGCCCGATTGTTTTTGGACACACCGCATTTCGCCGCGCTTGAAAAAGAAGGTCATTTCACGCCTAAGAATCCGCGTGCGCGCAACCGCGAATTGTGGCGCTACCTCGATGGTGTCGCGGCGAATGATCCGGCGATGCGGCACGAAGCGGAGAGCTGCCGCGACATTCGCAATATTCTTGACGCGCACGACGAATCGAACACGGCGCAAGTCCGCGCGCATCTCGACGAACTCGTCACATATTTGAAGAGTGCGTATCCCGGGCAGAAAGATACCGAGATGGTGCAGCGCTTGAAGGGCATGTTCCGCGAATGGGAAGCTGAGACGCTGTGGGGCTATTTTGGGTGGCAGACTGAGCGCGTGTTCCATCTGCGGCTCGGATTTTATTCCGGTGATATTTTTACTCAAGAACCGACGCTGGAACGCGACGTTCCGCCGGTCGTGGAGTTGTTGAAGAAGACGACGCCGCACGTGGTCAGCGTGGCGCTGGACCCGGAAGCGAGCGGGCCGGACACTCATTATAAGGTGATGCAGGCGACGGCAGCTGGATTGAAAATGTACGCGGAAGAGACGGGGCGCAGCGACATCACGGTATGGGGCTATCGCAACGTGTGGTTCCGCTACCATCCGTGTGAAGCGAATTTGTTTGTGCCGGTGTCGTTGAACATGATGTCGATCATGGAGTCGTCTTTCCACACGACATTCGCGTCGCAGACGAAAGCGTCGTTTCCGAGCTACGAACACGAAGGACCGTTCTGCGAATTGGCGCAGAAGATTCAAGTCTCGCAATATGCGGCGCTGCGGACGTGCCTCGGCGAAGCGTGGTTCTACGAGCATCCGAGTCCGCTGATTCGCGCGGCGCGAGGACTGGTGTTCCTGAAAGAAATGAAGCTCGATGAATTCTATACGTTCTGTCGCGAGTTGAGGCAGAGTGCAGAAAACAAATAACGGAATGGTTTTGGAGTTCGTGGCAATTGAACGCGGAAAAACAGGGAGCAGAGTACTGCTCCTTGGCACCGGCACATGTGATGTCGTACTTTGAAAGCGCAGGATTAATGGGCTCTCTGAATCGGAACTCGGAAATTGTGCGCGAAATAAATCAGATTGCGCGGTGGCGGCAGGTGGCCGTTGTGTTTCCGCTGCAATTGGATCCGACACGCGATGATGTTGGGACGATTGAGGGGCAGAGCCTTGCGCAGCATCAATTCAAAACGATGTTCAGCAGTCACGGAATTCTGCGCGGTGTGTGCCAGTTTGCGCGGACGCACAACGAATGGAATTTGTGTTTTTCGGAGAACGATCCGAAGGGGTTGAGCCGCTTTATCAAGCAGTTGAAACCTGAAGGCGTTGTGGCTCATGTGTCATCGCCAGAAGTGAAAAAGATTCTCGAACGTTCAGGCGTCAAAGTCGTGAACGTGTCGAGTTACCTGGCCGATCCCGGCGTGCCCTCGGTGGTGGTGGACAACTTGGCGATCGGTCGGCTTGCGGCTGGGCATTTGTTGGAGAGCGGATTTCGACGCGCTGCGTTTGTCGGTTATCCCGGCGTTCATTTCTCGGATTTGCGCTTGGAAGGATTCGTCCGTGAATTCAAAACACTGGGCCAAACACCGCTGTCTTTCCCGCCGCCTGAACTCGCCGGAAAAGAGATGAAGTACACGGCTGAGAACAAGGAACTGTGCAAGTGGCTGCGGGCGCTGGTCAAGCCGGTAGGGATATTTTGCTGCAATGACGGATTGGCGTCGTGCATCGCCGACACGTGCCGGTCATTGGGGATTCGAGTTCCGGACGATGTGGCACTGTTGGGCGCGGACAATTCGGAGATCGTGTGCGAGCTGTCGCATCCGCCGTTGTCGAGCGTCCGCATTTCGCGCGAACGGATCGGGTACCTTGCGGCGGAGATGTTGTACAACGCGATGAAGGGTCAGGTTCTTCCTCGCGAACACACGTTGTTTGCACCGGACGGAATTGCGAAGCGGTTGTCGACTGACATCCTGGCGATTGAAGACGAGGACCTGGTGCTGGCGATGAAATTCATCCGCGAGCACGCACATGATTCGATCGGCGTCGAGGATATTCTGCGCAACGTGCCGATCTCGCGTCGGTTGCTCGAAAAGAAATTTCGGACGCTGTTGAACAAATCGCCGCTGGATGAAATTCAGCGTGTGCATCTGGAGCGCGCGAAGCAGTTACTCACCGACACGGATCAAAGTTTGGCGCAGGTTGCGAAGGCGTCTGGATTCAACAGCGGCGAGCGGTTGTCGGTTGTGTTCAAGCAAAAAGTGGACATGCCTCCGGGGGAATTCCGTCGGCGGTCGCGGCTGAACAAATGAACCGTGTGATGTAAATTTTCTCGCTCTCAAATCCGTGCCGTTTATCATCATGAGCATGCACAGCGCCCTTTATACTGGCTGGGTCCGGCACCGGCGGACGTCGCCTGTCGACAATGCGTTTCAGTATTCGCTGTCGATGGCGTATCTCGATCTCGACGAGCTGGACACCGTCTTCCATAAATGTGCGTTTTGGTCGGCGCATGAATTTAATCTTGCGTGGTTTCGCCGGGATGATTACATGATCGCGTCGCGCCGGCTTGGGCAATCGCTGGGTGATGCGGTGCGCGATTGTGTCGAGCAGCGTTGCGGCTCGCGGCCTGAGGGGCCGATTCGAATTCTGACGAATGTTCGGCGCTTTGGATTCGGCATGAATCCGGTCAGTTTTTATTATTGCTTCCAGCCGGATGGCGTCGCGCTGCATTCGATTGTTGCTGAGATTAATAACACGCCGTGGAATGAGCAATTCGCGTATGTGCTGCCGTGTGGCGAGGGCGTTGAGGTGAAGCGCTCGGTCGGTGAGTCTGCGGTGCTCGGGTGGCCACCGGTTCAGCCGGGGATGACGAAAATTGCGTCGGGCTCGAAGACGATGCACCGGTTTTGTTTTAAGAAGACGTTCCATGTGTCGCCGTTTTTGGATATGGACTATGAGTACGATTGGCGTTTCAGCGTTCCGGGGAAGAAGCTTGCGGTGCATATGATCAATCGTAAGTCCCAGGGCGAGCCGTTTGATTCGACCATGATTCTGTCGCGCCGCGCGATTTCGCCGCGTGAATTGGCGCTGGATGTGCTCCGTCAACCGTTGATGACACTGAAGGTCTTTGCAGCAATTTACTTTCAAGCGGCGCGACTTTGGTTAAAAAGGACTCCGTCATTTTCGCATCCGCAAGGATCCGTCGGGGAGAAAATCGTTTAATGAATTCGCCGTTGCCAGCGCCGTCCCAACGACTGCAACCCATTTCCGAAATACAACCTGCTACGAGTGCGGAGCGGGTGTCCACTCCCGAAACAGCGTCGTGGTTTGAACGCGTTGCGCGCAGTGCGGTGATGCGCCAGTTGGGTGGATTGAAAACCGGTTGCATGGAGATCGTTGAAGGTTCGGAGCGCGTACGATTCGGCGCACCTGTGTCGGGTTCGAAGTCAGAAATTCCGGCGATGACGGTACATCGCCCGAGCCTGTTTCCGCGAACGATGCTGGGCGGTACGATTGGTGCTGCAGAAAGTTACATGGACGGCGATTGGTCGTGCAACGATCTGACCGAATTGATTCGCGTGTTTATTCAGAACATTCATTTGGATTCGGAGACCGACAACGGATTGGCGCGGCTGATGCAGCCGGTCCTTCGATTTGCGCATTGGTTGCGTGGAAATTCAGTGAGCGGCAGCCGGAAAAATATCGCAGCGCATTACGATCTCAGCAACGATTTCTTCGCGTTGTTTCTGGACGAAACGATGATGTATTCGAGCGCGTTTTTTGAGCGTGAGAACATGGCACTGGCAGAAGCGTCGTCGGCGAAAAACGAGCGATTGTGCAAGATGTTGAAGCTCGCACCGGGCGATCATATGCTGGAAATCGGAACGGGTTGGGGTGGGTTTGCGATTCACGCGGCGCAGCATCACGGATGTAAAATCACGACGACGACGATTTCGAAAGAGCAATTTGCGATGGCGAATGAGCGCATCGCGAAGGCGGGGATGAGCGATAAAATCACGGTGTTGCTCGAAGACTATCGGCACTTAAAGGGGACGTACGACAAGCTGGTTTCGATTGAGATGATTGAAGCGGTGGGGCACGATTATCTGGATACGTTTTTCAAGCGCTGCAGCGAATTGTTGAAACCGCACGGCGCGATGGCGCTTCAGGCGATCACGATTCAGGACCGGTTATTCAAGCAACACGCGGAGTCGGTGGACTTCATCAAGAAGCATATTTTTCCGGGCAGTTGTCTGCCGTCTGTCGCGCGGATGTTGGACGCGACGCGACGACACACGGATTTGAATCTCGCGCGGTTGGAGGAAATCACGCCGCATTATGCGCGGACGCTGAGTGCGTGGCGGCAGCGATTTTTTGACAAGATTGAGCTGATTCGCGGCATGGGTTTCGGCGAGAAATTCATTCGCATGTGGGAGTTTTACCTGTGCTATTGTGAGGCCGGATTTCGCGAGCGGTACATTGGATCGATGCAGATGGTGTTTGCGAAGCCGGGGTGGCGGATCGATTAATTTTGTTTTTGGAGAGCAGGCATGTCGAATGGCAAAGCGGTGTCGAATGAGACGGTGATTCAGCAGTTGAAGTGGCGTTACGCGACGAAGAAATTTGACGCGACGAAGCGCATTTCGGATGCGGATTGGAAGACACTTGAAGAGGTGCTGGTGTTGACTCCGTCGTCATTCGGATTGCAGCCGTGGAAGTTTTTTGTTGTCGTTACGCCAGCATTGAAAGAGAAGTTGGTTCCAGTATCGTGGGGACAAATGCAGGTGAAAGAAGCGTCCCACACGCTGGTCATGGCGATCAAGAAGAATATGAATGCGGCGGACATCACGCGGTATGTTGAGCACACGGCGCAGGTGCGAAGCGTGCCGGTGGAGTCGCTCGAAAAGTTCAAGCAGGTGATGGTGAATTTCGCGACTCGTCCGGGCTTTGATGTGAATGCGTGGGCGAAGGATCAGGTGTACATTGCGCTCGGAAATTTCATGACGGCAGCGGCGATGCTGGGAATTGATACGTGTCCGATGGAAGGGATAGATCCGAAAAAGTACGATGAAATTCTAGGACTCGAAGCGCTGGGATTTGCGACTGTTGTGGCGTGTCCGGCGGGGTATCGGTCCAGTGAAGACAAATACGCGGCGACTCCGAAAGTGCGGTTCGATCACGACGACGTCATTGGGCATTTATAAACGCGAATGGATCAAACGCACTTCACCCCTCACCTCGCGAGACGGAACGGCTGTCTCGTCGGTCCTCTCCCTCAAGGGGAGAGGGCAACAGCAACGGCTAGTCCAAACCTGCTGCGAATTGTGAAGATCGTGTTGTGAGATTTGAGTCCGCTTGTATAGTCGAATTCTCTTGATTCGACATTTCGATAGACATTGGACCGCCATGACTTCCACACCGCCAGACGCAATCGTAAAAGCATCATCGGCCTGGCGCACGGGCTATGCCGCCAAGCTGGGCGTGTTTGATGAGATGGTGTCCGCGCGGGGGGAAATCCATCCGCATTGGTCGAGTTTTGTCGAGCATATGGATGCGATGGGCGCGGCTGAAATTTCACGACGCTGGGAGTTGGCGCTGCGGACGCTTCACGAGAATGGCGTGTCGTACAACGTGTATGGCGATCCGCATGGAATCGATCGACCGTGGGTGTTGGACGCGGTGCCGATGATGATTTCGGCGCGCGAATGGAGCGGCTTGGAGCGCTCGCTGATTCAACGCGCGCGTTTGTTGAATCTGATTCTCGCGGATATTTACGGGCCGCAAAAACTGCTCAAAGAGGGTGTGCTGCCTCCGGAGTTGATCTACGCGCATCCGGGATTTTTGCGTCCGTGTCATGGCGTGGCGCTGCCGGGTAATCTGCATCTGCATTTGTATTCAGCGGACATAGCGCGTTCGCCTGATGGAACGTGGTCGGTGATCGGCGACGGGACGCAAGCGCCAGCCGGGGCGGGTTACGCGCTTGAAAACCGCATCGTGTTGTCGCGTATTTTTCCGGATATTTTCAAAGAGTGTCATGCGCAGCGTCTGGCGATGTATTTCCGGCGTATCCGTGAAACGTTGCGCGGACTGGCGTATTACAATCGCGATAATCCGCGTATCGTTCTGCTCACGCCGGGGCCGTACCACGAGACGTATTTTGAGCACGCGTATCTGGCGCGGTATTTGAATTACACGCTGGTGGAAGGCGGCGATTTGACCGTGCGCGACCAGTGCGTGTATTTGAAAACGCTGGGTGGGCTGCATCGCGTCGATGTGATTTTACGGCGGCTGGATGACGACTATTGTGACCCGCTTGAATTGAATCCGGAATCGTTTTTGGGTGTGCCGGGATTGATGCAGGCGGTGCGCGCGGGGAACGTGGCGATTTCGAATCCGCTGGGCAGCGGGTTGGCGGAGTCACCGGCGTTGAAGCCGTTTTTGCCGGACTTGTGCAAGCATTTGCTGGGCGAAGATCTGTTACTCCCGTCGGTGCCGAGCCATTGGTGCGGGAAGCGTGCGTCGATGGATTACGCGCTGGATAATCTTGAGCGGATGATTGTAAAAGCGTCGTATCCGGAGCGTGGGATTGAGTCTGTTTTTTGTGGGCGGCTGTCGATTGTTCAACGTGAAAAGCTTAAGGAAAAAATCCGGGCGCGACCCGCGTTTTATGTTGCTCAAGAGCAGGTGGAACTGTCGACGGCACCGGTGCTGGTTGAGAATCGGATACAGCCGCGACACGCAGTTTTGCGGACGTATCTCGCGGCGTCTGAAGGAACGTACAGCGCTATGCCGGGCGGATTGACCCAGGTGCCGACGTCGGCTGAAGCGCATGTGTTTTCGTTGCAGCGCGGGGCCGGGAGCAAGGATACGTGGGTGCAGTCGTCGGGGCCTGTGAGCACCTTTAGTTTGCTCAGACCAAAGGGTGACGCGATTGAATTGACGCGCGGCGGGAATGATTTGCCGAGTCGCGTGGCGGACAATTTGTACTGGCTTGGGCGCTATGTAGAGCGCGCTGAAAATGCGGTGCGGTTGATGCGAGGAATCGCGAATCGGATTTCGGACAAATCGATATGGGGGGAAGTCCGAGAATTGTCGGACCTCATGCGCGCGCTATGTCACCAGGGTGGTATGGCATGTGGATTGGATTCGGTTCATTCGGCGGAAACGGTGACGCAAGGCGATGAGTTGACACTTCTTTTAGAACAGAGTCGTCGTCCGGGCGGATTGCATTCAACATTGCAGTCGCTGCAATTTGTGTCGCGAGCGGTGCGCGATCGAATTTCCACGGATACGTGGCGCGTGGTAAACAGTTTGAACGAAGACGCGGTGTGGCCGGACGACTTGGATTCGACACGACTGAGTGAGATTATCGAGCGGCTCAACATGATGGTGACGACGCTGGCGTCGTTCGGCGGGTTGGCGAGCGAGAGCATGACCCGCGGGCAGGTGTGGATTTTTATGGACATGGGCCGGCGGTTGGAGCGGACGGTCAGCATGGCCGGGCTGTTGCGCAGCACGCTGGTGACGCCGGTGAAGGAAGACAGCACACTGCTCGAATCCGTCTTGGAAGTTGGCGATAGTTTCATGACGTATCGCCGCCGGTATTTGGCGAATTTGCAACTCGCGCCGGTGCTGGATTTGTTGCTTGCGGACGAGACAAATCCGCGCTCGATTGCGTTTCAATACGTGATGTTGAACGAGCATATTGAGAGTTTGCCGCGCGATCGGACGCTTGCGCATCTGTCGCCAGAACAGCGGGTGACGGTGGGTGGATTGGCGTCGTTGCGGTTACAGGAAATTGAAGAATTGTGCCAGTTGGACGCGCAGGGCAAGCGCGGGAATCTCGCGCATTTGCTGACGCGCGTGGATGAAGACATGGCGGCGCTTTCGGATATTGTCACGCGACAGTTCCTGAGCCACGCCCAAGCCTCGCGGCAACTCGCGAGTTTCAACATGGAAGGTTAGTGGTTCGGCAATGCTAATTTGATAGATCTGCTTGCGTCTTTTTGCTTGGCTCTTCGTTGTATGCTCAGTTAGAGATTCATTAATATCTTCCTGAGCATACGCCTCGATCCAGACAAAAATACGCGGCGCATATCTATCAAATTAACCTTGCCGAACCACTCGCGGCTTTCGCGCCCGAGAAACAAAGCCCATGCCTGACACCATCATCGCTGTGTCTAGTCCGTCTGTGAGTCTCGCGAACGCTTCGCCGGGAATGGTGCCATGCTCCATGATCCGGCTTTCGGGGCCGGATGCAGGGCGGTGCGCGGATACGGTTTTTACAATCCATCAACCTGAACATACGACACGATCGGCGAGTTCGATTGGGCTTCGTCCGAAACATGAGGCGCATCGAATTCCGGCGACGGTGACGGATGCGCTGTCTGAAAAAAAATGGCGACGAATTGTGGGACGAGTTGTGTGGCGGGGGAACGAGTTGAATGCGCATGTGTACGTCATGCCTGCGCCGCGCAGTTACACACGTGAGGATGTTGTCGAACTGCATGTGCCGGGATTGCCGTGGGTGGTGGAGACATTGTTGGATGGATTGATCGCGTCGGGCGCTCGGACGGCGCAGCCGGGTGAATTTACGCGGCGGGCGTTTGAGCATGGTCGGATCACGCTGGAGCAGGCTGAAGCGGTTGGGAAATTGATTGCGAGTTCATCCGCCGATGAAGCGCGCGCGCATGCGTCTCAGTTGGCGGTTCATTCGGGTGTGCAGCGCCGGGTGTTGAAAAAAGACATTGAGGATTTGCTGGCGCAAGTGGAACTCGGTTTGGATTTTTCGCATGAAGATGTAATCGTGATTTCGTTGGAGGAGATGGCGACTCGATTGGACGCGTTGCGGGCGCGGGCGGTGAAATTGGCGGACGAATCTTCGCATGAATTTGAGCGGGCACCAGCGACGCGTGCGCCGCGCATTGTTCTTGTTGGGCCGACGAATGCAGGGAAGAGCCAGCTCTTTAATACATTGTTGAAACGCGATGCGGCGATAGTGAGTTCGGAGCGGCACACGACGCGTGATGGAGTTGAGGCGGTGCTGAAATTTGGTGGCTCGGTTCCGGATGCCGTGTTGATTGACAGCGCTGGGAGCGGGGATTTAGGCGGAGTGGATGCGGAGCTTTTTTCGGCAGCGCGAACGGCGACGCGCCGGGAATTGGAGATGGCGGATATTGTGTTGCTCGCGCTGGACCGATCGGTGGCGATGGAGCAGCAGGAGAATTTCGCAGCGTTATTGAAAGATGTGAAGGCGTTGACCCCAGCGTATTCGGCGTTGGTTTGGACGAAGAGCGATCTTGCGGCTCCTGCGAATTGGGATGCCGGGATGCAGTTGGGTTGGGACGTCACACAGCGATTTGAAGTGTCGTCGGTGTCGGGGCGCGGTGTTGATGCGCTGCGAGAATTTTTGGCTCAACGGACGTCTGAGTTGGCGCAACGGACCGCGCAGGCTCATGCGGCAGCGGGGGCGTCGGTGCGGGCATCGGCACTCAGTGCGGCTGATGCGCTTGAACGGGCGTCAGGCGCGTTGCGAGACGGATGTGGCGAGGATGTGGTAGCGGTAGAATTGCGCGAAGCGATTCACGCGTTTTGGCGGGCTGAAGGGATATTAATGCGCCACGATGCGGTGACGGAAGCGGCGCTCGATATTATTTTCTCGCAATTCTGCGTCGGAAAGTAACCTACGCTCCGACGCATTTTAATCCAAAAAAAATTCGTGAAGATTCGCGTGATTCGATGTTCACATGCCGTTGCCGTTAAACAATCGCGCGGTTCTCGGCTTCGTTCTTTGTTTCCTTCGAATAACCGGTCTCCTGGCGGTTCTGGTTGACGCGGTGTTTGGCCGTGTAGAGGCGGTGGAATTCGTCGGCGGTGAGGCCGGACGCGAGCGCGAGGCTGGTGAGGAAGTGCATCAGATCGACGATTTCGACGCGGATGTTTTGGAGGTCGATTTTGTCCTTGCTCCACCACTTCCACAAGAGGTCGGCTTCAAGCTCCTGGGCTTCGCCTTGCAGTGCGCGGAGGTAGTTGCGGAGCCACAGATTCGGCAGTCCGTTCGGTCCCAATTCGCCGCGATCCAGGGACGCTTGAATGGAGGCCATTGTGAGCAGGTTGCCGTCGGGGCCGTGTATGTCCTGCTTCTTAAAAATGCCGTCGTTCAGTTCGCCTTGCAGCGTGAAAATGTCGTTGAGTTTGTCGGTCTCAGCCATGTCTTTTGCCTTCCTTTTCTTTAGAAACGGTCTTCGATTTTGACTACTTTGAATTGATCGAACAGGCCAGCGCGCGCTTCGCTGATCAGCGTCATGTAGACGCGTTCTTCAACTTCCTCGAACGTCACGTCCTGTTTTTCGAGGCACTTGAAAATGTGCCAGCCATACGCACTGCGAACGGGTGCGGAGACTTCACTGGGTTTGAGTAAGACGGCTGCGTTGACGGCTGCTTGATCGAGCGGACGAGCGGGGATGGTGTCTTTGCCGATGCGACCGATGAGACCGTTGGCGCGTTTGGTTTTGTCGTCGGAGTATTTGCGAGCGGTTTCGTCGAAGTTGGTTTTGGCGAGATCGACGAGACCATCGATCTTGGGCTTTGCATTTTGGAATTGAGTTTCGCGCGCTTGGCTCGAATAGGCATTGATTGCGGCATGGCCGTCGGCTTGCCACGCAGGGCCGTAGGGGTGGCCGTCGGGGTCGAGGACTTGGACGAAGATGTGCGCGATCAAACTTTCGGCGAGTTTGTATTTGGCGGGGCTGGCGGCGAATTCGGCCTGGAGTTGTTTCAAGCGGATGTTTTGTTTAACGAGGAGTGTGGCGAGCGCATCGAAGGAGAAGATGCGGCTCGTCAGATAATGTTCTGCGGTCATGCCGTGGCGTTGAATGATCTGCATCATGATCGCGCGGCCGGGGACGCCGGTTTGTTGTTCTTTCAAACGGCACAGATAGCTGAAGTGAAATTTGCGGTCGTCATCGTTGAGCGCGAGGCCTTTTGACTTCGCGGCGGCTTGAACGAGGCGTTCGAGTTTCAACTGTTCGAGGATGTCGAGCAGCGCGCTTTTGGTGATCTGGCCCTCGGCTTCGAGAATGTATTGACGGACTTCATCGCGCGGATAGGAGCGGGTGCCGATGCGGACGGCTTCGCCTTTGCCGAGCTTAGCGGGTTCGGCTTCGACGCCGTTGAGTTGGATGAATTTCTCGACGAACTTGCGTTTCAAATCCTCGAACTGAGTGGTGTAGGTGCGAAGATCGGAGGCGAGTTTTTTGTCGTTGTGGAAGATTTTCATCAGCCCGAGATCGACGCGAACGGTGCGGCGCAGGGCTTCGACTACGCCAGCTCCGTAGCGGCGTTCGATTTCGTCGGCATTGATTCCGAGCACGCGCGCCTTGTTGTCGAGGGTGAGTTTGAGTTCGGTGTTGACTTCGGCCATGGGGACGTCGATTTTGGCGCGTTCGACTTCCTGTTTCCGGATGGCGTAATCGACGAACGCCGGCAAATATTTTTCCCAGGCTTCTTCGACGAGTACGTCGAGTACGTCGCGTCCGAAGATTTCTTCACCGTTGACGATGCGGTACACTCGGCCTTCATCGATGTGGATGAGGGGTTCGTTGGGCTGTGCAAGTTCGGCTCGCAGAGATGTGGCGGCGAGCATGGCGGCGATGCAAAGAAGGAGTGCGTTTCGGATCATGATCGGCCTCAAAAAACGCGGCGGAAAACGGATGTAGAGTTCCGGTGATGGCGTGGAATTGTAACCGAATTATCGTCCGATAATGAAGGTAAAAAGAGGGAAAATAGTGGAATGGAGCGGTTGAGATTAATCAGCGCCACCCCTCACCCCGCGAGCCGAACGGCTGGCTCGTCGGCCCTCTCCCTCAAGGGGAGAGGGGAAGGGCTACGGCTCGCTTTGCTCGCGTGAGAATTACGCGTTGCGCGAGATGGGGTCGGCGCCCATGGTGCCGATGAGTTCGGTGAGGTGCTCTTTTGAGAGGACGTGGGCAAGCGTGGATTCGGCGCGTTGCAGGCGGTCTTTGATTTTCAGGCGCGCGATGGGTTCGGCGTGGCCGGGCTTCGCGAGGAAGGCTTTGATGTAGGAGATTGTGTCGGTCAAGTGCGCGGCGTCGCGGGACTGTTTGATTTTCAAACGCTCGTGATACCACTCGCTGGCGAGCAGGTAGTCTTTGGTGAACATGGCGCGGACGTCGGGGTGCGACGCGGTTTTGCCCTGCCATTCTCCGTGCGCCATAATGGCGATGATGGCTTGGAGCGGCGGGCATGCGTCGTCAATTGTTTCGTCTTCGACGTATTGCAACGCGACGCGTTTTTGAGCCTCGACAATGTTCTCGATGCCATCGACGAAGACGGCGAGGTTTTGCGTTTCGGGTTTCATCATGGCTTCGTCGAACACGGCAACCGGATTGTCGAAGACGCGTCCGAAGTAAACGTGGACGAAGCGGGTCGTGATGCGGTAGCCGAGGCGGCTTGCTGGGATGGTGCGGCCCTCGTAGTCGAAGTCATTCATCTTTTCGAAGAAGCCGTTTTCGATCATCTCCTGAATGTTGCGTTCGTCCGGGCGCAAGCGGCACCAGATTTCCGGGATGAGGAGGCTGACGTCGTGGCCGACGGGGACGTTGGGACCGACGCAACCGGCGGCGGTCGTGAGGCCGTCGTGGCCGGTGAGGATGAAGGAGACGAGCGCGTTGTTGAGATCGGCTGTCGTTGGGAGCGCGTTGAAGGGGCCTTTGGTGAGCGCGCCTTCGGAACCTGCTCCGGTTGTCGACGGCGATTTTCCGGTCAGGCTGCAAATGAAATCCATGAACAGCTCGGGCAGTTCCTGATAGTGGATCGGGTTGTAAACGGCGAGCGGGCGGATGCCGGCTTTGAGGTCAGGCGGATTGTTGCGACGACCGGCGAGGACGGCGTTGACAGGGAAAATGACTGGTGCATCGGCGGACAGACGGCGGTGCAAACGGGCACCGACTTCGGCGAGGTATTCGGTGATCGGATGGACGAGCGTCGGGCGGACTTGGAGGTAGCGCGGATTTTGCGTGGGCTTGCCGTCAACCAAACGCGGATGCGCGGACGAGACGAAGAATGTACCGTCGGCTTCGGTCGCGGCTTTGCGGATGAGCGCGCGCATGGGATCGGTGAATTGGCTGAAGTGGATGGAATCGTCGATGAGTTCGAGGGCTTCGTTGCGCGGCAGCGGTTGGAAATTGGAGATAAAATTGCCGGGCAGACTCATATCGAGTTCAGCTTGTTTATCGTAGCCGCGATGGATGGCGTCGTCGGGGCGCTGGAAGAAACGGTACTCGCAATTGTTGGTCAGTTTCAGCGAATGTGCATCCGCTGATTTGTAATACGAATCAACCCATGACGGCGGGACGACGACGGATGCGGTGATGTCGTCTTCCATTTGGACTTTTTCAGCGGGAATAAAATCCTGGCGGAGCTTGTGTGTGCGCCAGGAACCGTCCTGCGTTTTTCCGACGCGGAGGTAGCTGCCGACGAGGCTGCGGCCGTTGAATTTCAATTCGTGTCCGGAGCTGCCGTTGACGTTGTCGACGCTGAAATGCGAGCGCCAATCGTCGCCCCATTCCGGGCGGTGGAAGCGCTTGATGATGTAGACGAGTGCGAAAATGTGGTTCGGGATGGTCGCGAGCCACGCGTTGTATTCGGGCGTGTATTCAATGACGGATGGCGTGAGCAATTTGATGACGGAGCCGAGCGAGCGCTGGGGGCTGAGGATCGGACGGGAGGTGTGCTCGTCGGTGAAGCGCCGGTATTTGGGAAGGAAGCGGCCGCTGTAATTGCGCGTGATGATGGCGTCCACGTCGTCGAAATCTTTTTGTGCATCGGCAACGAAAACCGGGCCGTAGAGGACGGCATCGGTGATCGATTTGGAGAGTTCAGATTTGCCGCCGCCGGAGACAGTGCAGGGCTTGTGGCAGAAGGTCGGTTCGGCTTCGGTCCCGACGAGACGCCACGATGGCGCGCCGGGATGTTTTTCGAGTTGGACTTTGTAACCCGACGGCATGATGTAGACGTTGCCGTTGAGGACTTTGACGCTCTGTTCTTTGCCGTCTTTTTGCCAGGACGCTTTTTGTGTAGCGAGGTCGAGGCGGACATCTTCGGGGACGTAGACGATGGTCGGGTATCTTTTATCGACGCCGTAGCCTTCGGGTTTGAAGTCGATGAAGTTGGAATAGAGGCGCTTCATTTCGACGAAGGAATGTCCTTCCATGTGCATGCGCCGGGCTGGGCGCGTGGCGTCGAGATCGTCGCCGTAATTGTAGCGCGGGAAGGCGAGGGCGCCGCCTGCGTGTTCTTCTTCGCAGAGACCGAAGAAATTCGCAGCCATGCTGATCTGGGTCTTCACTTCTTTTTTGCAGTAGCCGAAATAATTGTCGGCGATGATTGTGACCATGATGCCGTCCATCGAGCGGCAGACGAGCTTGAAGGCGCTGCCGCCGTTGTAGCACTCGTTGGCATCGCGCCAGCACATGCCGTCGGCGCGCTGGCGTTCGGTGGCGTCCTTCCAATTGGGGAGGCCCATGTCTTTCTTGCGAACGAAGACGAGGTGCGGCGCGAGAATCACGCAGCCGGTGTGGCCGGTCCAATGATCGACGTCGAGGCCGGCATCGTTTTCGGGTAGGTAGGGATCGCCTGCGTTGCCGAAGATGGATTCAACGAAATCGAGGTTGGCGACGAGACTTCCCGGGGCGAAGAAGCGGACTTCCATCGTTTTTCGCTGCAATTTTCCGGGCACTTCGGGACAGACGATGGGGCGAAGGAGGAGCGAGACCATGATCTCGGCTTCATCGGTTGAGCTCATGGTGTACGGCAGTTTTAATAATTCTTTCGGCGGGTTCAATGCGGCGTTGAGCATGTTGCCGTAGACGCGTTTGGGGACGGCGATTTTGTCGGCGGGAACGGGGAGGCCGCCTTCGGCGATGTGGAAGACGCCTTTGGTGGTGCGCTTGTCATTTTTCGGATTGTGAAGGACGCCTTGTTCGACGCGATACGAGCTACCGATTTCGGTTTCGAGGGTATTTTTATTGAGCGGAAGTGAGAGTTCGCGCGCGAGGCCGTGGCGGTCGAGCGTCAGGGTGTTGCGCGGAAGTTCGATGGGGCCATTGAGTTTGACGTCGGCGAAATGAGACGCGAGAAAATCCTGGATGCGGCGATCAGGTGGACAGAGATGGGACGAAAGCAGGCGGACTTTTTCGCGATAATTTTGGACGAGGTCATAGGCCATGTCCAAGAGTTCGGAGTCTTCATTCGCGCCGGGGGCTTTGAGGCCGAGGGCGGCGAGTTTCAGATTGATGTAGCGGACGATCAGGAGTCGTTCTTTTTCGGCCTCAACACCTTTTAATGGAGGGAAACCCAGTGCTCGTTTTAAACCCATGCGTGTGTCCTAAAATGATTCTGATGTTCAAAAAGTGATGTACATGCTTTGGAAGCAGCGAACCGCATCCACCTTTTATTTGGTGTTCAAAACGCCACTCAATTCGCTTGCCATCTTTAATGCTGCAGCTCGCGCGGCGGATGCAAAACCGCGTTCGCCGTGTTGGCTGTAAGCGGCTTGTTTGTACGCAAAGATGATGCCACGCGAATTGTTGACGATGGCACCTCGACCGTCGGAGCGGAAGCCTGCGGCTGCGTCTTGTGCGGAGCCGCCTTGAGCGCCGTAACCGGGGATGAGGAAATAGGTGTCGGGCATGAGAGCTCGGAGGGCGCGGGCTTCGTCGGGATAGGTGGCTCCGACGACGGCTCCGACATCGGAGAGTCCGCAGGTGCTGAGGTGCGGGCGGCCGATTTCGTGGACCATTTGGGCGACGTGTTCGCGGACGAAACGACCGTCTTGAAGTTTCAAGTCTTGCAAGTCGCCGCTGCCGGGGTTGCTGGTTTTGACGAGGACGAAGACGCCTCCGCCGTTTGCTGCTGCGGTTTTCAAAAAGGGTTCGAGCGTGTCGCGGCCCATGTAGGGATTGACGGTCAGGGCGTCGGCATTAAAAGGGGAGGTTGGGCCGCCGAGATGGGCTTGGGCGTAGGCTTCGGCGGTGGCTCCGATGTCGCCGCGTTTGGCGTCGGAGATGACGAGGAGGCCTTTTTCGCGGGCGTAGGCGCAGGTGGATTCGTAGGCGCAGATGCCGTCGGTGCCGAGTTCTTCGTAGAAGGCGATTTGTGGTTTGCAGATGGGGACGATGTCGGAGACGGCGTCGATGATGGCTTGATTGAATTGAAGAAACGCGAGTGCTCGGGCGAGCGAGGTGTCGCCTTTGGATTGGATCGCGGCTTCGGTGATGAATTTGGGAATGCTGTCAAAACGTGGGTCGAGGCCGACGCAAATGGGGTTGCCTTTGGCGCGGATGGCGGCGTCTAATCGGTCGGAGAAATGTTGCATGGTCGAGTCCTTTAAAGTCATAAATTGGTGCGCTGATTTTACCACAGAATGGCGTCTGAACGAAGTGATTGATGTGACAAAATTCTGAAAATAATTGACGTGCGCGCGGAATTGGGGACGATGTTTTCATATGCTTCACAGTGTCTTAACGAGTGCTGAAAAAACGCTGGGGTGCGTGCTGCGCGTGGACGGCGACATCGGGTTGCTTGAGCGGCCGCGCCGTGCGTTGCTGGTGTCGCGCGGGGAGCGGAATCCTGCGCCGGACGAGGCACGACTTTGCGCGGTGATTGATGCGGCGCGGAGTGTGGTGAGCTCGGGTGAGGCGCTGGTTGTTGGGACGGAGCGCGAGCATTGGGATGTGGCGTTGTGGACGTGTCGGGAGGCAGGCGGTGCTGCGATTGTGGTGTTGCATGAGCGCTCGGAGGCGGCGGAGTTTTTTCCGGAGAACGTGTTGTTGGTGTGGCCGGCGATGAGTGAGCCGGCGTTGAGTAAAGAGGAGCGGCTGTTGTTGCGCGATCAGCTTGTTGGGATGCTGGCGTCGTGTGCGACTGCGATTCAAATTCGGGCGAATGGGAATATGGCGCGGGTGGCGGCGGATATGAGTGCGCGGGGATGTGGGGTTGAGGCTTGGGCGATTAAGAAGAGTGAACGGACGACTCGAAAACTGGATAGCGGTTTAGAGTTGGGGAGCGCCACCCCCTCACCCCGCGAGCCGAACGGCAGGCTCGTCGGCCCTCTCCCCGAGGGGAGAGGGGAAGGGCGGCGACTCGCTTCGCTCGTTGGATCTGAATTTGAGAAAATGGGTGACGCCTATTTGACTCATTTTACGCGCGAGCCGGATGGGTGTTGGCCGGGCGAGAGTCGGGGTGATTATGTGCGGTGGTTGGCTTCGGGAATTCGATTTGATCAGCGCGATGGGTTTCAGGCGCTGCGGCGGATTTTGAGTCAACGCAGGATTGTGTCGTGTGGGCGGCTTATTAATGGTGGGACGCCGGTGGTGTGTTTGACGGCGCGTGATCCGGGTGAGTTGCTGGTTGAAAATCGGTGGCGAAAAGGGTTGGGGCGTTGGACGTATTCGCGATATGCGCTGTCGATTCGGCGGGATGTTTTGGAGGCGGCGGGTGCGCGAGTGGTGCGGTATGTTTCAGCGGACGTGATGCAGCTGGCTCCGATTTCTGAGCGTCATTTTTTGCAGATTGAAGCGTCGAGCGGAATCGATTGGCGGAATGAAGCGGAGTGGCGTGTGACGGGCGATTTGGATTTTTCGCGATTGGATTCTGGGGCGACGGTGGCGTGGGTTTCGAGCGAAACTGAAGCGGCGAGCATCGAGAGTGAGTTTGGAATTCGTGCGTTTTTGTTGTGAATGTTGGGACGACTCTTTTGGAAAATGACCTGTGGATATTGAACCGAAGAAGCATGGCGTGATCGCGATTTTGCAGGACGCGGGTGGGCGATTTCTGGTGATTCGGCGCGGGCTGACGTTGGAGCGTGCGCCGGGGTGGTGGTGTTTTGCCGGGGGCGAGGTGGAGCCGGGCGAGGTGTTGGAACGGGCGTTGGAGCGCGAAGTTTTTGAGGAGTTGGGATTGCGCGTGGCGGCGGGGGAGAAGGTGTATGAATCGGTGTCGCCGAATGGGGTGTATCGGTTGCATTGGTTTCGTGCGGAGTTGGTGGGGCCGGTGAGTGAGTTGTGTGCGCATCCGATTGAAGTGGCAGAGGCGCGATGGTTGTTGGGGGCGGAGATTTTGGAGTTGAGTCCGGTGTTGCCGGGGTTGATTGTGTGGTTGAAGGGGGGAGGCATGGATAAATAAAACGCGCTTGGATTAATCAGCGTTTACCCCTCACCCCGCGAGACGGAACGACTGTCTCGTCGGCCCTCTCCCTCAAGGGGAGAGGGGAAGGGCGACGGCTCGCTTCGCTCGCCTGAAGAAAAGCGGCGGGGTCAATCCTTGTTTCGGAAAATTCCGAAGCAGGAGGTGAAGCCGTGGATGTAGGTGGTGCCGCCGACGGGGCCGATTTCGCCGTTGCAGAAGAAGCCGCCGAGTGGGGCGTCGACGAATTTGTTGGCGAACGCGAGGCTGTCGTGGTCGGGTTTTCCGTAGAGGCCTTCGCCTCGGCCGAGGCATGAGAAGAGCAGGCCGCCGCGAGGTGGTGTTGGGAGCGATTCGCCTTTCATGGCGTTCATGCGTTCGGTGGAGTGACGCCAGAGGACGGCTTCGAGGTCGGCGGTTGCGGCGGCGGATTCGCGCAGATGGAATTGAACGGTCTGGCCTTCGTCGAGCAGCGCTCCGATGGCAAGGACGCCGCGATTGGCGTCCATGCCCACCAAATTGCGGATGAGGAAATCGCCGGGCAGGGGTTCGCCGGCTTTGAATGGGTCCATCACAATTCCGAGGAAGAGCGACGAGCGGATCAAATCCTGTTCGCGTTCGTCAGCGGCTTCGAACAATTCCTGGAGCGCGAGCAAGGCGGGTTTTTTGTCGAGTTCGACGAGGAGATTTTTCTGGCAGCTGGTGATGCGCATCGGTTTTCCGATAGGGCGGCAGCCTTGTGCGACGAGGGTGTCGATTTCGATCTCTCCGGAGAAAGCGAGGCCGACGGCTCCGGTGCGGCGGAAGGTGCGGTCGAGGTAGAGCGCGTTTTGGCCGGGGCCGTTGGCTCCGCTGGCGAGGCCTCCGATCTTGGCTGATTGGGGGAACGCGTAGTCAAATCCGCGCAACATGTCTTCGGCGCGCGACATGCTGTACGGGTCGGCGACGATGACGAAATGCGGATTGTCGGCGGCGTGGACGGCGATGGCTTCTTCCCATTTTCGGGGCGGATCATCGAGGCCAGGAAGGGTGTCGTCGTCGAGGTGGAAGGGTGTGATGGTGACGTCGGGGAGGATCGCTGCGGTGATGGAAATCGCGGGCGCGTGTTCGACTTCGCGGCCTCCGCCGATGACGGCTCCGCCTGAGCAGCCGAGCAGGTGCTGGGGTTCAAGTCGCTTGTTCACGGCCGCTCCGGCCCGAGCGTAATTGGCGCGGTGCTGGGGCGAGATGAAGAGGAAGGCGACATCGGGTTTTTCGCCGTGCAGGTCGGTTGTGATTTTCGAGAGAACGTCATCGAGGGCTTTGTCGGTGTCGGCGTCGGTGCTGATCGCTGAGGCCCATTTCATTCCAATTTTAACAGTCATTTAGTGAAGCTCCGTTTGATTGCTATAATAACGCGGGGAAAATGGTTTGCACGGAAAGCTGGGAAGGGCTTTAATGTCGGCATGCTTTCGATGCGCAGTGCTTTCGTTTTGTGCGGACTTTCATTGCTGCTGGCGGCTGGGACGAGTTGGAGCGTCGCGGGTGCCGGGACGGTACCGGCGTTTTGGCTGGCGAATGTGGCGGTGGCTCCGCAGTTCATCTCGGGGATCGCGCTGATGCTGGGGGCGTTTGCGACTCCTTTTATTTTTACGACGGACGAACTGGGCGGCGATGCGCGCTGGGATTTTACGGCGAAATCGGTGCAGGCGGCATTGTGGCTTGCGGCGGTTACGGCGTTTATGTTGCAGACGGCGGCGCGTGTTTCGCCGGTGAGCATTGAGGGGATTGCGTTGGCGTCGGTGTGGGTATTTTTTACGGCGTGGGTTGCGTTGGGATTGAGTCGGGTGGCTCCGCGCGCGGCGAACGCGTTGTTGGTTGCGTGGATTTTTGTGTTGCCGATTTCGGCGTACATGGTCGTTGAAGTTTTTTTGACGAGCCCGGCAGGTGGGGCGGGGTTGGCGGAATCGTCGGCTCCTCAGGCAGCGGCGTTGCGCGAGACGGTGCGGTGGATATTGAATGTGTCGCCGAGCACGGGAATGATGGGGGCGTTGAGTGGGCAGCTCGCTGACGGGACCGAGCCGTCCGTGGCGATTGCGGTGGGAGAGATTGTGGTGGTTGGGGCGGCGCTGTTACATCGGATTCGCGCGGACTGATTTCAGTTTGTCAATGCTGGCTTTGAGGACTTTGGCTCGGTCGCAATCGAGTGAGCAGGCGGCGAGAATGTCGAGCGGGAGATTGCGGTTGAGGGAGGACAAGCCGATGAGGACTTCGCCCCAGCGCACGTCACCTTTGCCGAATGGTGCTTCGGCTCCGCCGCGCCAGTGATCGGCGGCGCGGGCCATGGAGACGCGGGCGGTGAGTGCGTTGAGCGCTTTGAGCGGATCTCCTCCGCGCATGACGAACGCGCCGGGATTGAGATCGACTTCGATCATGCTGCTGGGGTCTGCGACGGCGAGAAATTGGGCGAGCGTTTCGGGCGATTCGCTGCCGGCCAACCAGCAAATGCTGACTCCGGAATTTGATGCGACGACGTTGAGCGCGCGCGCGGCTTCGGTGAGCGCGGTGCGTTCGGTCGTGTTTTCTTTGAGATCATCGGGGACGAAACCGGCGGCGATTTGTACGCGGGGCGCTCCGAGGTCGGCGGCCATTTGGACGACATCGCGCAGGCGTTCGAGGTTGGTGTCGAGGTTGCGCGGGTCGGCGAGTCGTCGGCCTCCGACATCGGCTTTGAGGGCGCTGAGAGCACCGACGTTGCGGACGTGTCGGGCGAGATCGCGGCGGCCGCTGAAGCTGAGATTGCGCGGTGTGATGTCGGCGTCGAAGGCGTCGAGTCCCAGGGCTTCGGGTTGCGTGAGTGCGGCGGCTTTCAGGCCGGCTTTGACGCCGAGTTTGAGGTCGCTGACCCAGAGGCCGATGCGGACGTTGATTGAGAATCCCAGCATGAGTTGAGTGCTCCGAGAGAGACTGACGGGCTATAAGCCCGTCCTAATATTGTTGTGCGCGCGACGAAACAGATGGGGTAACGCTTGGTGATTAATCCGCGTCTACCCCTCACCCCGCGAGCCGAACGGCTGGCTCGTCGGCCCTCTCCCTCAAGGGGAGAGGGGAAGGGCTACCTCACCCAGCTGCGTCGATGACTTCTTCCCAGTCTTTGTTGAGTTTGACCAATTTGATTTCGATGGCTTCCAATTCGGCGGTGACCTGTCGGGCTTTCGTGCCGTCTTTGAAGACGGCTTCGTCGTAGAGACTGGCGTTTAGTTTTTCTTTTCTGGCTTCGAGTTCGCTGATCTCTTTTTCGATTGCGGCGAGCTTGTACTCGTTGATCTTTTTTTGTTTGGGCGCAGTGGGGGCGGACTGGGCGGCTTTTTCTTTTTGGGCGTCGATGCGGCGCTCTTCTTCGGCTTCCTGTTCCGGGCGCAATTCATCGTCGCGGAGTTCGCGGGCTTCTGTGTAGGCGCCGAGGTAGACTTTCGATTTTGATCCGGCGATCCAGAGTGTTTTGTCGGTGACGCGGTCGAGGAAAAAGCGATCGTGGCTGACGATGAAGCAGGTGCCTTTGTAGCCTCCGAGCGATTCTTCGAGGGCTTGGCGCGACGGGATGTCGAGATGGTTTGTGGGTTCGTCGAGGACGAGGACGTCGCAATCTTTTGAGACGAGGATGCAGAGTGCGAGGCGCGCTTTTTCGCCGCCGCTGAGGCTGCCGACTTTTTGTTCGACGCGGCTGCCGGAGAAGAGGTAGGCGCCGAGCGGTGCGCGGGCGGCGTTCAGGTTCGCCGGGTTGGCGTGGCGGGCGTATTCTTCGAGGACGGTGCGGTTGTGATCGAGGTGGCTTAAGTCCTGCGTGAACGTGCCGACTTTTAATTGTGGGGCGAGGCGGAGGCGGCCGGATGTGGCTGGGAGTTGGCCGAGCAGGACTTTGATGAGCGTGGTTTTTCCGGCTCCATTGGGGCCGACGATACCGAGCTTTTCGCCTCGGATCAAGTCGAAGGAGAGGTCGCTGAAGAGGGTGCGTTCGCCCATGTCTTTGCTGAGTTTTTCGACGCTTAGGACGACATCGGCGTGGGTGCTTCCGCCGCTGAGTTTGAGTTGGAAGGCGCGTTGTTCTTCGGGGACGTCGATGGCTTCGCGACGGACGAGGCGTTTCAAGCGGCCTTTGGCTTCGCGCGTGCGCTGGCTGTTGATGTGGCGGCGGATGAACTCCATTTCCTTTTCGAGGAAATTTTGTTCGAGTTCGGCTTTGCGTTCGAGCGCTTT
>JBAXUS010000050.1:0-35637 GCA_037129555.1 Planctomycetota bacterium
GAACGTCCCCGCTATTCTTTCTTGTGCTCATTCCACCATTTGGACCATTCGGGAATGACAGTTTCGGCCTCAGCGTCCGAAACGAGCTGTTCGGTCTTCGGTATCCCCGAGATATCTTTAAGCGTTCGGCGGGCGTAGTCTCGAACCTTACTTTTGGGATTGGCTTTGACCCAATCGAGCAAGTTTGGAAATACAGCCTTTGCGACAGCGTCATTGGGTTGCAATTCGCGATTGTCGCCAACACTACGTTTGTTCGGGCGTGCCGCTGACCCGAGCGCAATGATCAAATATTGAAGGCGACGGTCGTCCAGCGTGGAAATTAACTTTGTCGTCAGGCTTTTCGCTTCCGGGAGATTCAGGCGCGCGAGAATGTTGAACGCCTCGTCAAAGTTGAAACGATACTGTTGATCCTTGGCACGCATCATTTCGTCGATGATTTTCAACGCTGCTGACGGCGAGGCAAAAGCCAGACCCGTTAGTACTCCGCGATGCAAAAGGTTCCGCATGCCCATAGCCGGCTTGCAATCGATCTCTAACAGTCGCTCGTAAACATCCTGCAATTCTTCCGCCGTAGCCGCAGTGGCAAAGTTTCCAATCCGCTGGCCGATATCGCTGGGCGCGTTGGCGCCAACCAATTTCAAAAGTGCCGCGGAACGCTCCTTCGCTTTGTAATCGTCCAGCGTTTCATGCGCCGCGATGGAAAGTTTCGGAACGGGCTTCACAAGGTCCTCAAAGACGGCTTCGCGCATTGACTCATCCTTGAACCGATGAAGGGCGACAATCGCCGCTGATCGAATATTCCCATCAATCATCTCATCAGCGGCAAGGCGTCGGAGCTGCGGAGTGAATTCCTTCAGATCGAAATCATTGTGCAACAGAAATGCGATATGGCCGCGGCCTTCGTGGTTCAACAACGCAAACGCCTCAAAAATACCGCGCCAAAGCTTCGCGTCGGCGCGATCCGCATGGCCTTGCGCCATCATCTGAGCCAGATCGTTAAGTGCCTTCGCCGGATCGCGCCGGTTTAACTCAGCAAAGTAGCGTTCTTTTAATTTGACCTGCCACTGCTTCCGTGATCCTTCTGTCGATCCATATTCAAATGCCTTCGTTTTCGAGAGAAGCCATGCAATGTCACTGGTGAAGTATGGGTACGGAAAACTGGGATCGTCCTCCATTCTTTTTAAGACGGCATTTTTAATCGGCTCCATGTCATCAAAACGCAGTAATCCCAGGAACCCGGCACGGTGCAGATTTGACTTCTCCCGCGTATCACCTAGGCATTGAACCAGCAGTGGAATTGCGCGTTCATCTTTCATGTACCAGAGCGTTCTCGCTGCCAAGCTGCGGGTTTTCAGGTTTTCGCTTTTCAACGCAGACTCAGCCGCCTTGATTTGCTCCATTTGTAACGCCTCTTCGGCTGGCAGTATTTCTATCGTGCCAGGATCGGCGCTGAGTACGTAGCGTTCGTTGCGGATGCCGTAGACCGTCTGTGCGTCCCCAACCGCGCGTGACCAACCGGTGATGCGGAAGGTGCCGGGAGTCTCGAAAACAACCCATTCGTTCAAATCGATTTTATCCTCGCACACTCCGTCCGCATCAAACGCCTTATGGGGGTATCCGCCATAAGACGTCCCACTGAAATAGCGACTGGGATCAAACGACTTTGCACCATTTACGCCGGCCACTGAAATCCCGATCGCGGTGGGACGGCCTGGTTGATCCTCAGACATGAGGACTGCCGCGAGTTTAAGCGGCCCCGTATACGTGTAGCGCAACGTAACTTCGATCCGTTCACCGAGATGATATTGTTTTTTTGCAAAGACAAATTGAAGGTTAAGTCCATTTGGAGGCCCCGCGTTGTCGGCGTTTTCCGCATACGCGATGGAGGTAACGAGAGCAAGCGCAAGGACTGGAAATATTCGGTTGCGTTTCAAGGCCGCCTCTTTTGAAAGGAAGTAATGACGAATTCGGGGCTCGACAGTTTTCTGGCAGACTTTGTTTCCGTGCAGTGAGAATAACGGGGGCGCGCACTAAACTATTTGATATGTCGCCACTCCTCTTTTGTCATCGATTTTAATCGTCAATTTCCAATTCATCCGGCACTTCGACCACCACGTCGTGGTCGCGGTGGTCTTTGCCGTCGTAGGAGAGCAGGCGGCCTTTGCCGTTGAAGACGCTCTCGATGTGGACCGGGCGCTTCCAGATCTTTTGGATGTTTTCAATCGTGTCGCGCGCGTGGTCGAGTTTTAGTTCGACGCCTTCGAAGCGGTGGCGCAGATGCAGCTCGCCACGGTTTCCGTAATTGGCGTCGGTGACGTAGATGAACGGTTGGCCGGCGTTGGTCAGGCTGCCGAGGAACTGCTTTTTGACGTCGGCGAATTCACGGCTCGAGATTTCGTAGACGCCGCTTTTGCGGTTGAATTTATAGGCGAAGAGTTTGTGTTCTTCGCAGAATTCCTTCGTGAAGAACGAATCGATGAAGGTCACGTCGTTGTGGTTGCGGCGGACTTCAAAAATCTTGTCGCGTCCGGCGTTCGCGCGCGTGTCCCAATTTTGGCGCTGGTCGAAATCTTCGCAACGGTCCCATTCAATACCGTGGCGGCCTTTGTTCCAGCGGTCTTCGATGTCGCGGTACAGTTCGACGCCAATTTTATATGGGTTGATGGAGTTCGGGCCCATCGCGACGGTGCCGGAATGGTGGTCGGCGTAGTCGATGATGTCGCGATCATTCGCGAGTTTTTCGGTCATCATTTTTGAATGCCAGTACGTCGCCCAGCCTTCGTTCATGATTTTAGTCATGCCCTGGGGCGCGAAATAGTAGGCCTCGTCGCGGACGATGCCAAGGATGTCGCGCTGCCACTTTTGCAACGGCGCGTAATCGATCAGGAATTTCAAAATGTCGCGCGTGGGTTCCTCGGGGATGCGCGTTTTCTTGTTTCGCTCCTCTTCCAACTCCTTCTTTTTCTGATCGAGGAATTCCTTTGGGTTGACGAATCGGTCCATGTATTCCTTGGAGCGAATACGCAGGACTTCGAGCGTCTCCTCTTCAGCGATCTCGTCCAGTTCGGAGATTTTTTTGACTTCCTCGACGCGCCGAATTCCGGTCGAGTGAATGTCGATCAGGTTTTCGATGCTGAGGCAGTTGTCGAGAAATTCTTCAACGGTGTCGTGGCCGTAGCGTTCGCCGTAGGAGCGAATGCGCGCGCCGTGGTTGGCCAAGTCGTCGATGGCTTTGCGGCTGGTGTGCGCGAAGAAACAGTTGTTCTTGAAGAAATCGGAGTGCGCGTAGACGTGCGCCATGACGAGCTTCTGGTCGCAGAGCGGATTGCTGTTCATCAGGTACGCGTAACATGGGTCGTTGTTGATAACCATCTCGTAGATTTTGGAGAGGCCGTACGTGTACGATTTGCTGAGGCGCTCGTACTCCATGCCGAATTTCCAATGCGGGTAGCGATTGGGAAATCCGCCGAGCGCGGCGATCTGGTTGATCTGATCGTGCGTGAGAACTTCGAAGACGACATCAAAGAAATCGAGGCCGCAATCAATGGCGTGATCCTTGATCTCTTCCTTCAGGTCGTCCAATTCGGGAGGCAGATTCATGGTCAAAGCTCCAAGCCGCATGTCGATACTACAGAGTAGACGCATGGAATTCGAGATGCTTTGCGAAAAAGTTGGCGACTGGGGCGCATGAAGTAATTTTCACACGGCGGCAGGAGCGCCGCCGCTCCTTACAGGCTCTTCTTTGCTATCGACAGCGCTTCGACAATCACGTCTTTCAGCGCAGTCCCCGATTTTTGGGCGAGGGATTTGCAATCGTCATATTCCGGATGAATCGAATAAACGGTGCCATTTCGTTGGCCAATTTTTACTTTCGCTGGGCCAAATTGGGTTTCGACGGTGATGAATTCTCGGGTGAGCGTCAGACGATTGAGCGTTTCGTAACGCAGGCCAAAGGTTGAGGATTCTTTGAAAAAGATGTCTGCTATCGAATCGAGTTGATTCGGCGCAATCAGGGCGGTGACGAGCGTGGCCGGGCGATTTTTTTTCATCTGGATCGGCGTGAAAAAAACGTCGAGCGCTCCGGCGGCCAATAGAACATCCATCAAGTGTCCGAGCGCTTCGGGTGTCGCGTCGTCGATGTTGGCTCGGAGTTCGATCACGCTGTCGCTGGGAGTCGTGTCGTCGGTTGTGCCGAGCGTAGCGCGGAGAACATTGGGCACGAGTTGTTGTTCGCGCGAGCCGGCTCCGTAGCCTATTTTTTCGGAGCGCATGTCGGGGACCGTGCAGAATTTTGTCGTGAGCGCAGCGATCAGTGCGGCTCCGGTTGGCGTTGTCAATTCCTTCTCAACCGGCGTGTCGCGTAGCGGAATGCCTTTGACGATTTCGAGCGTGGCTGGGGCGGGGACGGGCATCAGGCCGTGGTCGCATTTCACGAATCCGCCGCGTCCCAGGGCGAGCGGGCCGCACCAAACTTCGTCGATGCCCAACATTTCCAATCCCGCGCAAACGGCGACGAAATCAATGATGCTGTCAAGCGCACCGACTTCATGAAACGCTACGTCGTCTGGCGGCATATTGTGGATGCGGCCTTCTGCGTCGGCGAGTTTTTGAAATGCGGCGGTCGCGGTGATTTTAACACGGTCGCTGAGGCGCGAGCTCTGAAGGAGTGTTTTGATTTCTTTAAAATTTCGACGCTGGGTTTCGGGCGCGGATGTGTCGCCGCTGTGATTGTGGTCGTGGGAATGGTCGTGCCCGTGAGAATGACCGTGCTCGTGGCCGTGCGATGGAGCGGTGATGTCGGCGGGTTTTGCGTCGAATTCAGTTTGCAGAATCCCGGCGATTTCGACGTCGAATTTGATGGCGGTCATCGCGCCGCGAAAGACGCGTTTGGAGCTGAGGTGGTAGCCGCCGAGTTCGAGTTTGGAGACTTCGTGCGCGAGTTTGGCGAGATCGACGCCGAGGTCCAGCAAGGCACCTACGAACATGTCGCCGGAGATGCCTGAGAAGGGGTCGAGGTGGAGGATGCGTTTCTGCGGCATGACGTGCCTCGCGCGTGAAAAGAGCCGAACTGATTTCGGCTCTACGTTGGATGCTAAATCGAATAATCTGAGGTCGGATTTGAGCCCATGACTTCGCGGACTTTGGCTCCAATATCGGGCGAGCGCATGAAGGTTTCACCGATCAAGACGGCGTTGACGCCAGCTTCTTTGAGGCGTTGAATATCGGCGTGGGTGCGGATGCCGGATTCGCTGACGAGGATCAAGTCCTGGCGCTGGCGTTTTGGAATTTTGTCGAGAAGTTTGAACGTCGTTTCCAAATTGGTTTCGAGCGTTTTTAGATTGCGGTTATTGATGCCGACGATGCTGGCTCCGCTCTTCAGCGCCATTTCCAATTCGGCTTCGTCATGGACTTCGACGAGGGCATCGAGACCTTCTCCTTCAGCGGTTTCGCGGTAGTCGCGCAGGCGCGTTTCGTCGAGGCAGGCGGCGATCAAAAGAATCGCGTCGGCACCGTAGCGCTCGGCTTCGATGATTTGATATTCATCGACGATGAATTCTTTTCGTAGGATCGGAATGTTGGCGGCTTCACGCGCTTGGGCGACGTATTCGAGCGAGCCTTGGAAATACTTTTCGTTGGTCAGCACGGAGAGCGCGGCGGCTCCGTTTTGGAAATAGATGTCGGCGATTTGCGCGGGATTGAAATCGGCGCGGAGGAGTCCACCGGACGGGCTGCCTTTTTTAATTTCAGCGATGAGTGAGATGCCGGGCGCTCGAAGCGCTCGGGAGAAACTGCGCAAGTCGCGGCGGCGAGTGGGCATTTCGCGGAGGATATGGAGCGGGCGGACGGCTTGGATTGCGTCGATTTCCTCGCGTTTGTGATCGCAAATTTCGGCGAGAATATCGGTGGTGGGAGCGGCGCCGCTGGCGGCAGCATCGGACTTGGCTTTGACTTTCTGCATCTTGTCTTCGATCCGTTTAACTTCGTCGTGAACCTGCTGGCGAATGCGTTCGATCAGCGGGTCGGGGAGGCTGGTGTGGTCGAGTTGCTGGGACGGAACGCGCTGACCGCCTGAGGCGACGACGCGGCCGGGAATGCCGACAACGGTGGAATTTGGCGGGACGGTATGGACGACGACGGAGCCGGCTCCGATTTTCGAATTGCGCCCGATGGTGATGTTACCGAGCACTTTGGCTCCGACACCGAGCAAGACACCTTCTTCAATGGTCGGATGACGTTTGCCGGTCTGCTTGCCAGTGCCGCCGAGTGTGACTTGGTGAAGCATCGTGACGTTGTTGCCGATGACGGCGGTCTCGCCGATCACGACGCCGTGGGCGTGGTCGATGAAGACGCCGCGCCCGAATTGCGCGCCGGGATGGATGTCGCAGCCTGAAAGAAATCGTCCCAGGAAATTGAACAAGCGAGCGGGGGTACGCAGGCCGATTTTGTAAAGAGGGTGCGCGGCGAGGCGGTGAATGTTAAGTGCCCACCAGCCGGGATAAAAGACGCAGGCGATCCAGCCTTCGGCGGCAGGGTCACGTTCTCGGGTGGCGCGAAGGTCGGCCATGATTTCGCCGCCGACGTCGGAGGATGTGATGAAGGCGTACATCGCGGCGGCGAAAAAGGCGAATGCGATAAACGCGGGCACGGCGCAGATCGCGAGGACGATGAGGGCCACGACGAATTGAAAGAGTAACATAATTGGGTTTAGCATAACGCGGATGGACGTGGGGTCAAGGCATTGCCGGGAACTGTTTCGAGTTGCGGTGTTCGATTCGATACATGAATAAGAGCCATGACAGAATGGATCGTGTGATGTAAAAAGATTCGATACGTTGAGATGGTAGGTATGGCGTCAGGAGCGGATTGACATGGCGAAATTGAAGTTGGACTTGCACGACATCTTTAATAAGGGGGACCGAATTGAAGATGAGTTGCATCGGATCATCAATGAAGCGGTGGCCAAGCGGATTGTGCTGGTCGAGATCATTCCGGGGAAGGGTAGTGGAGTGTTGAAAGAGCGGGTCATCAAATTCTTGAATCAAGGTCACATCAAGAAGCTGTATCACCGCGTCGAAAAAGACAGCAAGAATTTCGGGCGGATATTCGTGCACTTCCGGTTCAATTGACGGGCAAAGCGAGCGATGGAATTGTGAAAAATGACGTAAACTGGTTGAGCTGATAAGACACTGTTATATTGGTTTTCCGGCGGGTGACTGAACTGGATTCATGTAGATGTTTTAAAAAATTGAAAGATTTTAAAATTGTTTAGT
The DNA here is from genome assembly GCA_037129555.1 of Planctomycetota bacterium. Lineage (GTDB taxonomy): Bacteria > Planctomycetota > SZUA-567 > H5-PLA8 > H5-PLA8 > JANXLS01. The sequence goes on from JBAXUS010000050.1 coordinate 7,272, forward strand.
TCCTTTAGAAGTCAAGAGGATGTAGAAACATGGTGGATGGTTTCGGAACGGATTATCGGGCGAACCATCAATCTTTTGCTTGAAGAAAATTGCAATGTAGTTAGGCTCTATAACAATCCACGACGGAAGTTACTAGGCAAAGGCTGATTAGTCTTTGGCTTTGTTGTCCATTCGGATTGATGACCGTGTCAAAACGGACGGTGGTTTTTGGTGTCGATCCCTGCGTGTGCCGCGTGGAGGATGCACTGAAAAATGAGAGAGTTGTCAACACATTCGAGGATGCATTAATGCTTTCCATGACCCAAAAACTAGCCGTGAAAATCATGTTCTTTTCACTTGTGTTCATGAGTGCGAGCCAGAAGACGGCGCGCGCGGCTCAAATTGATCTTAACTCGCCAATCCCGAATGATACGCCCGCGTTGAGCGTGAGTGACGTGAATACGATCATAGCTCAAGGCGTGGGCTACTTGAAGTCTGTCGGTGCGCCCGGGATCATTTCGGTGACGGATCGCGAAGGTCATATCCTGGCGATTTTCCGCATGACGACGATGGTCTCCGTCGATCCGCGTATCAACGAACAGGCGACGGCGAAAGCGCGCACGGCGGCGTATTTTGAATCGACCGGCGATGCGTTCACGACGCGGACGGCGCAATTCATCGTTCAAAAGAATTTTCCTCCGGGCGTAAATAATGTGGATTCTGGCCCGTTGTTTGGCGTTCCGTTTACGAATGCTCCGGGCACCGACGTGCAGTTGCAGGTGCCTCCTTTCATTGCTTACATTAATGGCTTGAATGCTCCGGGTATGGCTGCCGCACCTGTAGGTACGAGCAATTTCCGCCCTGCATTGCAGCCGTTGGTGATTACGCCGTTGACAGACGATCCGGGTGGCATGCCGTTGTTTAAGGGAAAGAATCCGGTTGGCGCTGTGGGTGTAGAAATCGATGGATTTGGCGTGTTGGCCGAAGGTGTACCTGATGCGGGTGTGAAGCGCCCTGACACGGGTATTGTTCCAGGAACGTCGAAACAGTTGGTTGAAGAAACTGCAGCGCTGGCGTGTATCACTGGTTTCGAACCACCGAATTTGGTTAAAGCGAACAAGATTTTGGCGAATGGCTTCCGCTTTCCGTACGTGAATGCTCGCCGCCCGAAGTTTACGGCGGTGCCGGTGGCAACCTTGCTGGCTGAAGGAAACTTTGAGCCGTTCTTCGATACAACGGGTGTGGAGCGCGATCCGAATGGAACGTCCTTCCCGGCGAACGTGAATCCGGTTCCGGCTTATCCGGCGGTGACGTTGGCGACGACTACGGCTGTGACGGTGTTGCCGGCGATGCAGCCTCGAGCCACGCCGACGCAGGAATTCCCGCGCCGCGGTTGGGTGGGTCGCTTCCCGCCTCGCAATAGCCCGTTGGGTGCGATCACAAAAGCTGACGTGATTACGATGGTGCAACAGGCCGCTGATCAAGCGAATTTGACGCGAGCGGCAATTCGTAAGCCGAATGGTGTCGCGGCGGCTGTATGGATTACAGTTGTGGATTTGAACGGCGACATCTGTGGCTTGTACCGCACGGAAGACGCGACAGTATTCAGCTTCGATTTGTGTGTCCAGAAGGCGCGCACTGCTGCGTTCTTCAGCACGAATGACGTTGGGTTCTCGAGCCGCGCGATTGGGTTTATGGCTCAGACGACGTACCCGTCAGGCGTTGATGCTCATCCGCCAGGTCCGTTGAGCGGATTGCTGGAGAAGGTGGGCGGTGATGTAACGAATTTAGGATTGTCTCCAACCGGAAGCACAGCTGATAATTTGAGTGAAATTTCTCAGTTACTGACAGACAAGAACAATGATTTGTTGACGCCAGTCTTATTAGCTACTCCGTCTACAGCCGTGCAAAAGGCGGTCCAGTTGTTGTCGCGCCGCATTCCGCACATCCGCGACGGTCGCTTATCTCCGTTGCAGGTGTCGATTTTTGTCGATATTTCGTTGCGACAAGCTTATGGTGTTGGAAATGGAAACAATGTGCCTCCGACATTGAAGAACGGCATTTGCATTTTCCCGGGTGGCGTTCCGATTTACAAGAACGGTGTTTTGGTCGGTGGTTTGGGTATCTCCGGCGACGGCGTCGATCAAGATGATGTGATTGCGTTCAACGGCCAACGTGGATACCTGCCCCCGAACAATGTCCGCTGCGACACAGTGAGCGCTGCTGCGGTGAAGACTGCGTTGTTGGCGGCAATCCCGAAGTTGAAGGCGGAGTTCCCGAACCTGACCAATGGAGTGCAGCCGGGCGCAGCGACGTCTCCCGCAGTGATTGATGTTGTCGAAGCACGGCTGAACAATGGTCCGATTTTGGAGGGGCTGCGTTTGCCATACATCAAGATTCCGCGCGCGTCGAATCGTTAATTTGTCGTGCTGTATGGGATGACTGAATTTACCATTGATGATAAATAGTTAGCAATCGAAACGGCCTCCATGTGAAGGCCGTTTCGCATAACATGACTTTACACATAGTAGTTTGTTGATGTATTTCTGTGTTTCAATTTTATGCCTCCAGGAATTCACAATGCCCCGCGACCTTCCGATCGGAAATGGCCGTCTCCTGGTGACATTCGACGGCAGTTATTGTGTTCGCGATATTTTTTTCCCGCGAGTGGGTAAAGAAAATCAGACACTGGGCGAGCGTTCTCGTACTGGCATTTGGGTCAACGGCGCGTTTTCCTGGCTGCACGAAGAGGGCTGGAAACGGTCTTTGAAGTACCTCTCCGACACGCTCGTCACCGACGTTAAATTGCAAAACGATTGGCTGCGTTTGCGAATTGACGCGAACGACACCGTGCATCCCGATCATTCGATTTTCCTCCGCGATTTTGTGGTCCACAACGATTCCGACGAGGAGCGCGAGGTCCGCTTATTTTTTCACTACGATTGCAATTTGCTTGAGAACGCGTTCGGCGACACGGCGTATTACGAGCCGAATGCGAACGTCGTCATTCAATACAAAGGGCCTCGGTATTTTATTTTTAACGCGCGCAACGCGGCAGGCGAGGGTGTGCATCAGTATTCGACGGGCATCAAGCGCGTGCAGCATTTTGAAGGCACGTGGCGGGATGCGGAAGACGGGCAGTTGGGTTGCAATCCGATCACGCAAGGGTCGGTGGATTGCATCATTTCGGTTCGATCGAATATCCCCGCACGAAGTAGCGCTCGGTTTCAACATTGGGTGTGTGTCGAGAAGACGTTTTACGACGCGATGGATTTAAATGACATTGTGTTGCGGCAGGGTTTTGATGCGTTGAAAGACCGATCAGTCGGGCGCTGGCGGAAGTGGGTGGGTCAGGCTCGGGGCGCGGCGGAAGCGAATGAAGAGAGCGGACCGCTGGCGGAGCATTTCCGCCGCAGTTTGTTGATTGTGAACACACAGATCGATTCGGGCGGAGCGATCATCGCGGCGAACGACGGCGATTCTCTCGTGTTTAACCGCGACACGTATTCGTACATGTGGCCGCGCGACGGAGCGCTGGTGTCGCACGCGCTTGACCGCGCGGGCTATTCGGAACTGACGCGGAAATTCTTTTTGTTCTGCCAAAGTGTGATGCCGCGTTCGGGTGAGGCGGACGGATTTCTGCTGCACAAATACAATCCGGATGGATCGTTCGGAAGTTCGTGGCATCCGTGGGTGCGCGACGGGAAGCCAGCGTTGCCGATTCAGGAAGACGAAACGGCGTTGGTTTTGTGGTCGTTGTACGAGCATTTTCGAGTGTGCAAAGACGCTGCGTTTATTACGTCGTTGACGGAGAAATTGATTCGCCCTGCGGCGCGCTTTTTGTTGAAGTACCGCAATCCAGAAACGGGGTTGCCGCGTGAGAGTTACGATTTGTGGGAAGAGCGTTACGGAGTGCTGACGTTCACGACAGCTGCGGTGGTTGCTGGGTTGAGCGCGGCGGCCAAGATGCTGGTTCAACTGGACGACGCAATGTTGCAGGCGGAGTGCATTGAAGCCGCTGCCGCGATGAAGCGCGCGATGGTTGAGCATCTTTTCTGCGCGGACGAAAACCGGTTTGTGCGGATGATTTCGTATCCTGTGGGCGGGGGGAAGAAAGTGGATTTGGCGATTGACGCGAGCGTCTTCGCAATTTTTCATTTTGGTATTTTCGACCCGGACGATCCGATGGTGATCAGCACGATGAATCAGATGGAAAGCCGGTTGTGGTGCAAGACGGAACAGGGCGGCGTGGCGCGCTACGAGAACGATTATTATTATCAGATTTCGCACGACGTGGAGAAGGTGCCGGGCAATCCGTGGATGATCTGTACACTTTGGCTCGCCCAGTGGTATTTGGCTCGGGCGAAGACTGTGGGCGATTTAAATCGACCGCGCGAGCTGCTTGAATGGGCAGTGAAGCACAGTTTGGAATCGGGCTGCATGGCGGAACAGATTCATCCGTACACAGGTGCGCCGCTATCGGTTTCGCCGCTGACGTGGAGCCATGCGACGTACATTGAAACGGTGCTGACTTATTGGGAGAAGTGTAAGGCGCTGGCCTAACGCACGATGTGATTTTGATGCACTAGTGAACGATTTCGATATAATTCACGAACTTTTTTGATTGACGTACGCCGAATGAGGAGTATTGATAGGTAGCGTTAATCTACAATCTAATTCGATTCGATGTAAAAGAGCGTTCCCGAATTTTCTCAAAGGGGGCGGGCGGATGTCCGATCAATCAAAGCCATTGATGTAAATCGAACTTCTGAATCTGGAAAAGTGACTTCTGGATTCGTAAACCGAAGGGTGACGGCAAAGGGCTACGTGCCACACGTCAAGCACCTCTAACCAAAGGAGCAATTCATGCAACTCGGAATGGTCGGCCTCGGACGTATGGGCCAGAACATGGTCGTCCGTATGGCCAGGGCCGGGCACGAAATCGTGGTACTCGATCGCGATCCCAAGGTTGTTCAGGAAACTCTCGACCGCGTCAAAAACGAAGGTGGCATAGTCCCCGCGATCGGTGCGACCGATCCCAAGGATTTGGTCTCCAAGTTGAAGGGACCGCGCGCGATTTGGTTGATGGTTCCGGCCGGAATCGTTGACCGCTTGATCCCGGATTACGCGGCCTTGTTGAGCGCGGGTGATGCGTTGATCGATGGCGGCAATTCGTACTACATCGACGACATTCGCCGCAGCAAGGAATTGAAAACGAAGGGCATTGATTATCTCGATGTCGGCACGTCTGGCGGCGTGTGGGGCTTGCAGCGCGGTTACTGTTTGATGATCGGTGGCGACAAAGCCGCAGTGGATCGTCTCAATCCGATTTTCAAAGCGATTGCTCCGGGCCAGGGCGACACGATGCCCACCACGGTCAAGTCGATCACGGGTGTTGAAAAAGACGCGAAGGGTCATTTCCACGCGGTCAAGGGTGCGGATGTTACGGCGACGGGAACGTCGGCTGACAGCTATTTGCACTGCGGCCCGTCGGGCGCAGGTCACTTCGTCAAGATGGTCCACAACGGTATGGAATACGGCATCATGGCCGCGTACGCAGAAGGCTTGAACATCCTCAAGCACGCGAACATCGGCAAGAAGGGTGGCACGTCGGACAGCGCAGAAGTGACACCGTTGCGCAACCCGGAACATTACCAGTACGATTTCGATTTGCAGGCGGTGTGCGAAAATTGGCGCCGTGGCAGCGTGATCGCGTCGTGGTTGCTGGATTTGACGGCGGAAGCGTTCCTCGAAAATCCGTCGCTGCCGGTCGAAACGGAATCAGTCGCTCATGGCGGCGTGCCGGATTCGGGCGAAGGTCGCTGGACGTTGCAGGCCGCGATTGATGAAGGCGTGCCGTGCCCGGTGTTGACAACGTCGCTGTACTCGCGCTTCACGTCCCGCAAGGAAGAAGACTTTGCGTGGAAGGTTGTGCAGGCGATGCGCCGCAAGTTCGGCGGTCACTAAGTTATCGAGTTGGTTTGAACGTGGATTGACAGTCAAGGGCCGGGAACAGGAATGCAAATTCCTGTTTTCCGGCTCTTGGTTTTGTGGGCCTTTTTAATCTTTCGTTAATTGGAGCAGACCATGAGCGACACGCCGAATCTTGCGATTGCGAGTACGCGCGTACCGAATCCGTGCACGGTGGTGATCTTTGGTGCGGCGGGCGATTTGGTCACGCGCAAATTGATGCCGTCACTGTTTCATCTGGCGTTCAGCGGACATCTGCCAGAACGGATTAATATTGTCGGCGTGGATCGCGTCGCGCACACGACGGAGACATATCGCACGGAGATCGCGAAGGGTAATATTCGCGCTCCGGGCGTTGGGACGAAAGCAGATCCGAACGGGCAGGACTGGGAACGGTTTCTCCAGAATCTGACGTATGTGCAAGCGGATTTGAGTGACTCGACGGCGCTCGCGAATTTGAAAGTGCATCTTGAAACGGAAGAACGTGGCAAGGGAATGCCGACGAAGCGGCTGATGTATTTGTCGCTTCCGCCGAGCGTGTTTCCGATGGCGTTGAAGGCACTGCATGCTGCGGAATTGGTGGGTGCAGCGACGCGCTCGAAGGACTCGTGGGCGCGCGTGATTGTCGAGAAGCCGTTCGGACGAGATTTGGAATCCGCACGCACGTTGAACGCTCTGACGAAGAGCATGCTGAACGAAGACGAGACGTACCGCATCGATCATTATCTTGGCAAAGAGACGGTGCAGAACACGCTGTTCTTCCGGTTTGCGAACGCGATTTTTGAACCGTTGTGGAATTTCAAATACATTGATCACGTGCAGATCACGGCAGCTGAACCGCTGGGTGTTGAGAAGCGCGGCGGGTATTATGAAGAGGCTGGCACTCTGCGCGATATGATTCAGAATCATTTGATGCAGGTGCTGGCATTGGTCGCGATGGAACCACCGGTGTCGTTTGAGGCGGAGTCAATTCGCGATGAAAAAGTAAAAGTGCTGAAATCGTTGCGCCCAATTCCTCCTGAGCAAGCGACGGCAGAGACGCGGCGTGGGCAGTATGGTGCGGGCGAAATTGATGGTCAGCCCGTGATCGGTTATCGACAGGAACCGAATGTGAAGCCGGATTCGAAGACCGAAACGTACGTGGCGGTGCGCGCGTTTATTGACAACTGGCGTTGGTCGGGCGTTCCGTTTTATCTGCGCGCGGGCAAACGCATGAAGCGCGCGGATACTGAAGTCTGCATCCGGTTCAAGACGCCGCCGTTCAACGTGTTTAAAGCGCTTGAAGAATTGCCGGATCCGAATTTGCTGATTTTGCAGATTCAGCCGAACGATGGAATTGAGTTGAAGTTTGAAGCGAAGGTGCCGGGAAGCGACGTGCGCGTGAAATCGGTGCACATGAAATTCGCCTACCCGGATGGCTTCACGGAAGAAAGCCCGAGCGCGTACGAGCGGTTGCTGATCGATGCGATGCTGGGTGATCAGACGTTGTTCTTACGGAGTGACGAAGTCGAAGCGGCGTGGCGCTTCATCACGCCAATTCATGAGGGCTGGGCCGCGTCGGCTCCGCCGGACTTCCCGAATTATCCGGCGGGATCGTTTGGGCCGGAAACTAGCGATCAATGGCTGGCGCAGGAAGGCCGGCGGTGGCATAATTCGTAAGCGGGTTCAGAGAGTTCAGGACAGGCGATTTTAAAAAGGGCGACAACTAAAATGTCAACGACTCAGGAATTCAAAGTGACGGTGCTGGACGATGGCGAAGCGCTGGCTCGAAACGCGGCGGCGGCGATTGAAGAATTGGCGAACGCGCGCATTAAAGCAACCGGTTGGTTCAACCTCGCGCTGTCGGGCGGATCGACGCCGAAGGCTGTGTACTCGCTGCTCGGAAATCCGAAGTTGCACGGCGATTTTCCGTGGGCCAAAACGCGCTTGTTTTGGGGCGACGAACGGCGCGTGAAGCCGGACCATCCGGATTCGAATTATAAGATGGTCTATGAATCGCTGCTGAAAAATGGCCCGGTACCGTTGGAAAATATCTTCCCGATTTCGACGGGCGAAGCGACGGCGGACGAGAGCGCGGACAAATACGCCAAGACGCTGCATGACAAGATTGCGACAAAGAAGGACGGGTTCCCGGCGTTTGATTTGATTTTATTGGGCGTCGGTCCGGACGGTCACACCGCGAGTTTGTTTCCTGGGACGCCGGCTCCGAAAGAAATGGTGAAGACGATGACGACGTGCGATCCGCTGTCGTTCAATCCAGCGGTGAAGCCTGCGGTTGATCGCGTGTCGATTACGTCGCCGGTGATCTGGCGCGCGGAGAATGTGTTCGTGCTGGCGGAAGGCGCGTCGAAGAAAGAAATGCTCGCGAAGATTTTCCAGTCCGGAAAGATCGAGACGGAATTGGTTGCTCGCTTGTTGTGGCGCTGCCAGGGCAAGGTGCGGTTCTTCATTGATCAGGCGGCGTTTCCGAAGCAGTAATGGTTGTGGATTAATCAATGTTACCCCTCACCCCGCGAGCCGAACAGCAGGCTCGTCGGCCCTCTCCCTCAAGGGGAGAGGGGAACGACAACGGCTCTCCGTGCTCGCGTACTACATTAAATGAAAGGTTTCGAATGCTTGTAATTCCGGCTGTGGACATTAAAGACGGCAAGGCTGTGCGGTTGAAGAAGGGTTTGGCCAACGAGAAGACGGTGTACGACAACGATCCGGTGAATGCGGCACGGCGTTGGGCGGATGGCGGGGCGAAGCGGATTCATATCGTTGATCTCGACGGCGCCTTTGACGGGGCTCCGAAGAATGCGGCGATCACGTTAAATATTTTGAAAGCGTTTGCTGGGACGCATGAGATTCAAATTGGCGGCGGGTTGCGCACGGAAGACGCCATTGCTCGATTTATTGATGCGGGTGCTGCGCGCTGCGTGGTTGGGACGAAGGCCCTTGAAGACCGCGCGTTTCTTGAAAAGCTCGCGAACCGATTTCCGGGCAAAGTGAGTGTCGGGATCGACGCGAAAGACGGCATGGTCGCGACGAAGGGTTGGGTCGATGTGAGTACGACACTGGCGACGGACATGGTCGCGCAATTGAAGGGCATTCCGCTGGGCGAAATCATTTACACAGACATCGACCGCGACGGGATGTTGGAAGGCCCGAATTTGAAGCGTTTGGAAGAGATGAGCGTGGCGAGTCCGTTCCCGTTGATCGCGTCAGGCGGCGTGACGACATTGGAAAACGTGCGCGAATGCGCGGCGATGAAATGCTACGGCGCGATTGTCGGGAAGGCGTTTTACGACGGGCGGATGGAATTGAAAGACGCGCTGGATATTGTGAAGTAACGACTTTCATGCAGAAGCGCAGCGAACCGGTTTAATATGTGAAAGTGAAAAAGTAATAAATAGACTTTTCGGAATGAGTTGATTAACATCATTTTGGTAGACCTTCTGACTGGTGGGATCAATACTGGAGTCGATTGAGAACATGTTGACAGAATTGATTGAAACTGAGGCACATACGACTCGCGACGGTATGTTGAATCTCAGCTTTAACGTGGGTGTATCGGATGCAGACGTAAATGTCACAGTACATGTCCGACCGGTTGTGTCTGCCAAAGGAATCGCAACCAGTTGGCCCGTTGGTTATTTTGAACGCCTGGCTGGATCGATGCCGGAGTTGGAGCGGCCCGAACAAAGCGATTACGATGTCCGGTTGTCGTTGCCATGATTTACCTTCCCGACACCAATGCGTGTGTCCAATTGTTGCGATCGGGCAACACCACGCTCCTTTCGCATTGGCGAAGTATAAATCCGAGCGACATTGCAATGTGCTCTATTGTTGTTTACGAGCTTCGCTACGGTGCTTGCCGGTGTTCCGACCCTGCACGAGAAAATTCCAAATTGGACCAATTTTTTGCGCCGATGATTTCATTGGCATTCGATGATGAATGTGCTGGTATAGCGGCGCAACTAAGGGCTGAATTAGAACGCAAAGGTATGCGAATTGGGCCACATGATCTGCAGATTGCATCGGTTGCAATGCTGCATAATTTAACATTGGTTACGCATAACGTCAGTGAATTTAATCGAGTTCCTGGACTGAAATGGGTCGACTGGCAGGAATAGATTTTACAAGAGATCAGCTTTCAAGCTGAGGTGCAGAGTACAGCCACGAAAAAGGGAGCGCAAATGGGGTGGTTTGGGTTTGCGATTCTGGCGGCTGTGTTTGCGGCGCTGACGAACATTTTTGGGAAGATTGGCGTCGCTGACATCTCGTCGAACATGGCGACGCTGGTGCGGATTGTTGTGATTTTAATGATCACGCTCGCGATTGTTTTTGTGCGCGGCGAATGGACGAACCCAACCGAACTGCCTTCCCGAACGCTTTTATTTTTGGTCTTGTCCGGCTGTGCCACGGGGTTGTCGTGGCTGTGCGGCTATTATGCGCTGAAGATTGGCCAAGCGTCTTTGGTCGGGCCGGTGGATAAGTTGAGCGTGATTTTGGTGATGATTTTGGGCACGACAATTCTCGGCGAAAAACTGACGGCTCGACAGTGGTTGGGCGGAGTGGCTATTTTGTTGGGAGTGATTTTGGTGGCGTGGCCGGTGAAGAAGGAATCGGAAATCGACGTTCCGTCCACACATCAAGAAAAATAATCAACGTGAGAGTCTGACCATAAAACGACTCGATTTTATCGCGTGTAGAAATCAAAGCCTGAACCTTCTTCGATCATTTGTTGCCGCACGAGGTACTTTCGGAATAGGCTCATTCCGCCCAATTCTTCGCGCCCCAAATCGTACTTCACGATCCGCGAAATGTAGTTTTTGACGCGTTGATAATCGATGCCCAGGTTGCGTGATTCAGTGCGCGAAATGGCGTCGATGTTGCGCAGGCCGTCGCGCTTGGCCATGAATAATTCCATGTTGATGCCTTGCAAATTCACGCCGGGCCGACAGACCCAGACTGCGAAGACGAACGGCAATTTCGTGAATTCGTGCCACTCGGCGGCGAGGTCCAACGTTTGGTAACCGGGCGGCGTTTTGAAGAGCAAACACGGGTCACCGATTTTTAAAAAGCCGTCGATGTCCTCGCGCAACATGGGGTCTTCGCCGAGCTGCAACTGAACGAGTTCGATGTTCAATTTCATCTTTTCGTGCAGGATGACTTGCAACAGAGCATTGGTCGTTTCGGACGCGGGATCCAGCGCGATACGTTGCGCTTCATGTAATGGTACGCGGTGAAATAACTGGATGCTCCAAATTTCGCGGTGCGACGATACGGAGATGTTGGGAATGATGGTGGTGCCGGGATTGCGGAAGTATTCAATGGAGCTGACGAGCGCGACATCGACTTCTTCGGCCCGCAATTTTTGGGCGAGCACACTCGGCACGTGGGCTTCAAACGTATACGCGGGTGTGCTCGGCTTCAGCCCGAATGTGAGCACTTTAGAATTAAGGTAGGGCACACTGCCGATGCGGATCACGATGGTTTTCTGCTGCTCCTTGGACACGGCATTGTAACGTCATCAGCCGCGTGTTGCAAAGCGACACACTGTGTTTCCTCGGAAAGATTTCAAGCAACCCTCGGGCCTCTGGAGAAGATTCAAAATATGAAGTCATTCAAGTGCATCCGAAGTAAATCGCTAGACGCGTTTTTTTCACGCAAGCTTTCTGTTTCGAGTACGTCATACGATTACACGATCCGTTTTGAAAACAGAGGAGCCGCTGCATGCGTTCAATTTTACTGCTCGCCTTTGTCGCTCACATGGCCTGTTGCGCAGAACATCTGAATCCCAGCGACGAAGATGCAACCAAGGCTCGCGTTTATGCATCGGTTTCACCCGCTGAAGAAAAAGGCTTTTCGCGCATGCTTCCGCCTAAGTCTGGCGAGTGGCTTTTCACATACCCCGAGCCGGCGCAGTCGTTCGAGCAGTACACGGCCACTAAGCACATCCGTCCGACGCAAGACCGCCGAACGATAGTGATCCAGCCGCTTGGGAAAATGGACGCGGAGAAAACGAAACTTCTTGAGGATTTGCGAGAGTACGCGGAAGTCTTTTTCCAACTCCCCGCGAGAATCGAAAAGACGATGGAATTAAAACTCGATGATCCAAACAAACAGTTGACTCGAAAAGTCCCGTTCCCGCTTCGGCGCGGGGAATACGACACGCAGTACAACGCTGACCGCTTGCTCGATTCGTTGCTTATCAAACGGGTACCGCGCGACGCGGCAGTCTATCTTGGCATCACTATGGAGGACATTTATTCCGGCGATCTCCACTATGTTTTCGGCCTCGGTGATATGCAAAATCGCGTCGGAGTTTACAGCCTGTGCCGGTACTTCCCTGAATTTTGGAATCAAAAACGGCGGAACGATGCGGACGTCACCGCGTTGCGCCGGTCGTGCAAAGTGCTCAACCATGAAACCGGACACATGTTCGGTCTGCCGCATTGCGTGTTCTATAAATGCTCGATGAACGGATCAATCAGCCTGTATGAAACCGATGCGGCTCCGGTTCACTTCTGCCCGGTCTGTCAGAAAAAATTACTCTGGACCCTCGGCTGCGATTCAGAGAAACGCCTCGAATCCGTGCAAGCATTTTACGCAAAACACGGTATGAATGAAGAGGCCGCATTTATGGAATCAAGCCTCGCAACCCTGCGAAAAAGCAACAACGAAAAACGGCTGCGCAGTGTTCGGGATGAATGAAGAGCCGCGAAATAAAGGATGTTCAGATGCCGAAATGGTTCGACTACAAAACCACTGATGACCTTCATGCCGCAGCCCGCGAATTGGGTGTTGATGACGAGATTCAAACCGATACGAATTATGCGCGCTTGCTCGAACCGTTAACCATCGGTGGACGCCGCTGCGGCAACCGGCTCGCGATTCATCCGATGGAAGGGTGCGACGGCGAACTCGATGGCCGTCCCGGCGAACTGACCTTCCGCCGCTGGAAACGCTTCGGAAATGGCGGCTGCAAATTAATCTGGGGCGAGGCTGTCGCGATTCTCGATGAGGCCCGGGCAAACGCGCGGCAATTGTGGATTCACGACGGTTCGCTCAGCGATCTGTCGCGGCTGCTCGAAGAGTTAAAGAAAGAACATCGCGACCAGTGGGGCCCGGACGCGTGTTCGGATTTGCTCGTCGGTTGCCAGTTGACGCACTCCGGGCGCTACAGTTACCGCCGTCCGTTGACCGCGATTCACGACCCATCTCTCGATCCCGTCACTCTGGTTCCGAACCCGAACGGTGACGGCAAGATTCCGATGCCGTCGGATTATCCGGTGTTGACCGACGATGATTTGAAGCGAGTCGAGGACGCGTACATCGCAGCTGCGAAGCTCGCCGTGAAACTCGGTTTTGATTTCCTCGATCTAAAACAGTGTCATCGGTATCTCTTGAACGAACTGCTCGCCGCGCACGATCGTCCCGGGGCGTATGGCGGTTCGTTCGAAAACCGAACGCGTTTAATTCGCAATGTCATCGGTCGCATTCGCAGCGAAGTCAGCCAGGATATTGTGCTGGGATCGCGCATCAATATTTGTGATTTCGTGCCGTATGAAAAAGGATCCGACGGGCGCGGCACACCGAGGCCGTACACGACTCCTTACAAGTGGTCGTTCGGCGTCGATCCGCTGAATCCGGAAACGCCTGATCTTTCGGAGCCGAAGAAACTGGTCGCGCTGTTGAAATCCTTGGGTGTCAGTTTGCTCAACATTTCGTTCGGCAATCCGTACAACAACATGCATTTCGGTCGCCCGTTTGAAAAGCCGCCGCTGGATGGATACGAAACGCCCGAACATCCGCTGCTCGGTGTCGCGCGCCATTTTAGACTGGCCGCTGACATGCAACAATCGTTCCCGGACATGCCGATGGTGGGGACGGGTTATTCGTGGTTGCAACATCTCTTCATTGATTGCGCGGCCGCGAATGTGAATCAGGGGCGCATCATGCTGGCCGGGGTGGGGCGGGGAGCGTTTGCGTATCCGGACTTCGTCAAAGACATTCTTGCGACCGGAAAAATCCGCAACGAGCAGGCGTGTATCGCGGTCTCGAGTTGCACGGCATTGATGCGCGCGAAAGGCAACGACTACGGTCAATATCCCAGCGGCTGCGTTCCCAAAGACAAATTCTACGGCCCGATTTATCGCGAGGCGATCAACGCTTACAAGGCAGGCAACAAGCCGAAGAATAAATAAATTTACTTCGTAATACGTTCGCGGCCCGTCCTTATTGACGAGGAGGAACTTCAATGAAAATGAATCTGACATGTATCATCGTCACGCTCGTGATGGCCTGCTCTGCATGCGCGGAGGAGCGTGTCAACCACGAAGGCCGTAAGCTCCCGCCACTTCCGCCGATCACGAAACCCGTTTTGTTCAACACGCCTGAAGCGGACGCGATTCTGTCGGCGATGCAAATTTGTCCGAAAGACAGCGCGTGGAATGAAGACATTTCAAAGAATCCTGTGCTCCCAACATCAGCGAAGATGATTGCGCAAATCGGTGGCGCTCAGGTTTTGAAATTCAATACGGATATGGCATTCGTGATCATCCCGCCGAATCAGCCGAAGGTCGATGTGAAATTGCTTTTGTATGGAAACGAATCGGATAAGGGTCCGTACCCGCTTCCCGAGAACGCGCCGATTGAAGGCTGGCCGATGGAGAAGAAGAATCTCGACGAAATACAGCGCGTCGGCCAAGGCGACCGGCATGTGATCATTGTGGACCCAACGGGTGGAAAGCTACATGAATTTTGGCAGGGCCGAAAGACCGATCACGGTTGGGAAGCGTCGAACGAAGCCAGCTTCGATTTGAATTCAAACACGCTGCGTCCGAAGGGCTGGACGTCCGGCGATGCCGCAGGATTGCCGATTTTTCCGGCGGTTGTCCGTTACGATGAATGTGAGCGCGGTATGGTTGAACACGCGTTGCGCTTCACGTTGAAACGTTCACGCAAAGAGTACATTTATCCGGCCACGCATCACGCCGGAAAAGGCAACGATTCGACGGTCGCCGCGATGGGCGAGAGGTTTCGATTGAAGGCGGATGTGGATATTTCGTCGTTCCCGAAACACGCGAAAGCGATTGCGCTGGCACTGAAAAAATACGGAATGATCATGGCGGACAACGGTGGCGATTGGCGCATTTCGGTCGCGCCCGACGAGCGCATCAAAGGACTGGACGCGCTGCGCAAATTAAAAGGTTCGGATTTTGAAGTGATTAAAACAACTGGCGAGCACGAAGGGCCACGGAAGTAATCGATGCTACTTGTCGCCCGCTTCCGCGAATTTGAATGAGAACGTGAAACTCGCTGCGTGCTGGGCCTTGTTCGAATAAACGGTCAGTTCTTTTTCGTCACCTGGTTTCAAAGTCGTCGTCAGCGTTCGATCCACGGAGGTGATTTCGTCGCCGTTTGCTTTTGTGAAAATAATATGGATTGCCACATCCTTAACGGAAACCGTCTTCCCATTTCGGACCGCGCCTTTCAACTCCAGCACTTTGTCTGAGTTAACGAATGGAGCGCCGAACACAACTTCGACGTCCGGCTTGTTCTGGAATTTTAACGCGCCTGATTGTGCCGGGGCTTTCGTCGGTGCACTGGTTGCTTTGCCGAATGAAATGCGCTGCTCGTATTCTTCGTACGCGGGAAGTCCGGCGATTTCGAACGTGACATCTTTGATTTCACCCGCGCCGATGGATCCGGGAACTTCATGGCTGAAGCGTTTGACTTCGTGTTTTTTCGAATCGAAAAAGATCATCTCAAGCTTTACGTGATCGACAGGTGACTTCATTCCGTTGCGGCATTGCGCGTCCACTTTCAGCGCTGCACCCGGGGACGAAGGACGGTGGAATTTGAAGTGCGCGAACTCGACATCTTCGGCATTCGAGAAGTCACCGCCGGAGAGTGCGGCTTCGGGCGGAGCGTCGTCGTTGTTCAATTTGATTGAGTAACTGCCGTAATTTTTCGGAGCTCCTGGCATCGTAAAGGGAATGTTCTGCTCGGCTCCACCGGCCAACGATCCGCTTCCCAATGGGCCGTTCCACTCCTTAATTTTCGTCTTCTTCATATCCCAAAACGTGACGAAAAGTTTTAGATTCGTTGCGACTTCAGAACCCTCATTTTTCACGTGAAGCGCTCCAGCGAAGGTTCCGTTCTTATCGACGCTGGCTTCCTTCCCCAGGATGACGACATTCGCTTCACCTTTCATCAGCGCGGGTTTCATTTCAGGTTGGGCGACGTCGGAATTTCCGAACCAATCCTCTTTCTTGGAGCCGTTGTACTTCACTGCGATTGTGTAGCTTTGAAAAGCTGGGACGAGCTCGGCGACGAAGGTCAACGTCTTGCTTTCGCCGGGCTTCAACGCACCAGCTTTTTGTGTCAGTGGCCCAGCGCAGATTTCGCCCAAACCGGTCGTGTACGTCAGGATTGCGGACACGTCGGATGTGGCTGCCTTCGACACATTTTTGACAGTGACTGAGGCTGTGACGCGGTTGCTTCCGGTGATCGTTTTTCGCTCACGACCGTACGACCATGCGCTGAGCTTGAAGACGGATTGCGGTTCTTCGGCACTCATCACGAACGGCATCAACACAGCGGCCAGCATAGCAGCAACTACTGACTTCATGTTCAAACTCCCTGAATCGTGCGACAAAAATGAGCAACTATTTCTTCAACGCTTCGACGCACAGATTAAGTGCGTCCAGCGCGTACGCTGTTGCGAGGACGGAATCATTTTCCATCCAGCGCGAGGCGTCGTTTGCGAACGAGCCGTCAGGCTTTTGCAGCTTCACCAGTTGCGCGGAGAGATCCTTTGCCCAATTGACTTTTTTACCATCCGCGAGTTCGATTTCTTTGACCCCGGCAACAGTCAGCGCTTTGGCCATCACGTTCGTGTAATAATAATAACCCTGGGTCCCAACGGCTCCCGGTTGGTGGTCCACCGCGTAATTATTTTTGATCCACTTGAACGCGGCCTGCATCACCGGATCGTCCTGTTTCATCCCGGCATAAACGAGGCTCTTCACGGCCATGTAGGTCATATTCCCGTAAGGCTTCGGTAGACTCTTTCCGGCCTTATTCGTGATGTTTCCGAATTCGCTTTTGCTCGGATAGTAGACGAAGCCGCCGGTGTTGTCGCCACCTTTCATTTCGGCGGAGTCGTTTGTCTCATCGTTGTCCTGGCTGCGCTTCAAGAACAGTTGCGCGTTTTTCCAAGCGGGGGAATCTTTCTCCAAGCCCAGCGCGTTGAGTGCTTCGAGCGAGAAACCGGAGTTGCTGATGTCGGCGCGCTTGTTCGCTCCGTACGCGAATCCGCCGTACGCGCGCGTGTGTTCGCCAGGCTTATAGCCGGTTTCCTCGTCGAGCTGGCAGGTGAGAATGAATTTCTTTGCCTTCTCCAAAACGGGTTTGTATTCTGGGTTTTCCAGTGAGGAAAGTGCCAGCACGGCGATGGATGTGTTGTAGTTTTCGAGTCCCAATTTGGGATCGACAATCGCTCCGATGGGCTGTTGCAGCGAGAGGATATGTTTCACAGCTTTGGCCACAGCTGGATTGTTGTCACGCAATTTGCCGGGACTCGAGGCGAGTGCTTTGACGACCAGTCCGACCAAGCCGGGCTGCGTGCTTGCGACGGATTTTCCGAACGTGCCGTTTTCGTTTTGCTGCTTGAGCAGGAATTCGACGCTCTTGTTTGCGCCGGAGACTGCGGCGTCGCGCGCCGGATTTTCGGCGGCGTGGGTGGTGATGAGGAGAGCCATTGCTGAGAGAATGGTGATGCTGAGAAATGGATTGCGCATAATGTGGAGAGTCCTTTTTGAGTGCTTGGGATTGGACGGGCAATAAGCCCGTCCTACTTTTTGATGGCGTTGTTGGTTACATATTTTTGTAGCAGAGATTCAGAGCATAGAGGGCCATCGCGCTTGCGGGGATGTCGGCTCCAAATGAGCCGTCAGGTTGTTGGAGTTTGATGAGGCTTTCGCCCAGGACTTCCGCCCATTTGACGGGTTGACCGTCGATCGTGATTTCTTTCTTGCCTTCTTCGCCAGCTTTCAAAATGGCCGCGAGAGCATTGCGCATGGAGTCGGCAGTGACGCTCGTCGGTCGCAAATGTGCTGACTCAAATTTGGGATACTCTTGCTTCGGCAATTCTTTGATACGCGTGCGAAGCTTGTCAATCGTCGCTTTGTACGCGTCGTTTTTCGTCGCCTTTAATCCAGTGATGATCCAGAGAATGGCTTCGGTTTCGTTCATCACGGTGCCGTTGACATGGCCATTGACGTCGATCTTGCTGAGGATGACTTTGACCGGCTCCGAGAAGTACGGCCCGTTGGCTTCCTTGTAATCGCGCGGATTTTCGCTCAGCGCTTTGATCGACATCGCGAGATGTTCAGGCGCGGTGGTTGATCCGAAGCCGCGTGTCTTGAGGTCGAACTGGCCGATGAGCCAGTTGCCTCCGATGTCGGCAGCCCTTTTTACGGACCCAGCATCCAGCGCCGAAGCTGTTTCTGTCGAAATGATTGCCAGCACTGCCAGCGCAATCGTCGCGCGTTTCAACATAGTCGTGTTCCTTAAAAAGTGATCCATGATCTGCATTTAGTGACCTCCATAATATCGTGCAAGGCGCTCGCGGACATCTTCAAATTGTGTCTCGGATGCGGCCCATGCTTTTTCAACATTTCCGAAGCGCTCGTAGACAGCAACTTTTGCGTCAACACGCCCGGCTCGTTCGGCATCGGTTTTCGTTGCGACGCTGATTGAACCGTCAGCGTTTTTTTTCGGCGGGATGGATGCGTCGAGATCCTTTCGAAGCATGTTCAAAAGATGACGAACTTCCGGGGTCAATTCGTTCTCTGAAATCCCGGCCATCGCTTCGTTCAATTCTTTCAACAATTCCGATTTCAGAACAGTGGGCATGTGTGGATCAATGGCTAATTCAAGCTTTCGCATTTGAGCGGGCGAGAGCACTTGAATGCGCGGCGATTCGCGGAGCATGGGCGACGCGTCTTTGGCGCCGCCAGTACTTTCTCCAGCCGTCAAACCAATTGCAGGAGAGCGCACGGACAGTGCGATGATGTCCGGTTCGTTGGGAGGCATTAATGTCGCGCTGATGAGCGCGATCATGCACAGCCAGATCGCCCGGCTCCAAGTCGGCCACGTCATTGGAATGTGCTTTGTGAGTTTAATTGCGTCCGCAGCTCGAAGGGCGGTCTGTTCTTGCGCGAGCCGGAATCCATGCTGCGTTTCGGTCACGATGGAACTAGGCGCTTTCCGCAAGTGAAGCCATGTTGTCACATGTTCGGAGGTTCCGGCGCGATGGTCCAGCACAGATGCCGCAGCCATTTGAGTTGGGCGCGAGATCGAAAACGCAATCATCCCGGCGAGCGCTGCGGATATAAAAGGAAGCGCGGCAATCGATGCGAGTCCGATGTAGTCGTTCCCGGTCCAACGCATCCAACACACGACGAGCGTGGAGAGGATCAGCGCCCCGGCGAAGATGCGCAGGGACGCGTTCCATGCGGCGGACAGACTCATGCGCCGGGTGGCTTGGATCAGTAGGTGTTGGAGTTCTGATTCGGTCATGTGTGTCGCCTCGTTCATAACTAACATGGCAAAGGCGGGGCCATTCAAAGAAAAATGGACGCCACTGGGGCATCCATTCGGTTTCGGATTTTAGTTGTCGAACATCTGTACAGCCGCTGCCTATTCGACCGAAAGGGTGCCGCCTTCGTTCTTCAATTTAGGCTCGGCACCATCTTTTACGGCGACCGGTTTGGCCTCAATTTTCACGCCTGGAGCGGTGAAGTCCAAGTTGTACAGCCCGGCGTCGCCTTTACCGTGCACGGCGAGTAAAGCCACTTTCTTCGGAGCAACTTGAACGACTTGAGCGGTTGTACCGGTCTTGACTGTGCACAGCATCGTCCATTCCCAACGGTCAACGCCGCGCACTGGGATGCGTTGGAGTGCGTAGACTGCGTCGAAATTTGCGTCAGCTTTGACCTGATACATCATGTAGTCGAAATCAGGGTAGCCACGTTCGTATGCGCTTACGTCGCTTTTCAAATCCTCGATTTTCGCATCGACGATTTTGAACGGCAGTACGCGGAACTTCTCTTCATTCGAGACGGCGTAGCCGCCCGGATTTTTCATGATCAGGCGGTCATTCTTGGTGTTTTCGTACGCCGACGCAGCCTTGCGGTCGGGGATGCTTTTCATGACGGCGCGGATGGAGTACAGGCCGGGACTGCGAATGACGTAGAACTTTCCGACTGGAATTTTGTACGCCGGAGACGTCTCACCGGCTGCGACATACTTCGAGTGCGCAAGGTCCGTGAAGCTCGCTTGGTCCGGCAGATTGTCGCGGCGGATGAGGGTAGGCATTGCGCCTTCCGGAACGGTCTCACCTTCGTCGGGGAGTTTTACGATCACGAATTCAATCGTATCAATCGGGCCGAGTTGCGGTTCGACGTGCGCGTATCCGGTGCTGTTGCCGTTGATCGGATCGACTTCGAGTTCTTTTTTCTCGGTCTTTTTCGCCAGCAATTCTTTCTGCTGATCAGCGGTCATCGCTCTTAACTTGCCGAGTTCTTCGGACGTAAAGCGCGAGACTTCATCAATCGTCACTTTCTCTTTGACGAGATTTTCTTTCGCGGTCTTGTTCGTGAGCGTGATTTCGACATTCAAATCCGCGACGGGATCGGAACTGCCGCGCATGAAGGTGTCCTTGGGCAGCGTGAGCTTCAATTCAATGATGGAATCGAATTCCACTTCCGCCGCGCAAACACCCAATGCGACCACAAAAAATAAATTCAGGACAATCGCCAAACGCGTCATGACCATACGCCACCTTTATAGAGAGACCTCTGAGAATCCATAGTCATATCGCCACGAGGGATTTTCGTCAATCGGGTTTAACGGCTTGTTTCGAGTTTCGAGTTCTGGGTTTCGTATTGAACGGTAAAAGACTCGGTACGATAAACCCGAAAATTGAAACTGCGTTTACTCCGCATCAGCTTTATGGACGAGATTATTTTCGGTCATCGGCTCTTCATTTTTTCCGGGCTGGACCCAGGTCAGCTTGCAGCCCATTCCGCCATCGCCTTGGAAGTATTCAATTTTGACATCGTGAAGTCCCGGGGCGAGGTCGAGGGATCCGTCTTTTTTATCCATGGCATGAGTGCCGGGATTGTTGACGATCTGTTTGCCGTCCACGAACATGCGAGAACCATCATCGGATTCGAGCAAGAATTTAAACTTCCCGGCTTTATCGATTTTGATCGAGCCGGTCCATTTGACGTAAAAATTCCGATTGATGTTGGTGTTGTTGAAATTTTCCTGACAATCCTCGACCATGATGGTGCGGTCGACACGGCGGATCGACGGTAATTTGTCCGCAGCGATTTTCGGGAAATCGGAGATACCGGTATCGAATTCAAAGTACTCGGCCATCAGCCCAGGTTTCATCTCGCCCGCCGCTTGAAGGTTCATCGCGACGAACATCAACACCATCCCGGCGTACAGTCTCATTCGAACATTTTTCAAGTCTTTACCTTTCTTCCACTATCACGAAGCGGTTTTAGAAATTACTTTCGAGTGTGCCATTTCCACGCGTGTTCCGCGATGACGCGGATGTCGGTGTACTGCGGAATCCATCCGATTGTTTCGCGGGCCAGCGTTGCGTTTGCGATGAGTTCGGCGGGATCGCCGGGGCGGCGTGGGCTTTCGATCACGGAGACAATTTTTCCGCTGACAGCTTCAACAGCGGCTATGACTTCTCGAACTGAATTGCCGCGTCCTGTGCCGAGATTTAACTTCAGATTTTTGCCACCCATTTTAAGATGATTCAAAGCGCGGACGTGCGCATCGGCGAGGTCGTTGACGTGAATGTAATCGCGGATGGCGGTGCCATCGGGGGTCGGATAATCGGTTCCGAACACGCCGATGTGTGGGCGTTTGCCGAGAGCCACTTCGATGACGAGCGGGATCAAATGAGTCTCTGGCGTGTGGTCCTCGCCGATCTCGCCTTCAGGGTCTGCGCCAGCTGCGTTGAAGTAACGCAGTGCGGCGAAGCGGATGCCGTATGCGGCGGCGTACCAATGCAGCATGCGCTCGACGAAGAACTTGGATTCGCCGTATGGATTGACGGGATTCTGCGGATGCAATTCATCAAGCGGCATGTAGTGCGGATCGCCGTAGGTCGCACATGTGGAGGAGAAGACGATCTCTTTCACGTTTGCATCGACCATCGCGTCGAGAAGATTCAACGTGTTCACGGTGTTGTTGCGGAAATATTTTTTGGGATTCGTCATCGATTCACCGACGAACGCGTTCGCGGCGAAGTGGACGACGGCGTCGATTTTATGGCGCTTAAAAACGTCCGCGAGAAAAGCCGTGTCGCTCAAATCGCCCTTTTCAAGTGGCCCCCATTTCGCGGCCCATTCGTGCCCAAACGTCATATTGTCGAGCACGATGGGCGTATGGCCTGCGCGCGCCATGATCTTCGCTGTGTGACTGCCGATGTAGCCTGCTCCGCCGGTGATAAGAACGATCAAGATGGACCCTCAAAAAGTGAGAACGTGATTTTGAATCGCCGGACGCGCAACGCAAGAAGAATTCGCAGACGCATTAGCGTTGTTATACAGCGAGTGTGTATCCGTTGACTAGAAATGGAAAATCGAATCGCGTCAGTTCACCGGCCTTCAATCCTGGGACGGGCATCAGTCGTGCGGTCAGCGGTTTCTTCAACGTCGTCGAGAGTGTGGCGACGTCGCCCATCAAAGCGGCGATGGATGCGGGATCGGCGTCGCCTGCGAGAGGGATCGTGTCAAGGCCGCTGCCGCAGACCGCGCTGTATAAAAGGAGCGACTGCATATCGGCGATGCTACGTGTGCGTCGAGCGAAAATGTAGTCTTCAAGTAGGGCCAGAAAGACGCCTGAGAAACCAACGTGGCGGACGTTTGCGTTTCGAATGGCACGTGTTAATGCTGCGACGGCTGAGAGCGTTCCCCATGTGCCGAACGGTGCGCCGGAAAGCGCTTCGATGGCCGCGCCAATGGAGCAGGCTTTGTCGGGATGCGGGGCGAGCGACCAGTCGAAACCGTCGAAGCGCGCGCCGCACTCTGCTTCAATTCCGTGCAATGCGATTTCCATACGTTTTGAGTAATCTTCGATCACGCGTGATAAGGTTGCCATCGCGTCGTTTGGAGACGTTGATTGAGTCGTCGCATCGAGCGCGAGGTCCGCGCATTCAAGTGCAAGTGCGAATGAGAAATCGTTGGGCCGGGCGTACGCGGCTGGAAAGAATGGAATACCCGGCGGGCATTCGGCGAGCGCGGCAAAGCGAAGATTTCCGAAACCGTTTTCCGTCGCGGCTGCAATCGCTTTAATCGCATTCGCAATTGGACGCATCGCCCACGGATTCGCGACGCCGTTGTGTGAAATGGGTGCGGTCAGAAAAATCGCGCTGGTCCCAGCGATGATCTCGGAAAGCCGATCAATTTCGTGAACGCGCAGTTGCGTCTGAGCGATGGGGCCGAGTGAGATGAAGTTAAGGCCTGCGTCATGTGCGAGCAACTCGATGGTCTGCGCTTCTCGAAGGGGATCACGTGACATTTCAGGGGCTGGCGCGAGAGCCAAGCGAATCATTTGAACGTCAAAACCGGCATCGACGAGGCGCTTGCGAATCGCTTGAGCGGCTCGGCCTGAGCGCAAGATTTCGGTTGAGGTTCGCGCGTCAGGATGTCCATTGAAAACGGTGACAGAACGAATTTTCATGTTGCATGCTCCAGATAAGAATATAGTGTGAAGACGTTCGAACGCCCAACCGCCCGTTTCTCTCATCCCGGCACGGAGGCTGTATGATTATCGACGGACACGTCCACATCTTCTCCAGACGCTTTTACCAGTTTTGGTCGGATCAAGCCAGAGTTTCCATCGAGCGAACTAAGGAAATCACTGGGGCGGATATTCCTCCGGGCGATGACATGCCCGCGCTGGCTGAGCGATGGATCGCGGAACTCGACAAATACGGCGTGGATCGAGCGGTGTTGTTTTCGAGCGCGATCGGCGATGGCAATGCCCTGGGGCAAACGATCGCTAAACATGCGAACCGGTTGAGCGGATTTTTCTTTCTCAATCCGACTCAGCCCGACGCGATGTCGCGCGCGCGACGGGGACTGGATGAAGCCAAATTGCGCGGCGCGTGCATGTTCCCGGCGCTGCACCATTATTACGCCGACGACGAGCGGATGCTGCCGATTTATTCGATGCTGGAGCGCGCAGGGGCTGCGGCGTTCGTGCATGTCGGCCTGCTCAAAATTCCGATCCAAGAAAAGCTCGGCATGACTCCGTCGGTGGATTTGCGGTACTCGAATCCGATCCAATTGCACTCGGTCGCGAACAAATTTCCGAACCTTAAATTCATCATCCCTCATTTCGGCGCGGGCTATTTTCATGAGACGCTGATGCTGGGATCGCAGGCGAAGAACGTCTACGTTGATACGGCGAGTTCCAACAATTGGATCAACCTGTTTCCGGGGTTGACGCTCGAACACGTCTTCGAACGAGCACTGGCTGTATTCGGCCCGGACCGCATTATTTTCGGCACCGACTCGAGCAGTTTTCCGCGCGGTTGGCGGCAGGACAATTACAAGCGTCAACGAGAAGCGCTCGAAAAAATCGGAGCGCCTAAGAGCGATCAGGACAAAATCTTCGGCGGAAATATGACTGGGATTTTGAAGGTGTGAAGACGACTACTTCAAATCCCGCTTCATCACTTTCCCCGATGGATTGCGCGGCAATTTGTCCATGAAGACGACCGTGCGCGGTTGTTTGAAAGCGGCGAGGCGCGAGGCCAGAAAAGCTCGCAATTCGCGTTCGGTCAATGTCTGATCCGGGCGCAAGACGGCGGCGGCGTGGACGACTTCTCCGAGCATGGCGTCGGGGCGACCGAAGACGGCGGCTTCCTGCACGGCGGGGTGTGCGCAGATCGTGTTTTCGACTTCGATCGGATATACGTTTTCGCCTGCAACGATGATCATTTCTTTCTTGCGTCCGCGCAAAAAGACGTAGCCTTCAGCGTCCATATACGCGGTGTCGCCGGTGTGGAACCAACCGTCGCGTATCGCGTCTTCTGTTGCTTCCGGGCGCTTGAAATAGCCTTTCAAAACGCTCGGGCCTTTTACACACAATTCGCCGAGTCCTCCGGGCGGGAGCGTCGTGCCGTGTTCGTCTTTTACGCTCAATTCCAAACCCGGCGGCGGGAGGCCGATGGACTCTGAGCGCTCAATCGCTTGGCTGTCAGGCAGCACGGTCGTCACCGACGTGGTCTCGGTCAAGCCGTAGAAATTATGTAGTTCGACGCCCGGGAACATATCGCGTAGACGTTGGATCGTGAGCGGTGACATCGGCGCGCCGGAGTAACATATCAAGCGCAGCGTCCGCAGTTTTTCGAGATTCAAATCACGCAAATTAGCGAGCAGATAGAAGGTGGTTGGGACACCGAAGAACGTCGTGCATTTGAATCGCCCAACGATGTCCACGACTTCTTCCGGATCGATGCTTGAGGACACGATCATCGCTGAACCTTGAAACATTGCAGTCGGCATGATCGTATTCAAACCGGTGACGTGGAAGAGCGGCACGATCAACAGATGAACGTCGGACGGAATCAAGCCGTGCCCGGCAATTGTTGATTCGATGTTGAACAGAATATTGCCGTGCGTCAGCATCGCGCCTTTTGGGCGACCGGTTGTGCCGGACGTGTAGATGATTGCGGCGACATCATCGCGCTGCGTCGCCGGGGCGGGAGGGAGGTGTGACTCGTGGTCGAGTAATTCATAGAACGGAATCGTGCCCTCGGGCGGCGTTTCGAATCCGACGGCGATGATCGGCTTCGACCAATTCATCGTCTTGAATGCTTCCTGCGCGGGCTTCCAGGTGGCCGGATGTACGAAGACAGCGTGAGCGTCGCAGTCGCCAGCAATGACTTCAAATTCCGCTGCTTTCAAGCGCGCGTTGATCGGTACGCAGACGCAGCCTGCTCGCAGAATTCCAAAATAGACCGGCAGAATTTCAACGCAATTTGGCAGCAGCAGCGCGACGTTTTGCCCTGGGGCAATTCCGAAGCGGGAGGACAGCGACGACGCGATGCGTTCGGATGCTTCTTTCAACGCGGCAAACGTGAGTTCACGACCGGTCGGAGCATCAACGGCGCAGACGCTTTGCCCGAATTGTTCGGATGCGCGTGAGAGAAGTTGAGTGAGATTGTTGAGCGATGAGGGCATGTCGGGAATTCGTTTCGAATGAGTTGAACAAGACATCACTTCACGAATGCAGCGTGTTCCGCGCTCGACAAGCCCATCATCAAGACGGCATTCATCCGCGCACAATTGTCTGCAATCATGGCTTTCGGATCGAGCCACAATCCAGGGAAAACGCGGCTGCGGATGATGCCATCTGCGTCGGGAAGCAGTTCTTTATAGGAGCCGCCGTCGAGTGTCCACCAATTGATCGCTTCGTCTTCCGTGCGCCAAATAATGTATTCTTGAACACCCGCTTTTTCATAAGCGTGCATCTTTCTTTGCGTGTCCATGGAGACACTGCTTGCGTCGACTTCTATAAGTAACTCCGGCGCACCTACGATGAAGTCATCATCATCGATGCTGGATTTTCCATTTCGTACCGGGGTCAAATACAACAATCCGTCTGGTTGAAACGTGTTCTCTTCATCTATTTTAACGGTGCAATTGTCACCGGGATCGACACCGGGAGTAGCGAGACTATACGAGTTCAATAACCCGACCAATCTGACATGCGGTTTTGAATGCAGCGTTTGTCTCACCGGTGAACCCATAACGTAAACCACTCCATCAATGAGTTCCGCTTTTTTTAATTCCGGCATCGCCTCGTAGCGTCGCATGAACTCCGTCGCGTCGAGCCTCGCGCCGTTTTCCAACGGCGGGACGGCTCGGCGAACAGGCGAGATTCGAAGGGCTTGCTGAGAATTGGGAGCTGGCAGCGCAGTCATGGCCTTATTCTACCCCATTTTTTCGAGATCGTTTCTAAAAAACAGGCACCGGAATAAACGACTGGTCGGCCTTCACATTCAACGCGATTTGCGCGAGCAGTTCCGCTGAATTTTCGACGTCATGCAGGCTGATCATTTCAATTGGCGAGTGCATGTAGCGATTAGGAACCGAGAGCAGGGCCGCAGCGCAACCGTTGCGATTGACCTGCATTGCGCCCGCGTCTGTACCCATAATGCCGCCGTCACCACTCAACTGATACGGAATGTTGTGCGAATCGCAGAGGCCTTCCATCATGTCGGCAAGTGGCAGATTAATGTTCGCGCCGCGATGCAGAATCGGTCCGCCACCGAGTTTGAAATCGCCGAGAATCTTCTTGTTCTCGCTGGGATAATCGGTCGCGAAACCAACATCGACAGCGATTCCGACATGCGGATCAATCGTGTATGCAGCCGTCTGAGCGCCGCGCAAACCGACTTCTTCCTGCACAGAACAGACCGAATAGAACGCGCAATCCTTCAACGCCTCGCTGTTCTGAGCGCGAGCAGCATGAACTTTGCGCAGCGCTTCGAGACAGACAAACGCACCGATGCGGTCGTCCATGGCTCGACCGACGGCGAGATCGTTGGGCATGCGTTCGTAACCGACGATGAATGTAATAGGGTCGCCCGCACGGACCATCTTTAGAGCGTCGGCTTTATCTTTTGCTCCAATGTCTACAAATAGGTCTTCGAGTTTTGCGCCTTTGGTCCGTTCGTCGGGAAGCGTGTTATGAATCGGCTTTTTTCCGATGACGCCGAAGATCGGGCCGTTCTTGGTGTGAACGTGCACGCGCTGGCCCCAATGTTGCAACGGATCGGGTCCGCCGATTTTTGTGACCCATATGAAGCCCTGGTCGTCGACGTATTTGACCATGAGCCCGATTTCATCCACGTGTCCGCAGAGCATCACGCGTACAGCGCCTTTTGGATTGATGACGAACCATTGGTTGCCGTGGACATCGCGATGGACTTCGTCGGCGAACTGCTCGTATCGCGAGCGGATCACATTCTGGATCTTGGCTTCAAAACCGGACGGCGACGGGGTGGAGAGCATGGTCTGCAAAAACGCGAGCGAATCAGTGCATGGAAGCGGCATCGGAGCTCCTTGGATGGACGAGATAAAATGGCTATGCAAACACGTGGGAACGTTGTAAATCCACCCGACGAAATCGTCAATCACCGAATCGTAACGGCGTATTGGCGTGCAGGTAGAAAAAAGTCGTGAATTGTCGGTTGAAATCCAAACCGACTGTGATAGAAAGGAATTGCGCAATCCACAGCGCATTTCTTCCGGATAGTGTAACGGTAGCACAAGGGTTTTTGGTACCCTTCGTCTAGGTTCGAATCCTAGTCCGGAAA
>JBAXUS010000500.1:0-1844 GCA_037129555.1 Planctomycetota bacterium
CGGCGCTCGGGCAGATTGCCATGAACGCGTTTTCGGGCGAACTCCCGCCGTTGAGTAGTGAGCGCGTCCAAGCCGCTCTGCCGCCGCTGGACTTTGCCGCATTCTGTCCCGACGCCGTGCTGCCGTGTGTGGCGGCGCATCAACCCATTTTAGTGGAGGTATATTAATGTGAGGTACTCAATGACCTGGTGGCCGCGCTCAAAGCGCGGCTGCCGGGAATTCATCTGCGCACGATCGAAGAGGCTCGCGCTTTGGAAGCGTTGCGTCAGACGACGGCGGCGCTCTCCGGGCAACTCGTGCCGCGAGTGTTGTGGCGCTGGTCGTCAGCGTCGGGATTGTGGAAACTGCGGCTAAACGACGACGAACCGGATCGTTCAATCCGCGAACCGTGCGGCTTTGAGGAAGCGCTCGTCGCGTTGCGCGACACCGACGAAATGGCCGTGCTCGCCTTGCTCGATCCGTGGGACGAACTCAGCCGTCCGGTGTATCAGCGCTATTTGCGCGAAGCACTCTCCAACGCCCGCGGCAGTGGCAAAGCGATTGTGCTGGTTGGCCGCGATTGGAACATCCCTCTGGAACTTCAGGCGAACATTTTCATCTGTGAT
Source organism: Planctomycetota bacterium (assembly GCA_037129555.1). GTDB lineage: Bacteria > Planctomycetota > SZUA-567 > H5-PLA8 > H5-PLA8 > JANXLS01. Next base: position 606 of record JBAXUS010000500.1, read on the forward strand.
CTGCGCCTCCCGCGCCGATCGGAACTGGAAGAATACATTCGCAGCCTGTGTGTGATTTACACGGAAAAACTCGCCGGGAAAGTTGAGATCAAACAGGATTCGATCCCTGATTTTGTGCGCGCCTGCGCGGGCTTGACGCTTGCTGGTCGAGGCCGGCGAGCAACTTCATGCCGAACTCTTCGGTCTCGACGCCGCATGCAAACCTTCCGAAAATCCCGCCGAAGTGCTGATTCTCGAAGGCGACGGTGCGCGCTACCGCACCGTAGAGGCGGACAAAACCGCAGCCGCTCCCGACGCCAGCGGCGATGACGAACTGGCGCGGGACGAGCGCGACAAGGGCTGGCGCGAAAATAAAATCGGCATCGTGGTGCGCGCGCTTCCCGGATTTACCGACAAGGACGGCAAATACCAGCCGCCCAAAGAACTGCTGAAAACCTACGTCGGAACGGTCGGCACACTGGAGGAATTTGAACGCGACCTGCTGACGGAAGCGTTGCGGCGGGGTGTCAAACAGGCGCTGAGCGTGGTCTGCGTTTCCGACAATGGCCACGGTCTTCCGACGATGTGGCCGCGCATGTTCGAGCGCCTGTCGAAGCCGCTTATTCGCGTGACGGATTTTTATCATTGCGTGGAACGCCTGGGTGCCTGCGCCAAAATCGTGAAGGGCGAAGGCGTGAACAACAAGCGGGAACGACAAAAATACTTTCATCAACTGCGGCGTTGGCTGTGGAATGGAAAAACCGAAAAACTGATCGCCGCGCTGAACGCCGACGCCGCGACGCTGGCTGTGCGCCCCAAACGACTGGCGGACTTGGACGAACATCCCAGCGCGAAGACACTGTGGACGCACGTGTTATACTTTGAGAAATACAAAGACACGATGGATTATCCCAGCTATCGGAGCAAAGGCTGGCCGATGGGTTCCGGCGCGATCGAATCGGCCTGCGGCCAATTCGGGGAGCGTGTGAAGCACAATCGCATGCGCTGGACGCGCCGAGCCGCCGACGCGCTGCATGTCGTGAAAGCGGCAATTTACTCACAGGATGGCCGGTGGGAAAAGCGCTGGCCACCGCCCATCCAGATCCTTGAGCTTCCGGAGGCCATTCCGGCGTAACTCAAATGTGACAGCCCCCCCCTTGAACTTCTCGCTGATTTCTGCTTTACATTCATCCTATTTATCTTTAAAATCATGCCTGTCCGGTTAAGCACCGCCGACAATCGCGCAAGCGATTAATCCAC
>JBAXUS010000501.1:0-1835 GCA_037129555.1 Planctomycetota bacterium
GATTATTTCATAAGAGTTGTCCGCTTTCGGCTCGACAAGATTACGACTTGTTGGATTGTCAGGACTTCCGATAGCCTTGCCACTAATATCTTCTAAACCCATGCGTTGTGTATCATGACCAACGGCCCAATCAAATGTGCAATTACCAGTCACCAAATTAACGACAACAACTGCGGTCGACTTCTGTGGTGTATAAACAAATTTAATATCATATTCTTTCGCAGGATGATACGGAAAACGAATGAGCCCACTCTTTAGCACGATAGCGTTGTTATCCCGATAGAATACTTCATTTCCATAGTCGCGTTCATTGTCTTTCTGAGGATCTATCAGCGAAAGCAAATCGATCACGGTGCCCTTATCGATAGAATTATCGGGTTTCGACAACGCCTGCAACGTCTTAATCCGCGCCTCAATCTTTAATTTTACCAACCCCGTCATTGTCGGCATCGCTTTGCTGTACCAGTTGAGCGCGCGTTCTTGCATGCGTATTTTGATATAGGAGTTCAGTTCCTTTTCGGCACGATCAAACCAATTATCAGCCAGTGTTGCCTGTTCAATTGCGTCCGCCGATGGCGTCAATTCGCGTTTCGCGATGTCAACTAACACACTGTCGTTGCCTTTCGCCAGCATTTTAAACGCTTCCTCGAATTCTCCTTTTTGGAGCGCGAATTTTCCCACTATAAGATTGGCTGCGGGATCGTCTGGATTTCCTTTCAGTTTATTTCGCGCATTGATCACGACGTCGCTGGCTTGCTTAAACGCAAGTATACGCAGCTTTCCAGCTTTCAAACGGGTCATCAGTTCCTTCAATGGTGCATCTTTGATCAGCGCAACCAAACCCTCGGCGCGCGAATTGTAGCGCAATGCTTGATCGAAATTTTCTGCTACCAGTGCGTCGTCGGATATGAACGCAAGCAGCGTGGCTAGCGCCGTGGCTACGCTCGGCACTTTGGTGTTCGCATCGAGCCGCCGAAGATCAATCAGCATCGCGGCAAAGTCGATATTGAATGCGTCGCGCAGGCGCTTTTGTGCGCCAGTCGCCAGTGCAGAATCGCCGCCAAGCACTGCAATATCTCGCGCTTCGTGAAGCAGCACGTATTCGGATACGGCGTCGCCTTTGTTCTCGTCAGCCTGCTGTAAGAGTTTCGCGACGAGAGCGAGCCGGCCTGGAACGTCGGTTTTAGCGTAGTCCTCTTTCAAAATATCTTTGATCAACTTTTCGGACTTCTTGATTTCGTCTGCCGATGGAACGGGCTTGCTGTCGACGGTCGCCGGGGCGTTTTCGGGTGGTAATGGGTTTTTCGCCGGGCCACTCGATTTGTCTTGTAGTTGTTCTTTCAAACTGCGGTCCAGCGCTTTCATACCGGCGTCTGAACCTTTGAATCGGTCGGCAACTTCGTAAAATCGAATGGCAATCAAAAGATGTTCAGCGGGATTTTTCGTTGCGAATTTCTCGGCGCGGTCAAGATACTTCTGAGCCTCTTCGACTGTCGGAACGAGCTTTTCGATGGCGTCCAATTTGGTCGAGGCCGTTCCTTCGCCGCCCTTGGTGAACACGTCGATGTCCTCCATCGTCATTTTCTTCTTGCACCAATACAGGAACGAATTCATCTCGACATTCTTTTCTTCATTCCCGGCTGCGTTATACAGTTCAGCGGCTTTGATGAAGAGTCGCGCCGCCTCGACAATCGCACGCGGATTCGTCTGCGATTCTTTCAGCACCGCGATACCTTTCTCGCGAACGTAATCCGCCTCTTCAGCAAGACATGCGGGAACGAAAATAAGTGCTAGAGACGCCAATACGATTCGATTGAACATGACCGATTCCCCTA
>JBAXUS010000502.1:0-1832 GCA_037129555.1 Planctomycetota bacterium
TACACCGTGCTTGTCGTCCTCATTTCAATTGCCCGGCGCAGCAGAACGCAACAGAATTGAGAATCGTATTTTACTCGCCAACGATCTCAACAAGTGCTTTGCCGCTGTCGGTAACCAACCGGGGTCTTTGGAGCGGATCGAGGAATTCTCGGAGCGGATCGATACCGAGAAGATGAAAAAGTGTGGCGGCCAGATCGGGCGGGCGCACGGGGCGATGCGCCGGGACGCCGCCCAGCTTGTCGCTGGCTCCGATGACTTGGCCGTTGATGCCCGCTCCTGCCAGTGCAACGGAGAACACATTGCCCCAATGATCGCGGCCACCATCTTTGTTGATCTTGGGAGAGCGTCCAAATTCGCCCATCGCAACCACCAGCGTTTCATCCAACAACCCCCGGCTCGCGAGATCGTCGAGGAGCGCGGAATAGGCTTGGTCAAAGCGCGGACAGAGCACGTCACGGGCGCGCGATGCGTTGTTTTTATGCGTGTCCCACATGGGACTGTCGGTGGTTTCATTCGGCTCGCGGATCCAGTTGACTTGAACGAGCCGAACACCCGACTCGACAAGTTTACGCGCCATTAACACACTTTGTCCGAATGTGTTGCGACCGTAACGTTCGCGCATCGCAGCCGGTTCGCGACCCACGTCAAACGCAGCGCGGCTTTTTTCGGAATGCAACAAATCGAACGCTCGCTGGTGCATGGCATCGAACTCACTGGCGGCAGAACTACCGGAAAAAATCTGACGGTGCGTGTCGAGTTGATCGAGCAAACGCATGCGCTCGTCCAAGCGCAGCGTGCTCATGCCGTCGGAAAAGTGCAGGCCCTCGATGCGCACTTCTTTCGCCGAGGGATCGCATTGCAACACTTGTGGATGCCACGCCGCGCCCATGAATCCGCCTGTCTGACAGGGCCATGTGATTTTGCCGGTGTTGTAAATCAGTTCGGGCAGGATGACGGATGAGAGTGGCGACTTGGGGTTGGGATTTAGTGCACCAACCACCGAAGCAATACTGGGCCAATCTTGAGGGCTGGGCGGAACATTTTCTTCTTTGCTCGGCGGAAGATAACCGCTGAGCATGAACGCCCCGCTCGTTGAATGTGCGTTGATGTCCGTGGTCATGGAACGAATGAGCGCGACGCGGTGCATCTGCTTGGCTGTGAGCGGCAGCAATTCGCTGACATGCACGCCGGGTACGCTCGTCGCGATTGAACCGAACGGGCCGCGAACTTCGCTCGGCGCATCCGGCTTCGGATCAAACGTTTCATGCTGCGGCGGGCCGCCGGACAGGAAGAGCAGCACACACGACTTCGCTCGCCCAAACGATCCCTGCTTCGGAGCGGCGTTCGCTTTGCGTGCTGCGAGTAACGACGACAGACTCAACCCAAACGCGCCGAGCCCACCGACGCGCAACCATTCGCGACGGCTGGGAGCCAGCGTGGTGTGGCGACGCATGTCCTTGCGCTGGGGTGATGCATCTGCGGGAGACATGACAACTCCGCCTGATGAGGGTTGATGGAATCCGTACTTATTCACAATTACCCCGAAGGAGGGTAACGATGCAGAGAAAACTTTATGATGCTGTGCAGGCGGTCGCTTGATTGACGCAAGCACGCTGCCCGCGGAACATCAACGCGCCTGCAATCTCTACCTTTCGCTGGCACAGCGCATGGGACTCAAGCTCGACAAATTCAGCGACAGCGTGGGTGCATTGGAGAATCTGAGTTGAGGCACGGGAGGGTGCATTGGCCGTTGCTTGCCACCACCTTCAGGTGGTGGTTTGAAGCATTTAAGAATATCCAGAGCCGGCTTCAGCCGGCTTGGTAGAATGCAG
>JBAXUS010000503.1:0-1826 GCA_037129555.1 Planctomycetota bacterium
GATGGCACTGGTAGGTACTCCTACCAGTGCGAACACGGAGCGCCATGTAGAACTTCAATCCGGTCTTTTGTTTCATTGTGCCGACGACGATATTGCCGAGAGTGTTAATGTCTTTACCCGATCCGCACTGGTAGGGGTACCTACCAGTGATGTTGTGAATATGTAGGGCTCTCTCTCCAGTTGTGGTCATACGGGTTAAGCCTCGTGAAAGGGTTTCCCAAACACATTAAACGGAGAGAGAGCGAATGAAAACTTTACAGCGCAAGGGCAAGGGCTTCAAGGGATTTACCATCGGTTTGGATTTACATCAGTCCTTTATCCAGGTCGTCGTGCTCGACAAAAAAGGTGATGACGCGGCGGGACTGCGGATCGGGTCGAAAGGGTCTCAGAAAGAGGCGCTCGAAAAACTTCTGCTGGAGTGGAAAGCGAAAGGCGACGTTCAAGTGGTCTTTGAAGCCTGCGGCTGTTTTCTGTGGGTCTTCGATTTGGCGGTGCGTGTGCTGGGACGCAAACAGGTGCACGCTGCTCATGCGGCCAAGATCCACATGATCGCCAACAGCGGCGAAAAGAACGATCACAACGACGCGTGGTGGCTCGCGTATTTGTTGTACGAACGGCGGCTGCCTGAAGCGTTCGTGGCCGAGGGCGAGTTGATGGAACTGCGGATCGCCGGGCGCGAACTGCGCTCGTATACGGACATGCGTTCGGACCTGGTTCGGCGGGTGCGGTCGAGTTTAGCGCAGTTGGGCGAGAAGCTGCCGAAAGGCTGGCATACATCGAAACTCAAACGCGCGACGGCCAAGGCGCTGATCGATACGATAGCCGGTGGACGGGGCGACGCTTTGCGGGATTTGTATGCGATGATTGAAAGCATGAGCGCCGTGATTTCGAAGTGGCATGCGACCGTCAAAAAGCTGTGCGAGGCGTTTCCGGAAGTGCTCGCGATCATGCAGGAGATGCCGGGAATGAAAGCGATTGTGGGCGGTTTGATTTACGGCGAACTGGCCTCGCCGACGCGTTTTCACTCGGCGAAGGCGTATGCGAAAGCGACGGGGTTGACGCCGTCGTATCGCGAGTCGGGCGGAAAATCGCAGGCGGTCACCATCTCGCGGCAAGGCAGTCGGCTGGCGCGCTGGGCCTTCACGCGGGCGGTGCAAGGCTGTTTGCGTTGCTTAAAAGGGCCGGGGGCGCAGGTGAAGAAATGGGTTGCAAAGCAGATGAAGCATCAGAAAATCAAAAAGAAAGTGATCGTGGCGGCGGCGCGGAAATTGGCGGAAGGGGTGTGGCGGTTGGTGCATAATGGCGAGACATTTGATTTGAAACGCGCGTTCCCGGCGTGATCGGTTGTCGCCCTCCCAGTCGCGCGGGGCGCGAAGGTGGAAGGCATGGGCCGCTCGGGAAGGTGACGGGCGGACGTGAGATGGAGACGAATTTTGACCTGGAGAGATTCGGCGAAACGGAAGCTTGAGCAGAGGTGCGCGGGCCGAGGGATAGCCGATGCCGTGAAGGAAGGGACAACCGGAAGAGACTGAACGTGGAAGGAAAGCAGCAAGCCCGTGGGTGCCATAGGGGTGTCAACCGACGCCAGCCGGGAAACCGGAAACCTGCCTCCGTGATTGGGATCCTGCTTCCGAACGCAACCCCCTGGGCGATCGTCAACCCGTAGAGATGAGTGGGATTCCAATTCAGTTTTCGAAAGTTTGGCCTTGACTTCGAGACATATTCAGAGATGGCACCCGACTCTGAGAGAATCTCATATGCCCTCCCAATCCCCCTGGCGACTTGCTGAAATTACACTGAAGGATGTTCGCGCGGCTCAATTTGAT
>JBAXUS010000504.1:0-1809 GCA_037129555.1 Planctomycetota bacterium
CGGAAATTCAATCGGCAGCAAAGTCATTAGTTGGAATCTCGGCGCTCAGGCCATTTTTGGTTTTTCCACAATTGAGGCCATGGGCATTTCGGTCTTTGACTTGTTCGATTTCGTGCACCGAGCCGAAATCCAAAGCAAGTTTGAAAAACTGATACGCGGCGAACGTGTTGGCAACTTCAATTCCGTCGGAATCAGCAAAGCCCAAGAACCGATTCGGCTGTCGGTTGGGATTTCGCCACTTCTGAATTCACAGAAGCAAATTGGCAGCATCACCATCGTGGCGCGTAATATTACCGATCCGCAATGGTTGTGTTCCAGGCTAGTCGGTTCTCGTTCTCGACTCGCCCACAGTGCCGTTCCCCGAAGGTACTAACCGTCCGTGAGTCGCAATGCTGTTTTGGTCTTCTCCGCCCGCAAAGAAGGAGTTCAATGATGTTTAAGCGTTTTGAATTGTTTGCGCTTGTCCTCTTCATCCCTCTTCTCCTGGGCTCGGAAACCCAGGAACGGGGCGGGGCGGAACTCGTATTTGGTATGTCAACCGTCCTGAGCGGCCCGGCCCAGACCTTGGGGCTGGACATGCGCAAAGGGGTGTTGACCGGCTTTGAACGGATTAACCGGGCGGGCGGAATCAACGGCCGGCGTTTGCGTTTGATTGCTTTGGACGATGGTTACGAGCCGTCGCGGACGGCTCCGAATATGCGACAATTGGTCGAGCAGGAACATGTCCTAGGCATTGTGGGTACTCCGACAGCCATCGTTTCGTTACCAATTGTCAAGGAAAACAAGACCGTATTCTTTGCAGGTTATACCGGTGCCGGAGTGCTTCGCAAAGAGCCACCGGATCGTTACGCCATCAACTATCGAGCCAGTTATGCAGAGGAAGCAGGGGCGATGATTGATGCTCTGCTCGGCGATTTAAAACTCCAACCGGAGGACATCGCCCTGTTTACTCAACGCGACAGTTATGGTGATGCGGGTTACAACGGCAGTATCGCAGCCTTGAAACGACATGGCTTGAAAGACGATCGGTCAATCCTCCACGTCCGATACGAACGCAATACGCTGGCGGTTGAAAATGCGGTCGCCGACGTTGTCCTGTCGGCGCGTCCTGTGCGCGCGGTTGTCATGGTGGGTGCATACGCGCCGAGTGCCAAATTCATTCAGCTTTGTTGTCAGGCTGATCTTCATCCTATTTTCTTGAATGTTTCATTCGTCGGAAGCAAGCCGTTGGCCAAGGAACTACTCCAGACAGACGCGACAGTCATTGTGACACAAGTCGTACCACATCCCCTTGATGAAACGCTGCCCATTGTTCGTGAATATCTAGCGGATTTGAAAACGTTTGAACCAGGATCCGCGCCTAGTTTTGGTGATCTGGAGGGATACATCGCGTCGCGGATTTTGACGCTCGCACTCGAGCGAGTAAAGGGTGAACCGACACGGGAATCCATTGTCGATGCGCTGGAGGGCTTGGGCGAATTTCAATTGGGCTTGGGGGCCGGAATGCGCCTCAACTCGCGGGAACACCAGGCTTCGCACTCTGTCTGGCCCACCATTCTGAAATCGGGATCATTTGTTCCATTAGCATGGAAAGATCTGTTGAAATCGGATGAAAGGAGCGCAAGCCGTGAATAGCCCTCGGGAGACAGAACGTATTTTTTGGATGGTGCGTTTGCTTGTGGGAGTCGGCTTGGTCACGATCATTTCCATGATCGGCATGATGGGATGGCAGATCGACTCTTCCCGCACGGAACGCCATAAATTGGAATCGGAGCATTCAACGTTGTTTCAAGCGTCTCAATATATTAT
>JBAXUS010000505.1:0-1803 GCA_037129555.1 Planctomycetota bacterium
CACCGATGCTGTATTCGACGTTCCTGCTCTGGGTCCTCTCCGAACTCTATGAACAGATGCCCGAAGTTGGCGATCTCGAAAAACCGAAACTCGTCTTCTTCTTCGACGAAGCGCATCTCCTCTTCACCGACGCGCCACCCGCGTTGTTGCAAAAAATTGAGCAAGTCATTCGCCTGATCCGCTCCAAAGGCGTCGGCATTTATTTCGTTACACAAAACCCGCTCGACGTCCCCGACACCGTCCTGGCCCAACTCGGCAACCGCGTGCAACACGCGCTCCGAGCGTTCTCGCCGCGCGATCAAAAAGCCGTCAAAGTCGCCGCCGAAACGCTGCGCCAAAATCCGAAATTCAACGCGGAAGAAGCCATCATGCAGCTCGAAGTCGGCGAAGCCTTGATCTCGTTCCTCGACGAAAAAGGCACACCCAGCATGGTCGAGCGCGCGTTCGTTCTGCCGCCCAGTTCACGCATCGGACCGGTGACGCAATTCGACCGCCAGAAACTCATTCAGGCATCAGTGATCTACGGCGTTTATGAAAAAGCCGTCGACCGCGAATCAGCCTATGAGAAATTGAAAGCCGGAGTGAAACCTCACGCTCCCGGCGAAGCGCCCACGCAAACCAGCACCGGGTCCGCAAACGTCCCAGTCACAACGCCCGGCACCACAGTCTCACCGACCACGCCTGCCGAACCCGCTGGCCCCAGCATGTGGGACAAAATGAACGACATGTTCAACGGCGGCACCAAGCGCGCAGGCATGGCCGAAACCATCGCCAAAAGCGTCGCCCGTTCCGCAAGCTCTGAACTCGGCCGCTCCTTCATGCGCGGCGTCCTCGGCTCGATCTTCGGCGGACGCAAAAAGTAAAAAAAAGAGGCACGGGCTTTTAGCCCGTGCCTCAAATACGGTGTGAATCCTCAATGGACGGACAGACTAAAAACCCGTCCTACTTACTTCCCGCGCAAGTCGTAGCACATCAAGCGCGGGGGCGTTCCGGTCAGATTGTCCTTGTGATTCTGGACGACGTACAACAGCCCCTTGCTCAGCACCAACGGCGTCCACGTTTCGTTCGCGGCAAAGAGCCAACTGCGCGCGATTTCTTTGAGCCCCTGCGGCGTCAATTGCCAGCACTGCAAATGCCCCGCTTCGCCCAAGCAGAAGAAATGCCCGTCCGCTTCCAATAGTGATCCTCGATAATCGCCGACCGTGATTTCGCGCGTCTTTTTTTCCTGCGTCAAGCGATCCACATACGGCACCGTCTCGGTCCATTTCGGCTGCTCGCGCCACATCTCTTTGCCCGTCTTGACTTCAAAACACGTGATCTGCGAATTCTGATCATGCCGCCCATCGAAGCCATACAGATACCCATCTTTGTGAACCGCCGTCATGAAATGGATGCCGAATTCATCGCTCTTCCACGCCACATCAGGCTTGATGCCCGGCAGGATATTCAGCAACACGCCGCCAGTCTGATACGTCGCAGAAATGAAGACCTGATTCCCGATCACCACCGGGCACGACGCGTTCACCGACTCGAACGATTTGCTGCGCCACGGGAACGTGAAATCAACCTTCCCATTCGCCGGATCAAGACAGATCAGTCCGCCCGTCGGTGGCTTGCTCTTGCCACCCGCAAAGACAAACACGCGCCGCACGCCCTGCACCGTCCCGGCAACAGGCGACGCATAACTCGGTCCCCATCCATCCACGTCGTCCACCGGAGCGTTAGACGCCCACGCCATTTTGCCGCTGTCTTTATCAAACGCCGCGACACACGGCCCGCCCGGCGCGCCGATGTTGATGATCA
>JBAXUS010000506.1:0-1803 GCA_037129555.1 Planctomycetota bacterium
TGATCATCAACATCGGCGCGCCGGGCGGGCCGTGTGTCGCGGCGTTTGATAAAGATAGCGGCAAAATGGCGTGGGCGTCGAACGCTCCGGTGGACGACGTGGATGGCTGGGGACCGAGTTACGCGTCGCCAGTCGCCGGGACGGTGCAGGGCGTGCGGCGCGTGTTTGTATTCGCGGGCGGAAAGAGCAAGCCACCGACGGGCGGATTGATTTGCCTTGATCCGGCGAATGGGAAAGTCGATTTCACGTTCCCGTGGCGCAGCAAATCGTTTGAGTCGGTGAACGCGTCGTGCCCGGTGGTGATTGGGAATCAGGTCTTCATTTCTGCGACGTATCAGACCGGCGGCGTGTTGCTCAACATTCTTCCCGGCATTAAGCCGGAGGTGGCGTGGAAGAGCGATGAATTCGGCATCCATTTTATGACGGCGGTTCACAAAGATGGCTATCTGTATGGCTTCGATGGGCGGCATGATCAGAATTCGCAGATCACGTGTTTTGAAGTCAAGACGGGCAAAGAGATGTGGCGCGAGCAGCCGAAATGGACCGAGACGGTGCCGTATGTGGATCGCTTGACGCAGGAAAAAAAGACGCGCGAAATCACGGTCGGCGATTATCGCGGATCGCTGTTGGAAGCGGACGGACATTTCTTCTGCCTGGGCGAAGCGGGGCATTTACAGTGCTGGCAATTGACGCCGCAGGGCCTCAAAGAAATCGCGCGTAGTTGGTTGTTTGCTGCGAATGAAACGTGGACGCCGTTGGTGTTGAGCAAGGGGCTGCTGTACGTCGTCCAGAATCATAAGGACAACCTCACCGGAACGCCCCCGCGCTTGATGTGCTACGATTTGCGCGGGAAGTAAGTGGGACGGGTTTTTAGTCTGTCCGTCCATTGAGGATTCACACCGTATTTGAGGCACGGGCTAAAAGCCCGTGCCTCTTTTTTTTACTTTTTGCGTCCGCCGAAGATCGAACCGAGCACGCCGCGCATGAAGGTGCGTCCGAGTTCGGAGCTGGCAGAACGGGCGACGCTTTTAGCGATGGTCTCGGTCATGCCTGCGCGCTTGGAACCTCCGTTGAACATGTCACTCATTTTATCCCACATGCTGGGGCCCGCGGGTTCGGCGGGCGTCTCCGGAGTGACTGTTGTGCCGGGCGTTGTGGCTGGGACGTTTGCGGACCCGGTGTTGGTTTGCACGGGCGCATCGCCGGAAGCGTGGGGCTTTACGCCAGCTTTCAATTTCTCGTACGCGGATTCGCGGTCGACGGATTTTTCATAGACGCCATAGATCACAGATGCCTGGATGAGTTTCTGGCGATCAAATTGCGTCACCGGTCCGATGCGTGAACTCGGCGGCAGGACGAACGCGCGCTCGACCATGCTGGGGGTGCCTTTTTCGTCGAGGAACGAGATCAAGGCTTCGCCAACTTCGAGTTGCATGATGGCTTCTTCCGCGTTGAATTTCGGATTTTGGCGCAGCGTTTCGGCGGCGACTTTGACCGCTTTTTGATCGCGCGGCGAGAAGGCTCGTAGCGCGTGTTGTACGCGGTTGCCGAGTTGAGCCAGGACGGTGTCGGGGACGTCAAGCGGGTTTTGTGTGACGAAATAAATGCCGACGCCTTTGGAGCGGATCAGGCGGATGACTTGCTCGATTTTTTGCAACAACGCGGGTGGCGCGTCGGTGAACAGGAGATGCGCTTCGTCGAAGAAGAAGACGAGTTTCGGTTTTTCGAGATCGCCGACTTCGGGCATTTGTTCATAGAGTTCGGAGAGGACCCAGAGCAGGAACGTCGAATACAGCATCGGTG
>JBAXUS010000507.1:0-1801 GCA_037129555.1 Planctomycetota bacterium
CCGGTCGGCAAGCCGGTCATGATCGAGATTCGATCCAAGGATGTGATCCACAGCTTCTTCATCGCAGCAATCCGGTTCAAGCAAGACGCCGTGCCCGGCATGAAAACCAATATCTGGTTCTCTCCGCGCAAAACCGGAGAATACGAAATCGTTTGCGCTGAGTTATGTGGAGCTCAACATTCACAAATGGGCGGCAAAATGCGGGTCATGAACACGCAGGAGGAATGCGATAATTTCCTGAAAAAGTTCGCGCGTTGATACGGTGCCGCTGTTCGGCGGCAAGTCGTCCTGAATCATCAGTTTTGAATTTAAGACCGGAGGCATTTAAAAAATGGAATCAAGTCATCACGAGCACGAGCAATCGTTTGTCAGCAAGTACGTCTTCCCGCTCGATCATAAAATGATCGGTTTGCAGTACCTGTTCGCCGGGATATTTTTTCTCTTCGCGGGCGGATTCATGGCGTTGTTGATGCGCTGGCAACTCGCCGCGCCCAACCAACCACTGCCGATGCTGGGACGCTTTTTCTTCGGCGGGACCGGTGCGGTTTTGCCCGAACAATACAACTCGCTCTTCACGCTGCACGGCACGATCATGGTCTTCTTCGCGGTGACTCCGATTCTCGTTGGTGCGTTTGGAAACTATCTGATCCCGCTGCAAATCGGCGCACGTGACATGGCCATGCCGCGCGTGAACATGATCTCGTTCTGGATGCTGTTCGTCGGTGGTCTGATCATGCTCGCGTCGATGGTTGCGCCGGGCGGCCCGGCAGGTGCAGGTTGGACGTCGTATCCTCCGCTCAGCGGTCCGGAAATGTCGAAAGGCCACGGACAGACATTTTGGATTCTGGGCCTGACGTTGGGCGGCACGTCGTCGTTGATGGGCGCGATTAACTACATCGCCACAATCCTAACAATGCGCACAAAAGGCATGACACTCTTCCGCATGCCGCTGACAATTTGGGGACTGCTCTTCAGCGCAGTACTGAATCTCCTGTTCGTTCCCGTCGTCGCCGCAGCGTTGATTTTATTACTGATGGATCGTCTCGCCGGGACCGCGTTCTTTGCTCCGTTTGGCGGCAGCACGCCGCTGCTCTTCCAACATTTGTTCTGGTTCTTCGGCCATCCGGAAGTCTACATTTTGATTCTGCCGATCTGGGGCATCGTCGGCGATTTGCTCTCTGTCTTCTCGCGCAAGCCCGCGTTCGGATACAAAGCCACGATCTATGCCATGCTCGCGATCACGGCGATCAGCGGTGTGGTGTGGGGGCATCACATGTACACGGCTGGCATGTCTCCGAAGCTCAGCCGTGTGTTCATGACATTGACGGTGATGGTCAGCATTCCGTCCGCGGTCTTCTTCTTGAATTGGCTGGCGACGTTGTGGCGCGGAGCGATTCGATTGACGTCACCGATGCTTGCAGCGCTCGGCGTGGTACTCGTGTTCGCGCTCGGAGGCTTGACCGGAATCTTCAATGCAGCTGAATCGCTCGACCTCTATTTGCATGACACGTATTTCGTCGTCGGACACTTCCACATGACACTGGCCGCATCCGTGTTGCTGGGAATCTTCGGTGGGATTTACTACTGGTTCCCAAAAATGTTCGGGCGCATGATGAACGAGTCGCTCGCCAAAGCACACGTCATTAGTTCGTTTGCATTGGTCATGGTGATCTTTAATTTGATGATGCTGATGGGCGCGTACGGCATGCCGCGCCGCTATGCCGATCCGACGAAGTACGAGTATTTGAAACCCGTTCTTCATTGGAACATCACGATCTCCCACGCCGTGCTGACGTTCGCG
>JBAXUS010000508.1:0-1796 GCA_037129555.1 Planctomycetota bacterium
GCCCGGTATTCGTCGAGCAGCGTGATCGAGATGCCATTGAGACGCGTCACGCCTTGATCCTCGGCAAACTTCCGGATGCGTTCCAACTCGGGCGTATAGCGCTTGAGTGTCGACGCGCGGCGCCCTTCCACTTTAAGGTAGGCGAGATACTGGCTGATGACGTCGCCGATGAGCGGCAACTTGACTTTGGGACGCAACGAACCATCCATGAGCTTCGCTTCAATTTGGATCGCTTTCCGGCGTGCTTCCTTTTTGTTTGTGGTGTTCAGCGGTTCGCGGCGCTGGCGTTTTTCGTGCATGTAAGTGGCCCACCAGCGCTGGCCGCGCAGATAGATCGAAACTTTTTCTCCAACGCGCTCCCGTGCGGCGACGAGCGCCACAACGGCAGGGCGTTCGTTACCATTCTTGTCCATGGAACAATTCCTCAATGAAACGATCACGCAGAATCAGCAGCCGCTTGCCGCGCTTCCGCGCGCAAGCCGACAGCCGTCCTTGCGATGACCATTCGTAAATAGTTTTGGTTGGGATTTGCAGCAGCGCCGCCGCCTGATCCACGGAAAGGATCGGCGGGTAGCCACTGAACGAACTTTCGAGTTCTTCCCTATTGAAATGCTTCATCGGCAAATACTCCATCATGTACGACAGATGAAGTATGCCCGATTTTTTGCGTGGCTTGTTGCAGGGGTTGTTGCATTGGAGAGAGAATTTTTCGCGCGGATTTGCTGAACTAACTCAATTGGAAAAGTTCGATGCGTCCAAGGCGGTAGCCGATCCCGGGCGTCTTCGCCGGGAATAGTTCACCCACCAGGTCAACGGCCGCTTTCCGGATAGCTTTGTCGGAAAATTCAGAAGCGGTCTCACGAAATGCCCGGCGAATTCTTGAAATCAAAAACCGCAGATCCGAGCCATCACTCACAACATTGTCAAGGATTTCATGATCTGGTGCGGGGTCGTTGTAACTCTGACACCATTGTGTGCAGAATGCCATGATGCGAAACTGCTGAGGAGTCAGCGCGACGCGATGATCGAAATAGGCTACTGTCTCGCTCAAACGGTTGATCTGGACGCAAGACCGATGCGGCCATCCGGGCATTTGAGTCTGCGAATCCCAATGCCCAAACAGCCCGATGGGCAAATGGAATTTCACTTCGGTGTTGCGCCCGTCAGCAATGACGTCCGCTTGATCCAAGTTGCAGGAACTCGAACCGTGGTCCATTTTGAACCAAATTTGATTGTTGAAGTTCAACACCGGACCACGGAGCCCGGATTCATATTGAAGATTGATCACGGTCGCGTGACCCGGCGATGGGGGTGTCGGCAGCGCGGGCAACTCGAATTTGAGAATCGTGGTTGCCCGTTTGATTTCGGCGTTTCCGTCACGGCTGGTCGGTTGCATATTCCAATCCTCTGAATCACGATTTAGCGAAGCTGAATCGTCGATAAGATGAAACTCAAATTCAACGTGACCCGAACGGGCCAAATGTCCACGCCGCGCGTATCGCGGCACGTTCCCAACCCACTTTCCGCCGGCATCGGAAGCGGAACGGCCGTTTGTAAAAATGACATGACCGGTTCGATGGACAGTACGCCCCGCTCCGGCGCCTTGACATGCAACATCACGGGGCGGTTCGGTTCCGCCAGACTTGCGATCACGCCGCACAGCCCATTTGCCTTGAAGACCATCGCAAGATTTCTTGCGCGTGCCAGCCTATCGAAGATTCGGAGCGCCTTCGTGATCCTCGCGCTGGGAACACCTGCGTTCTGCAACTCCAAACTGACCGCCAATAGAAACAAAT
>JBAXUS010000509.1:0-1782 GCA_037129555.1 Planctomycetota bacterium
CGAACGTGCTGACCGAACCGCCCGGTGTTACTTTGCTCACCGTAGAGTTACCAAAATTGAGCACATAAAGATTCCCCGCCGAATCAAATGCCAGACCAATCGGAGTACTCAATCCAGAGGACACGAACGTGCTGACCGATCCACCCGGTGTTACTTTGCTCACCGTATTGATAGTCTGATTAGCGATATAAAGATTGCCCGCCGAATCAAATGCCAGACCATTCGGATTGCTCAATCCAGTGGCGAACGTCGAATTGCTTGGTGTTGCGCCTGTGAGGAAACTCGGGGTTCCGGTCAACACGGCTTGAACACTGAACGTGCCCGCACCTTTCGAAGCCGTTTCGCTGGCCACACTGAATTGCACTGTAGGTGTTTCGAGTATCGTCAGCGTATTGAGCGACGGATTGCCCAGCGCGGCTGCGGTGGGTGTGCCGAGCGCGAAGGTCAGTGTCTTGTTTACGCCGGGATTGCTGACGAGCGTACCGGTGATCGTGGCAGTGGGCTGGCTGGCGGAGAGCAATAAGGGGCTGGAGGTCACGCCGGTGTAATCGGTCGTGACGACGGCTGAGCCACCCAACGTGAAGGGGACGCTGGTGGTGGGAACGAGCTTCTTGACCAACAGGCCACCACTACCAAGATCAGCGACGAACAAATTTCCGGACGGATCAAAGGCCAAACCTTGCGGACTGCCGAATCCGGTTGATAAAGTCGTTTGGGCACCGCCGGGTGCCACTCGAAACACCGACGTGCCTGCCGCGTAATACAGGTTTCCCGCAGCATCAACTGTAACCCCGGACGGCAGAGTGATTCCGGAGACGTAGGTGCTCACGACGCCGCCCGGCGTGATTTTACTGATGGACCCGCTGGCAGTATTGTTGGCAACATAGAGATTTCCTGCTGCATCAATTGCAATTCCAACTGGGCTCGAGAGGCCGGTTGCAAACGTGCTGACCGAACCGCCGGGGGTGACTTTGCTGATTACGCCAGTGACATTGTTGGTGACATACGCATTTCCGGACGCGTCCAGCGCGACGCCGTACGGACTGGAGAAGCCGGTAGCGAACGTGCTGACCGCGCCGGCTGGCGTCACCTTGCTGAGTGTTCCGCCCGTGTGGTTGGGCACATAAATGTTACCGGAGGCGTCAATCGCCAAGTTGGTCGCACCACTCATTCCTGTGGCAAATGTGCTCACCGATCCGCCGGGCGTGATTTTGTACAAGCTGCCGGCGGTTATATTGGAGACGTACACATTCCCGGATGCGTCGCACACGGCACCGTAAGCGTTGGCAAGGCCCGACGCGAAGGTGCTGGCTGTGGCTGACGCGTCCGCGGCAAAACTCGGTGTTCCAGTCAATGAGGCGGTCACGCTAAAGGATCCGGGTGCAGCAACCGTTTCGCTGGCTACGCTGAATTGAACGGTCGCCGCCTGCGCCGATGGAGCGCTCAGTATTCCGAGTCCCGCAGCCATGATCGCCGCAAGTGCCATCATTTGGAAACGTGTCGCCATGCTGTTCGTCTTCATATGCGTTCCTTATTTGCTTTCATACTCATGTGGCTGACACGATATTCAGGCACATGTTCATTCAGATTTCGATACAAGAACCAATTGATGACACGATGTTAATGCACATGTGTGTCACGAACCTTACTACAGTTTACCGACTTATTCACGCGCTTTCGTATTTTGCAAAAGGAGGCTTTGAACGTTCCCATCCAAAGCCCCCTGACATTATTGACTCGCGCACAGTTAAAGCGGTAAGCATGAAGTGCCGATAATATAGA